>CAZTMB010000064.1:14515-16299 GCA_964614695.1 uncultured Isosphaeraceae bacterium | reverse complement strand
TCCCGCTGCACCTCGACGAGCGACTCGAAGGCGACCGCGGCATCGGCGGCAAGACGCCTCGCCTCGGACTCGTCGCCGGACTCGATCGCCCGCTCGACGAGCAGTTCGAGCGACTGACCTCGTCGCAGGTGCGCCTCGGCGCGACGGCGGCGCAAGAGGCCGAGCTCCGGCTCCGACTCGCTGATCGCGACGATCGAGGCCTCGAGCTCGGCAAGCATCGCTTCGGCCTCGGCGCCATCGATCAGGCCGAACTCGATCGCGAGATAGGTGCGGGTCATCTGCGAGATCGCCATCGACGAACTCGAGTTCGTGGTCGAGAGGATCGCGTCCTCGCGGCGCTCGGCTTCGATCATGGCGTCGAAGGTCTCGAGGATCCGAGCCTCATTGCCCTCCTGGAAGTCCTTGTAGAGAAGCCACCACATCGAGTTGAGCGCCGCGCCGTGATGGAACCACGATCGCGGCAGCTCCGGATGCGATTCGACGAGCCGCTCCGTCGCCGCGACGGCGCGAGTGAAGAGTTCCATCGCCCGATCGCGATCGCCGTCGAGTCGTGCCCGATCGCCGATCCGAAGGCAGGACCGGTAGAGCCCGATCAGCGCGTCCGCCTGCTGCGGATCGACGGCAAGCGCCTGCTCGGCGAGATCGATCGTCTCCGACCACGCTTGATTCATCTGCTCAAGCGACCATCCGGGCCGGCCCTGGATCGAGAGCGAATCGGCGTTCGCCGCGAGACCGAGAGCCTCCGCATCAGGTCCGCCGGACGCCTGCGCGGCGAGCCGCGCGAGTTCGCTCGTCCGCTCGAATGCGGCTCGGCCGAGGGCGTCTTCGCTCGCGTTGGGCTGCTGCTGCCGATGCAGTTCGCCGAGCGTGAAGACCGCCCGCGCCAGTTCAAGCGCCGCGTCGCGATCGCTCGCGAGGAACGACTCCTCGCCGACCGCCTCGGCATAGGCGAGCCCGATCTCAAGCAGGCGCTGCCGCGCCGCGGTCGCGCCGGGAATCGTGCGGAGCGAGTCGGCGACCTCGACGAGCAGCCCATCGGCGACGGTGCGCACGACCTGCTCGCGATCCTCGGCGATTGCCTGGGACCTTCTCGCCTGCACGGCAAGCGCACTGGCGACAAGCGTTCCGCCGATCAAGGCAAGCGCGGTCGCGAGCGCGAGCAGGCTTGCGACCGGATGGCGCTTCGCAAGGCGCCACGACCGGCCCCAGGCACCGATCGGCCGAGCCCGCGGCGCGAAGCCTTGCCGCACGAGGGCCAGTTCGTCGCGCACCGCCGCCGCGTCGGGATAGCGATCCGCCGGATCGAACGCGAGGCATCGGTCGATGACGACCGCGAGATCGCGCGGAATCTCGGGCGCGACGGCCCGAATCGCCGGCGGAGGCGCATCGCCAATTCGCCGGATCGCTTCGTAGATCGAGAGCCCCTCGATCGCGATGGGACGCTGCGCAGTCGCGATCTCGAAGAGCAGGACGCCGATCGCCCAGACGTCCTCGCGCGGTCCGCCGAAGCGGCCCCGCGCTCGCTCGGGACTGATCGCCGAGATCGAGCCCGCGGCGTCGGGCTGCATGGTCAGTCGATCGGCAAGAGTGCTGTCATCGGACGCTTCGCCGTCGGCCAGCGCCGCGATGCCGAAGTCGACGACCGCGAGCGATCCGTCCTTCCGCACGAGGACGTTCGAACTCTTGACGTCTCGGTGCACCACGCCTTGCGCATGCGAGGCTGCGAGTGCGTCGGCAAGGCGCTCGCCGAGCTCGATTGCGAGGTTCGCGCGGCAGCGAGGATC
>CAZTMB010000064.1:0-14415 GCA_964614695.1 uncultured Isosphaeraceae bacterium | reverse complement strand
CGTCGGCAAGGCGCTCGCCGAGCTCGATTGCGAGGTTCGCGCGGCAGCGAGGATCGCGTCCGCAGCGGTCCTCGGCGAACTGCAGCAGCGGGACTCCCTCGACGAACTCGGTCACGAGGTAGGCGTGCTCGACCCCGTCGGACGTGCGATCGACGCCGGCGCGATAGAGCCGTGCGATCGAGGGATGCTCGATCCGCGAGAGTGCCGCCACGTCGCGGTGAAGCGCCGCGGCAAGCGACGCACGGGACGATCCGGTCGGCTCGGCCGGCAGGAGCTTCAAGGCGACGCGGCGCTCCGAATCGGCTCCGAGCGAGCGATCGATCGCCTCGTAGACCTCGCCCATGCCGCCGCGACCGGCAACCCGCATGATCTCGCAGCCGCCAAGAGTGGTTCCGGGCGCCAATGACCCGGCGGCATGCGCCACCGAGGCCGCATCGCTCGCCTCGGTTTCGCTCGCGACCGATCGCGGCCGAAGCAGATCGAAGTCCGATCGCATCGCGTCGAGAAACGGCGCGAGTCGGTTCGGCACGTCCCCGACCTCGCCGATATCGCCCGATGACTCGCACGCCTCGAGCAGCGGATCGAGTTCCGCGCGGATTCGCATCCACGACTCCGAGGCCTCCGCGTCGAGTTCGCGATGCCACGCCTCGGCCCAGCGACCGGCGTCGGTGTCGCGGCCGGCGGGGCGATCGGCATCGGGCGAGTCGTCTTCGGAAGAAGTCATTCCAAGATCAGGAAGCGGATTCGCCGGGGCGATGCGACATCGCCATCAGGACGGATCACGCGATCGCGTGCCGAAGGGGTCGCCTTCCCCACGTCCGTCGCGATGGGCCGGATCCCCCTGCAGTTCCCGAACCCGATGGGCGAGCCAGGCCCGCGCCGCGAGCCAGTCCCGGTTCACCGAGCGCACCGAGATCCCAAGCGACGAGGCGATCTCTGCGAGGCTGAACTCCCAGAAGCTCCGCAGCACCACGACGGTGCAGGCTCGCGGGTCGATCGAGGCGAACTCGTCGAGGGCCTGACGAAGGGCGTCGCGATCCTCGCCGTCGAAGGAGCTCGGCGAGGGACGCCGCCGATCCAATGGCACCTCGGGCAACTCGGCGAGCCGTCGCGGCTCGACGCCGCCCCCCCGCTTCTCGGCCTCGCGGCGACGCCGCTCGTCGATGATCGACTCGATCGTGGCCCGGGCGAGCGTCGCGAAGAAGTGCTCGCGGGAGTTCCATCGCGCCGCGGGTGCGTCCGAACCCTGCACGAGCATGGTCCGCTCCCAGGCCCGATGCAGCAGGTCCGTCGTGCCCAGCCCGGCAAGCCCCGACGCTCGCATCTTGACCCGCTGCACCAACGCCCGGCAGCGCGCGTAGAGAAGATCGACGTCGACGAAGCGATCCCTCGGCGTCGCGAGCGAAGGATCGGCCGCGAACGCGTTCAGGAGATCGGTGAGATCGTCGTCCCGACTCGGAGCAGACATGAACCCCACGGCCCTGGCGAGTAGGCAAGAGGCGAGCGAGCCCACCACGGCTCGCCTGACCTCGCAAGACTAGAGCGTTTGAGCATCTTGCCAACTCCGGAGTCGGGAAGACCCACCGACTTCCTCGATCTTCGCGCTCCTGAGGCATCGCGGCGCGAGTCAGTGTCACCCTGTGTCCGCTTCGGGACGCCTCGTTGCCGCATGCGCCGAGGGGCACCGGCCCTCTACGGCCAAGGCTCCGCGCCGCGGCGGCTCGTCACGGCGTGAAGCAGCCCCACTTCGCGATTGCGGAGGAGGGCCACGGGCCGGCGAAGTTGAAGTTGCCTCCGACGAAGAGCGCCGGACCACTTCCATCGTCGAAGGGCGCGATCGCCTGCGCCTGCGCATTCACGCCGGCGCCGAGCGGCGACCACGACGAGCCGTCCCATCGCGCGATGCCATTCGCCTCGAGGCCGCCCGCGGTCGTGAACCATCCGCCGGCATAGAGCGCGGCGCCATTCCCGTCATCGAACACGCCAAGCGACAGCACCTGATCATTCATGCCCGAGCCCAGCGGCGACCACAGCTGACCGTTCCACTTGGCGATGCGGTTGCCGGCCCCGAGGTTCGCTTCCGAGAAGTTGCCGCCGGCGTAGAGGGCCGGACCGCTGCCATCGTCGAAGACCGCAAGCGAAGTCGGGCCGCCGCCAACTTGGAGGAGGGTCGTTCCCGCCAGCGGCGACCACGCGGCGCCATTCCATCGCGCGACGAAGTTCACCGGCACCCCGCCAGCCTGTTGGAACAGCCCCCCGACGTAGAGCGCCGCTCCGCCGCCGTCATCGAAGACCGCGAGCGAGAAGGCCCGTTCGTCGAGGCCGCTGCCCAGCGCCGACCACGATTGCCCGTTCCACTTCGCGATGCGGTTGACCGGAACACTGCCGGCGTTCGTGAACCGACCGGCCGCGTAGAGCGCGGGCCCTTGGCCGTCGTCGAAGACCGCCAGCGCCGAGACGCGGTCCTGGCCTCCATTGCCGAGACCCTCGCCGACCGGCGACCACGACTGGCCGTTCCACTTCGCGATCCCCCGCACCGGTCCGCTCACGAGCACCTCGATCGAGCCGCCCGCGTAGAGCGCCGGGCCGTTCCCGTCATCGAAGACCGCGAGCGCCCGCACCTCGCCGCCGACGCCGATGCCCACATCCGACCACGACTCGCCGTTCCAGCGGGCGATGCTGTACGCCTCGATGCCGCCGGCCGACTGGAAGGAGCCGCCCGCGTAGAGCGCCGGTCCGCTGCCGTCGTCGAAGACCGCGAGCGCATTCACGTTGCCGTTCATGCCGGGCTGACCGATGCCCGGCAGCCACGCGAACTCGCCCTCGCAGCCGCCGCCTACGGGCAACGCCACGATCGGCGGCACCTGGTTGAACCCGCCCACATCGACGGAGCCGACCACGAGGCTGCCTTGATAGGTCGTGCCGCCGAGGGTCGCGGTCGCCGTCAGCGTGATCCCCGTCGTTGCGGGATCGATCACGATCTCGAGCGTGTAGAGCCCGCTTGGATTCGTGAAGGCCGTTCCGCCGAGATCGGAGACGACGACCGCCTGAGGAACCGGCGAGCCGTCTTCGAGGAGCACGAGACCGACGAAGGAGGTCGCCTGCGGCGGCGCCGACTGAGTCACGACGTGTCCCGCGCCGCCGGCGAGGATCGTGGCGGTCCGCGTCTCGGTGCCGGTGTTGGGCTCGACGAGATAGGTGATCGTCCCGCTGGCGCCGGTGCCGGTCGCACCGCTGGTGACGACGAGCCACGAAGCGCTCGAGGTCGCGGACCACGAGCAGACCGCGCCGTTGGTCGTGACGACGACGCTGCCCTCCCCGCCTGGCGCGTCGAAGAGCGCGCTCTCGGGCGCGAGGCCGGTCACGACGCAACCGCCGTCGGGGCCAAGCACGATCGTCGGCACCGGCGTCACGCCGTCGGGCACGACGACTCCCGACACGACCGAGGCTTCGTAGAAACGTCCCTCGACCGACGCCGTCGCCGTCACGACGACGCCGCCGAGGCCGCCGGGCACCTGCGCGGCGAGCGAGAAGAAGCCCTGGCCATCGGTCTGGGTCGAGAAGTCGCCGACCGCGACCTCCGCATCGGGGAAGGGCACGCCCTCGGGCGTCTGCACGAATCCCTCGAAGGTCGAGGCGACGATCGGCGGCGGGCAGAGTTCACTGCAGAGCGCTCGTGCGATCTCGACGCACGCGGCGTCCCACGCCACGGTGCAGCAGGTCGGATCGACGGCGCAGACCGCGGCGCAGCAGGAGCCGTCGGCGCAGTAGGGCGTCTCGTGCACTTCGCAGCAGTCGCCGGCCTGCGGCGAACCGCAGTAGAGCTGCCCCGGCGACAGGACGAGTTCGATCCGATCGAGCAGCACGACGCTCGTCGCGGGGCTCTGCCCGGACTCCTCGATCCGGACGACGTAGGACGCGAAGCCCGGAAGCACCGGCACGACCGCGGCGCCGCGGCGCCATCCGGTGTGCCCGACGGTTCCGCCGCTTCCTGGAAGCGAGACCCCTTCGAGGATCGTGAAGCTCGACGCGGCGACGGTCTCGATCGCCAGCAGCGTCGAGAGCTCGTCCTGCTCGAGCACGATGCGCATGCGGTCCGAGAGCGGATCGCCCGCGAGCTCGGGCCACTGTCCGCTGATGAAGTCGTAGTCGAAGCTGATCGCGAAATCGCCGACGCCCGGCTGCACCACGAACTCCTTCACGAGTCGCGGGCTCGCGCCGCCGCCGGTGGCGAGGTAGGCCATCTTCGTGCCGTCGGTCGGCAGGAGAGGACCGAACGAACTCACCACCGCGACGGTGCCCTCGGTCGACCAGGTCGCAAGGCCCGGGAGTTCGAAGCCGCCGTCGAAGGCGCTGGCGAAGAGATCAAGGCGCCCGCGACCAAGACCAACGGGCTCGACGAAGGGGATCGTGCCGGCCTCGAGCCTCGCGCGGACCTCGTCGGCGGTCTGCGCCGGATCGAGCGACCACACCGCCGCCGCCGCGCCCGAGACGAACGCCGCCGCAGGGCTCGTGCCGGTCGAGGTGCCGTAGCCTCCGCCCCGCTCGGTGCACGGCACCGACTGACCCGGCGCCGCGAGATCGACCCACGCGCCGCGGCCGCCTCCGGCAAGCGGCTCGCCGGCATCGTCGACCGCACCCACGCAGAGGACGCTCTCGTAGGCGCAGGGATAGGAAGGCGCGTCGGGCGTGCTTCCCGCAGAGGCGATCACGAGCGAGCCCTGGTCCTGCGCAAAGAGCACGGCCTTCTCGAGCGGATCGCTCGGCGTCGCGACGCCGCCGCTCACGTTGATCACCTTGATGCCGCGCGACGCCGCGAAGGCGATCGCCTCCGCGAGGTCGAGCGAACTTCCGCCGATCCCGCGCACCGCGACGATCGGGCTCTGCCAGGCGACGCCCGCGATGCCGATCGCGTTGTCGCCGGTCGCCGCGGCGATGCCCGCCATGCAGGTCCCGTGCCCATCGGCGTCGCCCGAGAGATCCCCTCCGCCGCCCACGATGTCCGCGCCCGGAAGGAGCACCACGCGCGTGACCTGCCCGTCGGCGAGATCGGGATGCTGCGGGTCGACGCCGGTGTCGACGATCGCAAGCGGGATCGTGCCCTTGGCGATCGTCCAGGCCTCGGGCGAGCGCAGCGCCTGCACGCCGAGCTGCGCCGGATAGAGCGGATCGTTGGGCACGAGCTCGGTCGCGTAGGTCGGAAAGAGCGGTTCGACGATGTCGATGTCGACGACCGTCTTCATCTGCGCGATCACGTTGAGCACGCCTTGCGCGGTGCCGTCGCCGGGGATCGACATCTGATAGCCGCCCGTCGCCGGCACATATCCGACGATCGTTCCGCCGAACTCGGCGGCGATCTCGGCGATCCGCGCCTCGCTCGTGCCCGGCGCGAAGGCCACGAAGATCTGGTTCGAGTAGAGGAGCGTCCCGTCGGGTCCCTCGACCACCGCGCCGGGATCCGAGGGCGCCGTGCCGATCGGGAAGATCGTGACGGGCAGTTCGAGGACGGCGCTCGCGAAACCCGCGCCCGAGGCGGCGGATGCCTCGAAGGCCCTGAAGTAGCGCTCGGTCTCCGACGGATCGGCGAGCACCGAAGCCGCGCCCGAGAAGACGCCGTCGCCCGCGACGAGATCGGGCGCCACGCCGTCGTCCAAGAGTTCCGATTCGAGTCCCGGGAACGGCTCGCCCTTCGAATCGGTGCGCCGCAGTTCGAAGCGCGCCGGATACGAGTTCGTCCCCGACACCGCGATCGAGAAGACGACCGAGGTCGCGACGCCGCCGTTGACCGCACCCGGCTGCGCCGAGAGGAGCGACAGCATCGGCACGTCCGCGGGCGCGAGCACCGTCACCGAGATCGTCGTGGTCGTGTCACCGCCAGCCCAGGTGGCAAGGGTCGAGAGCGCGTAGCCGCCTTCGGCCGTCGATGAGACCTGCGTGTTGAAGACGTAGGTGCCGTCGGAGGAGACCGCGAGCGAGCCGAATGGAACGTCGTTCTCGATCGAGAGCCCCGATGGCGAGGCGCTCTGCGCGATCGCGATCTCGATCGGTTCGGAGAGTCCGGAGACCTGCACCTCGAACGGAAGGAATCCGGTGCCGCCCGCGGTGAACTCGATCGCATCGGTGCCGGGCACGAGCACGATGTCGAGCGTCGGCCCCGGGCACTCGCCCCACGAACTCAGCAGGATCGAGAGGTCCGCGCCGTCGGTCGTCCCGCTGCCGTTGAGATCCGTGGGTCCAGGCTGGCCCCATCCGCCGAGCAGTTGCGCCAGATCCGCGCCGTCGACCCGGCCGTCTCCGTTGAGATCGGCGATGCAGCCGTCGCCGCCGGCCCAGGCCGGAATGGCGATGTACGAGACCGCGAGCGAACCCGCCATGAACCATGCAGCCGATCGAGGCTCGCGCGTTCTCGCTCGCGAGCCCGCGAGGGGACGGCGAGCTGCACAGCCAAGCGCGGCGACTTCGTCGTTCACGAGCAATCTCCGTGAAGCGACCCGGCCGAGCAGCGACTCGGAACGTTCGCCTCCTGCGTCGGTGCGGCACCATCGATCGGAGCGGGCCCGCACGTCTCGATCCGGCTCCAAGAGTGCTTCCGAAGTCGCTGCCCGCCAATCCGACCGGGCAACTCCCCGCGACATTGCCGAGACTCGGGCTCGCGGTCGTGCCCAAACCGAAGATCAGCCTGGGTCCATGCGAGCGCACCTCGTCCCGGAACCAAGGGGCCGAGGGCGAGCACGAGTCCCGCGCGGACAGTTCGGGGTGGGATCGAGGCGCCTCGACACGCGGCGGGAAGGCCCGTTCAGGCTCAGCCGCCGTCGCCCTCGTCCTCGCGGACGCGTCCGCTTGGCCTCGGCTCGGCGGAGTGCTCGTCGATCAGCTCGCGGAGCAGCGTCGTCGCGAAGCCGCCCTTGGAGAGGTCGAAGGCAAGGCGCACGTAGCCGCCGTGCTCGTCGGTCCCCGCATCGAGTTCAAGGTTCTTCGGGAACATCCGGTAGGGACGCCGCGCGCCATCGGCCGCATCCGGACCCGACGCGAGCATCGCCGGCACGACCCCGAACGCGGCGAGGGCTTCGACCTCCCGCGCCGCCGTTTCTCCAGAGGCCTCCAGCAGCTTCGCGCCCCACAGGGGCCCGGCGGGCGAGATCTCGCCTCGCGCCAGACGATCTTCGAGGTCGCCTCGCGCGAGATCCTCGTGGGTGACGAGGAAGCTCGAGCCGCCCTCATGACGGAACGCGACATCGCCCTCGCGAAGCGACTCGAACGTTCCCGACGCGAGGCGCTCGTCGAGCAGCCGGTTGTACGCCGCCGACTGGATCGCGCTCACCCAGAAGCTGCGGGCGTGGTCCCCGGCTGAAAGCACCGCGCGGCGGGCCTTGCGGGACTTCGCGAACTTGCGCAGCGCGATGCGCTCCGCGGCGTCGTTGGGCCCCCAGCCCTGCGCGGCGAGTTCGAAGTCGCCGGCGTCGAACGCCTCGCGGTACGGCCGCTGATGCTCGGGGAACCACGAGCCCTTCGCGCCAAGCAGTTCCGCGAGCACGCCTTCCCAGTCCTGGCGAAGAAGCAGCGCCCCGAGCCGATGCGTGTTGCCGCGGTAGCCGAAGCGTTGCGGCCCGAAGGCGTTGGGTGCGCCGCGCTTCTCGATCGCCTGCAGTCGACGCCAGATCGCCGGCGCCGCGAGCGGATCGATGCGGCGAATGCGGATCACGAATCGGTTGCCCGCGAGATGCCCGCGTCGAAGCTTGTTGCGATGCCACGCGGCCCACAGCACCGCGACCCGCTCGGTGCCGAGATCGATCGACCCTGGGCCGCTCGCGGCGGCGAACTCCTTCGCTCGACCCGGAAGGTGGATCGACACCGTCTGCCGCGTGATCGCGAGACGATCCTTCATGCCCGCGGCGCCGATGGCGCTCTCGGCGACTCCGAAGTGCCGCCCCAGCAGACGAAGCAGTTCCGCGTGCGCCATCATCCGCTTCTGGATGCCCAGATACAGATGCTCGCCCTGACCTTCGGGCCCGTAGAGCGGCAACTCCTCGACGAGGAAGTCCTCCGCCCGCTCCTTGATGACGCCGGAGGGAAGGCCTTCGCGGGGAAGCAGGTGGCCGCGCGGATGCGGATCGGGGAACGGCGTCGGAAGCGGATCCCACGTTCGAGGCGGCGTGGCATCGCTCGGCGCCGAGCCTTGGTCGTCCTTCTCGACAGGCTCGCGATCGTTCACGCCCGTCGAGGACGGGATCACTGCCACGGCTCGTCCTCGTCGGCGTCCTCTTCCTCGTCGAAGAGCTCGGCGGAGTCCTCGGCGAAGTCCTGTTCGAGCGCCTCGGCAGCGGCCTGCTGCGCCTCGGCCGAGAGCGACGGGTCGTTCGCCGCCTGTTCGAGGACCTCCTCGGCCACGAAGATCGGCACGCCTTCGGCGACTCCAAGCGCGATCGCGTCGCTCGGACGCGAGTCGATCTCGATCTTCGCCTCGCCCTGATCGATCAGGAGCTTCGCGTAGAAGGTGCCGCCCTTGAGGTCGTGGATCTCGATCGACGTGAGCGTGCCGCCGAGGGCCCGGATCGTCGAAGCGAGGAGATCGTGGGTCTGCGGGCGCGGGATCTCGAAGCCCTTGAGGCGCCGCTCGATCGCGAAGGCCTCCGGCAGACCGATCACGATCGGGAAGGTGCGGGTGCCGCCCACTTCGCTCAGTTCGATGATCTGCATGTCGGTCATCTCGCGGATGAAGACCCGCGAGAGTTCCATGCGCACCGCCATGAGAAGGCTCCGGTGACGCGATCGGGAGCGATCGACGCGGCGCGATCGTAGCAACACCGTCTCGCGTCCTCGACGACGGATCCGGACCCGTTCACGACGGACGATTCAGCCGGTCCAGCCGCCGAGCACGAGGCCGAGGTCGACGCCGTCGACGGCACCGCTGCGATCGACGTCCGCGGCGCAGGGCTCGCCTTCCGGGCAGGGCCCCCACGAACCGAGCACGATCGCGAGATCCGCCCCGTTCACCGCACCGTTGCCGTCGACATCGCCGGGCACCGGGGTGGCCGCCACCGCCGCCGCGGCGTCGAGACGGCCGAAGCCCGTGAAGAGGTCGTAGCCGGGCTCGTCGATGTCGAAGGCGGTCGCTTCGAGGATCGCACGGATCGACTCGGCATCGAGGTACGGGTTCACCGAAAGCATGAGCGACGCGGCGCCGCTGACGTGCGGCGCGGCGAAGCTGGTGCCGTCCCGGGTCGTGTAGGTCGTGGTGCCGCTTGCGCAGAGCACGCGCTGGCCCGGTGCGACGAGCGAGATGCCCTCGCCCCATCGCGAGCTCGACCATCGGACATCGAGGTTGTTCGACGCGCCGACGGCGATCGTCTCGGCCCACTGCGCCGGGAAGGCGAGCGTCGAACTGGTTCCGTTGCCGGTCGCGGCGACCATCGTCACGCCGGAGGCATGAGCGTAGAGGACCGCGTTGCGAAGCAGTTCCGTGCCCGAGAAGTACTGCAGGCTCATGTTGGCGATGTCGGCGCCTTGGTCGGTCGCGAAGACGAGGCCTTCCGCGACGAACGACTCGGGCCCGCTGCAGGGATTGACGACCACGATCGGCAGGAAGCGCACGTTCCAGTCGACGCCGGCCATGCCGATGCCGTCGTCGCCCCGGGCCCCGAGCACGCTCGCGACGCTCGTGCCGTGACTGCCGCAGACGTCGGTGGTGACGTCGCTGTCGAGAGGCACGTTCCAGCCCGGAAGGATCCGCTCGCCAATGTCGAGGTGCGGGTTGAGTCCGCTGTCGAGCAGCGCGACCACGACCTCGCCGCTTCCGGTCGTCCGCGACCACGCCCCGAGCGCCTCGATGTCCGCGCCCGGAACGCCGGCGACCCCCGCGACGGTCTGCCCGGTGTTGCGGAGGTTCCACTGCTCGGGGAAGCGCGGATCGTTCGGCAGTTCGCCGGCCACGCCGCCGATCCCATCGAGCTCCGCGAGTTCGACACCGGCAAGCCGCGCGAAGGAAGCCACGAGCGACGGCGTGTCGCTGCCACGCGGCAACTCGACGACGACGAAGCGATCAAGGCCCAACTGCGAGGCGAGCGCCGCATCGGCGAGGCCCCGCCGAAACGCGGGACGGATCCGCTCGACGGCGGCGGCCTCGAAGGCACGAACCGACTCCGCCGTCTCAAGGCCGCCGATGCGAAGGGACCAACGATCCCCGATCGGCGCAACCTCGACTCCGAGCGCCAGCCGCAGGACCACGCGATCGGACGCATGACCGCCGACTTCATCGAGGCCGGGAGCCGCCGCGCCGCGAACCGCCACCCCCGACGCCGGCCGCCCCGAACGATCGTCGGCCGCCGGGCGGGTCGCTCCGGACGCGAGGCGAGCGCCCGGCGACGCCTCGGTGGGCGGCGCCGCCGAGACCTCCTGCCACGACACCCCGGCCCCCGCAAGGAGGCTTGCAGCCAGCAGCGTCCGGTTCGTGGCGACTCTTCTCATGCGAACGATCCAGATCACGGTACGCCGCGCCCGGTCGAAGGCTCGCGGGAATTCGCCTGCAGGCGCGAATCGGTTCGGGTTGTGCCGACGAGCCGCCGCGAGGCGATGCGGAGGAGGGTTATAGTCCCCGCTTCGCGCGATTCCCGGCGGTCCGTCCCCTTGCCGCGGACCATTCGATCACCTCGAGCCCCTCCTCCGAGAGCCCGCCCCATGCCCGCCACCCGCTACCTGTTCACCTCCGAATCCGTGTCGATGGGCCACCCCGACAAGCTCGCCGACCAGATCTCCGACGCCATCCTCGACGCGATGCTTCGGGTCGATCCGAGATCGCGAGTGGCTTGCGAGACGCTGGTCACGACCGGGCTGACCGTCGTCGCCGGCGAAGTGACCTGTGGCGGCTACGTCGACATCCCGACCATCGTGCGCGAGACCGTGCTCAAGGCCGGCTACGACGACGCCCGCAAGGGCTTCGACGGGCGCAGTTGCGGCGTCAGCGTCGCGCTCGGACGGCAGTCGCCCGACATCGCCCGCGGCGTCGACGAGAAGGCCGATGGCAAGAAGAAGGAGCAGGGCGCCGGCGACCAGGGCATGATGTTCGGCTTCGCGTGCCGCGAGACCCCGTCGCTCATGCCGCTGCCGATCGACCTCGCGCACCGTCTCGTCGCCAAGCAGGCCGAGGTCCGCGAGAAGAACCAGATCAAGGGCCTCCGCCCCGATGCGAAGAGCCAGGTCACCGTCGAGTACGAGGGCCTCGAGCCCAAGCGGATCGACACGGTCGTCCTCTCGACCCAGCACGACCCGATGTGGAACGGCCCCGCCAAGCAGGCGCAGCTCAAGAAGGAAGTGATCGCGAAGATCATCAAGCCGGTGCTCGGGAAGTGGTGGAATCCGAAGATCACCGTCCACGTGAACCCGACCGGGCAGTTCGAAGTCGGCGGACCACACGGCGACGCAGGCCTCACCGGACGCAAGATCATCGTCGACACCTACGGCGGCCGCGGTCGCCACGGCGGCGGGGCGTTCAGCGGCAAGGACCCGTCGAAGGTCGACCGATCGGCGGCCTACATGGCCCGCTACATCGCAAAGAACATCGTCGCGGCGGAACTCGCCGACGTCTGCGAGGTGCAGCTCTCCTACGCGATCGGCGTCGCCGAGCCGACCTCGGTGCTCGTCGATACGCAGGGCACCGGCAAGATCGCCGACGAGCATCTCTCGGCACTGGTCCGCAAGCACTTCCGCCTGACGCCCCGCGGCATCATCGAGTCGCTCGCTCTGCTCAAGCCGATCTACTCGCCGACCGCGACCCACGGTCACTTCGGCCGCACGCCGGGCGAAGGCGGCCCGGGCACCTTCAGCTGGGAGAAGACCGACAAGGCCGCGGCGCTCAAGAAGGACGCCAAGGCGTTGGCCCGCTGACGCCCGCGTGACCCTCTCCGAGCATGATGGCGATGCGCACGCGGCCGGGCCCGAATCGGGCGGGCGCCCCGGAGACGCGCGCGAGACCGCGATGGAACGCGTCGCGGCGCTCGCGGCCCGCTTCCCCGATCTCGGACTGCCGGAGCAGGAACTGGGCGCCGACGGCGTCGAGACGCCGATCCCTCCGCTTGCGCGGGCGATCGAACATGAGATCCGCCGCCGCTGGCTGACGCTCGCCGCAGTCTGCGAACGCTCGCTCGATCGGGGCTCGTGGATCCGGCTTGAGCCGCGGCTCAAGTCCGTCCTGCTCGTCGGCGCGGCGCAGCTGCTGCTCTTCGAGGGCGAGCCCGATCACGCGGTCGTCGATGCCGCCGTCTCGTGGGCGACCAAGCGCATTCGCCGCGGTGCCGGCGGGCTCGCGAACGCGGTGCTGCGGCGAATCGCCGACTCGCGCGAGGCACGGCTCACGGCGGAGGATCCGATCGCGAAGCAATTCGAGCGCCATCGCGACGTGCTGCCGCTTCGCGATGGTTCAGCCTGGCGGCTGCGAAGCGAGGCGTTCGCCGCCGAGCCGGTCGAGCGGCTCGCCGAGCAGACGAGCCACGGGCGCGAACTGCTCCTTCACTGGATCAACGCGCACGGCTTCAAGGCCGCGCGGGATCTCGCGGCGCACGGGCTCCTCTCGCCACCGACGATCCTTGCCGGGCCCGAGACGGCGTTCCCCGACGACCCGAAGCTTGCGCCGCACGAGTCGACTGGATTCCGAGTCTTCGCGGGCGATCCGGCCTCGCTCTCGCGCTTTCTCGAGGCGAATCCGCGGCTGCGGGTGCAGGACCCCGGCAGCGCCGCCCCGATCGAGGCGACCGCGGGCGTTCGTCCGCGGCGGATCCTCGACCTCTGCGCCGGGCGCGGCACCAAGACCCGGCAGTTGGCGGCGATCCATCGCGAGGCGACGATCTTCGCGGTCGAGCCGAACGAGTCGCGAAGGCGCGATCTCGAGCGGATCGCCGCCGAGGAGCCTCGCATCGAGGTCTTCACGCACGACCGCCTGCCTTCGCTCGCGGCATCGATCGATCTCGTCGTGCTCGACGTGCCCTGCTCGAACACCGCGGTGCTGCCGCGCCGACCGGAGGCTCGCTACCGCTTCACGCGGCGGCGGCTCGAGAGCCTCGTCGAGACGCAGCGGGAGATCGCGATGGCCGCGGAGCCGCTGCTCGCTCCATCCGCCGCGGTGCTCTACGCGACCTGCAGCCTCGAGCCCGCCGAGAACGAGCGGCAGGCGGCCTGGATCGCGGATCGCTTCTCGATGGGAGTCCGCACCGCCGCAGTCAGGCTGCCCCGCGGCGTGCCGGGCGAATCGCCCGCTCGCTACGCCGACGGCGGTTTCCACGCGCTGCTTGAGCGCTGACCGACACGTCGCGAAGTCGCGTCGAGTGATTCGAGCATTCTGCAGCAGCACTCCTCCGCGCCGAGCGGTTCGCCGAAGCAGGTGGAGGAACGGTCACGCGAGGGGCCCGACCCTCGCGCCCCCGCACACGACGCCGATCCGCGTTGTCGTCCGCGGGAGGAACTCGATCAGCGAATCGCTCGGCGCCAGCAACGGGAGACTCTCACCTCGCGGACAGCAAGACCGCCGCCCGAGATCGCGCGGCGGCATGCTCTGCCCGGTCCTCCGCCCTCATGCTCGCGAATCGTCGACTGTTCCTGGTCGAGCCTCACCGCTCGCCTCCCATCGTTCCCCTTCGAGACTCGACCTGATCCGCCCGCGCCGCCGGACCCCGCGGATTCCGACATGCTTTCGTGCCTTCCGTCGAAGCGAGGGCTCGGATCGGCGGCGGCGACGCGGTACCATCCGCCCCTTCGCGCTTGGAACGTCCTCGTCCTCATGTCCACCGCCGCCCCTCGGGCCATGAAGCTCCTCGACATCATCCGCCCCGAATCGATTGTGGTGCCGCTTGCCGCGGGCACCAAGCACGAGGCGATCGATGCGCTCGTCGACCTGCTCGCCGCCCAGAAGCGGATCCCCGACGCAGCGGCGCTCAAGCGGGTGGTCTGGGAGCGAGAGATGCAGCGGTCGACCGGGATCGGAGAGGGTCTCGCCATTCCGCACGGCAAGTGCCCGGGACTCTCGAAGCTCGTCGCCGCGATCGGCAAGCCGGCGGAGCCGATCGAGTTCGACGCGATCGATCAGAAGCCCGTGCGACTCGTGATCCTGCTCGCCTCGCCGGCGGATCGCATCGCCGAGCACATCCAGGCGCTCGGTCGCATCAGCCGCTCGATGGCGGACCCCGTCGTCCGCAACGCCGCCTACGCCTGCGAAACGCCCGAAGCGCTCCTTGAGATCTTCAAGAAGGCCGACGCGTAGGCGGGTTTCGGCGCGCCGACGACGCCCGATCGTCTCGACCTTCGCCCGCGCGGGATCGGTCCACGACCATCGCCGAAGGGATCACGCCGATCTGCAACTCGTCGGCTTCGAGGACGACGAGTCCGACGATCGCGCCATCTCGAACGGCGACGACCGGCGCGCCGAGAAGG
>CAZTMB010000063.1:9939-16547 GCA_964614695.1 uncultured Isosphaeraceae bacterium | reverse complement strand
ATTCCGATGCGTCACGCCCACCGCGTCGGCAAGACGCTCGAAGACCTCCGCATGGGACTGCATGCCTTCGAACGCCTCTCGACCGGGGCCGGTCGCGAGACAGGTCACCCAGTCGGCCGTATGGCTCGTGCCGACCCAGCCGACGCCGCATCGCCCCGAGAGCAGCTGTCCGAGCTGTCCTTCGGGATTCGCAAGCTGCGGATTGGTCTCGTCGATCGCCTCGCCGCGCAGCGCTTGCCGAAGCGACGCGAGCCGCCGCGCGTCGCTCGGGCACCCCGTGTGCTCGAGGATGAAGTCGGCGATCGCCTCCTCGCCCCCACCGCTTCGCTCGAGCTTCGCCAACCTCGGCAGCATCCACTCGAAGCTGCGCGACGACTGTGCCAGCGTGGCGAACGCCTCGGCGCTGCCGCGATAGCCCGGACCGGTGCCGCTGAGGCCGGGATTGGAGTTGCCGTGATCGGTGGTGAAGACGACGAGGGTGTCGTCCCGCCCGGCCGCGAAGTCGAGCACGACGCCAAGCGCGTCGTCGAGAGCGAGCTGGTCCCAGAGCAGCCCGGCGGCATCGTTGGCGTGCGCCGCATGATCGATCCGCCCGCCTTCGACCTGCAGCAGGAACCCGCGGTCGTCGATCGCGAGGCGACGCAGTGCGGCCTCGGTCATCTCCGCGAGCGTCGGCACCCGCTGCTCGAGCGCCGGATCGGCGCGGCGGTCGATCGTCATCGGCAGGTGCGAATCCGCGAAGAGTCCGAGGAACGGGCCTTCCTTCGGCTGCCCCAGCCCCGCCGAATCGGTCGCGACCGCATAGCCGGCATCTCGGTATCGCGCGAGCAGGTCGACGCGATCGGAACGCGTGCGCGCTTCGAAGTGGCGAAGCCCGCCGCCCATCAGGACCTCGATCCCGCAGAACTGCTCGGCGATCGCATCCTCGAGATTCCGCGACGGCACCGCGGCCGCGAAGCCCGCGGGTGTCGCGTGGGTGATTCGAGTCGTCGTGACGAGCCCCACCCGCCGCCCGGCATCCCGCGCGAGCGGACCGATCGGCAGAAGCTGCGTGCCGTTCGGGAGATAGTTGATCGAGCCGTTCGCCACGAGCGATCCGCTCGCCCACGCCGAACTCGCGGCCGCCGAATCGGTCACCGGCGAGTCGAGGCTCGCGGTCAGCAGGGTCCCCTGCGTGGTCTCGGGATCGTCCGCCAGCCCGAGCAGCCGGGTGGTCCGACCGTTTCGCACGAGCTTCGAGAACGACTCGGCGAGACCCGGCACCGAAGCGCTCATGCCGTCGCTGACGACGAAGATCACGTGGCGAGGCGAGCGGCGTCCGGTCGAGGTCCCGAACGCGGCGTCCGAGACGGCACCGACCGGCGACGCGAACGCGGCGGCGCCTGCGGCGAAGAGACCTCCTTGAAGGACCCCGCGACGAGAAACCGCGGACGGCGACCGATCCGGAGGCGGCGAGTCGGCGGGGCGATTCGGCGATGCGGAGAACGTGGACACGGCGGGCCTTCCGACGGCGGCAACGGAGTGGCTGAGGCGGAGGGAGCGTACGTACCGCCGACCGATCCCGGTTCGTCCCGAGACTCGATCGACGATGAGCGAACGATGAATCCTGACGGAGTATCTTCCGCCCGCGTGGTGGTGGATGGGTTCTGCGCCGCCTCGGCCCACGCCCGTGCCCGCCGCCCGCGACGCCGATCCTCGAACGACTCGGTGCCTTCCCGCTCCCAAGGCGTCCCGCCATGAACGAACTGCTCCTCGTCTCCCGCGCCGGCCCGAGCAACGTCCACGTCGCGCTGCCGTCGCCGGGTCCCCATCGGATCGGGCGACGCCCCGAGCAGGCCATCGCGTTGACGGACGATTCCGCGGTGTCGCGCGATCACGCCGAACTGGTCTTTCGCATCGGCACGCTGGCCGAGGGACGCAAGGGCGGCTCGTGGACGGTCAGGGATCTCGGAAGTCGCCACGGCACGCGACTGAACGGGCTGCGAATCCCCTCCGGACGCGAGATTCCGCTCGCCATGGGCGACATGATCGGCATCGGCGGGACGGAGCTTCGAGTCACCGATCCACTCGCGGCTCCCGCGACGAACGTCAGCCGCACCGTGGACAGCGGTCCGGAGACGATCTCCTCGCAGCCGGTCGCCGCGGCCGCGGGCAAGTTGGCGCAACACCGGATCGGGCTGCTGATCGAACTCTCTCGTTCGCTGCACGGCGCAGAGAGCCCGGAGGCGCTGGGCGCGTTGCTGGTCGAGGCGGCGGCGACCGGCACGGGCCTCGGCAACGCCGCCGTGCTCGGCCCGCCCGACCCGCAGGGCAACGTCGAGGTGCTGGCCGCGTGTGGCGAACTCGCCGGCGCGGGCGAACTCCGGCTGAGCCGATCGCTGCTACGTCGCGCCGCGGCCGGCGAACTTGCCGTCACCTCGGCTGGTTCAAGCCTGTCGAGCGGTCCGGCGAGCATCATCGATCTCGGGATCGCGGAAGCCGTGGGCGCCCCGATCACGATCGGCGAGAGCGTGGTCGCGATCCTGTACGCCGATCGACGCAGCGGCCGGCAGTCGCAGTCGTCTTCCGACGCCGCGGAGTTCCTCGCCGCCTTGGGGCAGTTCGGCGGCGTCGCGCTTGCGGGCATTCGGCGCATTGAGCAGGAGCGCCGGCTTCGCGATCTCGAGTCCGATCTTGCGATGGCGGCGGCGGCGCACCAGTTCCTGCTTCGGGACCTCGACCAGACCGTTGGTGGCATCCGCGTGCGCGGGAAGAGCCGCGCCGGGCGTCTCGTCGGCGGCGACTTCTTCCGCCTCGCCGTGCAGGGCGATCGGCGCCTGCGGATCGTGCTCGGCGACGTCGCCGGCAAGGGCGTCGGCGCGGGTGTGCTCATGAGCGCGCTCCACGGACTGCTTCGCGCCGAACTGGATCGATGCCCCAACCCCGAAGCGATCGCCACGGCGCTCGCGTCCTTCGTCGACGAGCATCGCCACGGCAACACCTTCGCGACCGCCTGGATCGGCGAGCTCGATCTCGAACGCGGCGAACTGCGCTACGTCGACGCCGGCCACGGCTACGCGGCGCGGGAGCGCGGCGGCATCATCGAGTGGGTCAATGCGGGGGGCGGACCACCGTTCGGCGCCGTGCCGGGGTTCCCCTACGCCGCGGCGACCATCGATTGGAAGCCGGGCGATCGGCTGCTGGTCGTCTCCGACGGCTTCATCGAGCAGCCGGCCGCCAACGGCGAGGACGACTTCGGGCGTCCGCGCATGGCCGACTGGCTCGCGAGCCGCGATGGGCGGGCGCTCGAGGGGCTCTTCTCGACGATCCTCGCCTTCGCGGGCAGCGATCAGCTCGCCGACGACGCGACGGCGGTCCTCATCGAGGGCTGAACACGATCGCGCAGCGTGGTGTTCCAAAGGTCGTCGAGACGCCTGCGGTCCACTTCATGCCAGCATCGCGCGGAAGAACGAAGCTCGGCCCGGGCCCCTGCACCTCGTCGTCTCGGCGGCCCGACGCTCTCGTTGACAGCCCGTCTGCAACGACTGTGCGGAGGAGTTGATCCGCATCGTCAGCGCTGCATGGCCTTGCGGGACGGCGCCCTGCCTCACCCTCCGCCGCGGTTTCGCCACGTCGCCGCGGACTCCGAATGGCCCTTCCCAGGCTCCGCTGCGTCCCATGCCTCGTACAGCCGCACCAGCGCCTGCGCGACCTTGCGGGTGTGCGCGTCGTCGCTGCCCCGCTTGCTCTCGGCGATCTGGTGCGATTCGAGCAGCGCGAGTTCCGCGCCGGTGAACTTGCCGAGCTTCCGCTGGCAATCGCCGTAGCCAAGCTGGATGATCGAGAGAATCAGGTTGTCCGGCTCGATCCGGCGACGAGCCTCGAGCACCTCGATGCCGAAGAGTCGCTCCGCGTCCTCGAGCCGGCCCTGCTCGTCGACGAGCGTCGCGCGGAGGTAGCCCAAGGTGAGCCTGGCGTTGTTGAGTTGGGACGAGTCGCCGGCCGGAAACTCGGTGAGCATCTCGCGGAGCACCGCCTCGGCCTCGCCGGGCTGACCGGCCCGTCGAAACGCGGCCGCGAGGTTCTGGACCGCCGCCATGACCTCGGGGGCATCGACCGGCAAGCGTTGCCTCAGGATGTCGAGGGCGCGACGGATCGTCGCCCCGGCCTCGGCATTCCGGCCGCCCCTCAACTGGGCGTTGCCGAGGTTGTTGAGCGCCACTCCGGTCTCGGGATGGTCCGGCCCCTGCACCGCGGCGCGGGTCTCGACCACTTCGACGAGCAGCGCCTCGGCTTCGTCGAACTTCCGCCTCTGCTGCAGCACGACCGCGAGGTTGTTCATGGTGCCGAGCGTCTCGGGATGGGCGAGCCCCAGTTCCGGCGAGTTCCGCTGGCTGACCATGGCGCGGCGGTACAGATCTTCGGCTTCTTCGAGCCGTCCGCGCGAGCGATGCATCGCCGCCATGTTGTTCATGGCGTTGAGCGTGTTCTTGTGCGCCTCGCCGAACTTCGAGATCGATCGATCGAGCGCTTCGACGAAGAGCGGCTCCGCTTCGTCGAACCGATCGAGGAGGCGAAGCGCCAACGCGAGATTGGCCAGGGAGCTGATGGTGTCGGGGTCGTCCTCACCCAGCGAACGCCGGCGCGCCTCGAGAATCTCCCGCTGCAGTTCGGCCGCCTCGGCAAGACGACCCGACCGTCGGGCGAGCGCCGCGAGCTTGTCGCGGGTCGTCAACGTCCGCCGATCCTCCGAGCCCAGCGCGCTCCGTCGGACTTCGAGCGCCGTCTCGAGCTGCGGCTCGGCAAGTTCGTACTCGCCGAGGGCGAGATAGGTCCCGCCGATCGTGTCGCGCAGAGCCGCCTGCACCTGCGGGTCCTCGGCGAGCTCGCGCTCGATCCGCGCCGAAGCGTCGTCGAGGATCTTGCGGACGAGGGCCTTGTCGAGACTGCCCGCGTAGGCCGGATCCACGCCTTCGAGGATCCCGGTGGTGAACTGGCTGATCCGATCGCTCGTCGCCGCCGCGATGCGGGCCCGCTCGGCCTCTTCGGCGGCGACCCGTTCGGCTTCGCGGGCGCGGTCGCGCTCCTCCTGCGCGACGCGGTTGGCGGACGCCTCCCGCACCGCGAAGACGATCGACACCGCGGTCGCCGCGATCAGCGCGAGCACCGCGACGGTCGCCGCCCCCACCGCCGCGCGATTCCTTCGCACGAACTTCGACATGCGGTAGCCGACCGACGGCGGCCCCGCGAGCACCGGTTCGTCGTCGAGCACCCGCTGCAGTTCGGCCGCGAGGTCGTTGGCGGTCTGGTAGCGGCGAGCGCGGTCCTTCTCGAGGCAGCGCATGACGACCCAGTCGAGATCGCCCTTGAGACGCTTCGAGAGCGACGGCGGATCGGCTCGCCGCGCCGCGGCCACGGTGCGGGCGGTGTCGCCGCCGGACTGGACGATCGTCGTGTAGCGCTGGCTCGGCTTCGGGGGATCGACCTCGCGGATCGTCTTCTGGATTCCCAGATAGCCGCCTTCGCGCAGCTTCTCGCCGTCGAAGGGAAGCACGCCGGACACGAGCTCGTAGAGCATGACGCCGAGCGTGTAGACGTCCGACCGCGTGTCGATGTCGACGCCGGTCATCTCCGCCTGCTCGGGGCTCATGTACTCGGGCGTGCCGATGAACTGCCCGATCTCGGTGTAGACGGTGCCCTCGGTCAGGCGCTGGTGCAGCGCCTTGGCGACGCCGAAGTCGATGATCTTCGGCGTCGCGCGTCCGTCCTCGAACTCGACGAGCACGTTGCTCGGCTTCAGGTCGCGGTGGATGACGCCCTTGCCGTGGGCGTGCTGCACCGCCTCGCAGACGGTGATGAAGAGCTTCAGCCGCTCCTCGATGCCGAAGCGTTCGCGATCGCAGAACTTCGTGATCGGCTCGCCCTTGACGTACTCCATCACGAAGTACGGCCGGCCGTCGGTGGTGGTGCCGCCGTCGAAGACCCTCGCGATCGACGGATGGTCCATGACCGCGAGCGCCTGACGCTCCGCGGCGAAGCGGTTGACGACGGCCGTCGAGTCCATCCCCGGCTTGATGACCTTGAGGGCGACCCGCTGGATGTGCGGCTCGCGCCGTTCGGCGAGGTAGACCACGCCGAAGCCGCCCTCGCCGAGGATCGCGAGGAGCCTGTAGGGCCCGATCGAGCGACCGATCGCCGCACCGCCCGCCGCCGCGCCGATCGACACTCCGGACTGGATCGAGGAACTCGGCGGCTTCGGCATGTCGATCGTCGCGTCCGGTTCGCCGCCCGAACCGGGACCGCCGCCGCTGCCGCGGCGGGGGGTCAGGTCTTCGGTGGGCTGAGGATCAGTCATGGCGGGAAGCGGGTGGAGCCGACTGGCGGGACCGCGAGTCTATCGATCACCCCCCTGCTGAACCCCGCGGCCAAGCCTTCCCGGGCTCCGGACGCTCGCTCCCCCGAATGCACACGACCCCGGTCGCGAGGACCGGGGTCGTGGAAGATGCATCGTGCTTCCCGAGGGAAGGCGTCGCGTCGATCGAGCAAGTCCGCCGGTCCGAAGACCGCCGGCGATCTCGTCGAACTCAGCCGCGACGGCGACGCGAGCCCGCGAGGCCGGCGACGCCGAG
>CAZTMB010000063.1:6573-9839 GCA_964614695.1 uncultured Isosphaeraceae bacterium | reverse complement strand
CTCGTCGAACTCAGCCGCGACGGCGACGCGAGCCCGCGAGGCCGGCGACGCCGAGCAGGGCGATCGCGCCGGGAGCGGGGACGGCGCTCAGGGTCAGGTTGTCGAGACGGTTGTTCCCCGTCGAGGCAGTCGCGCCGTCGAAGGTCACACGCAGGAAGGCCGTGGCGGCGCCGTCGAGCGTGTTGAGAACTCCGAGATCGACCACAAAGTACGAACTGACGTTGGTGTCGCTCACCGTCGAGAAGTCGGTGAAGTTCACGCCGTCGGTGCTCCAGGACCAGGTCTGGCTGCTGAAGCCGGTGCTCGTGCCGCGAGTCGCATAGGACACCTGCAGATCGGTCAGGCCGCTCATGTCGAGGGCGATCTGGAAGTAGGCGCCGTTGTTGCCCGCCTCGGTGCCGCCCTGAATCGAAAGCGATCCGCCGCTGGAGACGCCCTCGGGGGCATTCAGCGTCGTGCCGCCGAACGACTGGAGCCAGGTGTAGACCGTGTCTCCGTTGCCGTTCACGTTGGTCTCGGAGAGCAGGCCGCCTCCAACGGTGAGCACCGCCGACACCCCGCCAGTCTCGGACGCGAGCGGGAAGACGTCCGGATCGGCCAGATAGCCGAAGCCGCCGCCGGGGAGATTGTTGTTGTTGAAGGACCAGAAACCGATCACGTCGGCCGAAGCCGACCCGACGACCATCGCCAGCGCGGCGACGCCACAGAGCGAACGAAGCATGTCTTTCTCCTGTCTCTTGGGGAACGGGGAACGCAAGGGGTGGGAGCAGGAACTCCCGTCGGTTGGGATGCCGACCGGGGAAAGGTAATGCCCGGGTCGGGCGGGGCAAACGGGAATCGCGGGGTCGTCCCGAAAAATCCGTAAATGTGCGTCGTGTTCAGGGCTCGCCCTCCGGATCCGAACCCTCGTTTCAGGTTCGACCCGGCTCCCGCTTGACCCGAGCGAACTCCACAATGACCGCGCCGGGGACGCCCTTCACGCCCTGTCCTTCTGGAGGAGCCCACGTGATCCAAACCCCGACCACGCCCCGGCGAACGGACCTCCCGGTCCCGCATCGCGCCGGAACGCTTCGCTCCGGACTCCTGCTCTCGATCGCCGTCGGTGCCGGAGCCATCGCAACGCCGCTGGTCGCCGCTCCGCCCGATCCCGATGCGGCCTGGTCCCTCGTGAGGACGCTCGCGGGTCCCGATGGAACCTCGCGGTGGGACGCCGACCTCGACGGCGACGGCGTCTCGGACACCGTGGTCTCCTATCGCCTGATCGGCGGCGGCACCGCCTTGGTCGAGACGCTCTTCCCGGGCACCAACCACGAGATGGAGACGATCCACCATCTCGATCGCCGCGAGCACGACACGCGGCTGCTCTGCACGCACTACTGCGGTGCCGGCAACCAGCCTCGCCTGATGCTGACCGGCGGCGACGTCGCGCCCGACGACGGCACGCCGCCGAGACTCGTCTACACCTTCCTCGACGCGACGAATCTGCCCGATCCCGACGCCGTCCACATGAACGGCGTGACGTTCACGTTCCACGGTCCCGATCGGGTCGATGCCGCGTGGACCGTGTCGAACGAGGGCGTGACCGGCCCGCACGTCACCTTCGCGATGACGCGCCGAGCCGACGCGGCGAATCGTGGACACAGCGCGACGAAGGAGGCGACGATGACGGACACGACGACGCAAGCCGATGCCAAGGCCGCGTCCGCGGCGGACGAGCAGGCCGTGATCGATTCTCTACCGAAGTTCGCGATCCTCATGCTCGAGGACGACGACGCGTGGGCAAAGCTCCCCGAGACGGAGCGCGACGCCCTGCTGGCGCGGTACACCGCGTTCGTGCAGGGACTCGCCGAGCAAGGCCGCTTCGTCTGGGGCACGCCGCTCGGCCGCGAGACGGTGCTGCTCGCCGGTCCTCCCGGTTCGATCTCGCGATCCTCGATCTCGCCGCGACGGGACGTACTCACCGGCATCTTCGTGATCCGCGCGAAGGATCTCGCCGAAGCCGAATCGATCGCGCGGGAGTGCCCGGCGCTCCTGCACGGCGAGCGGGTGCTGGTGCGTCCGGCGACGCACTGAGCCGAGGGCCTCAGGCGATCTCGCACGCCTCGTCGAACTCAAGGCGCGGACTTCGCGGATACAGCGTCGAGGCGTCGCCGTAGCCGAGGTTGCAGAGGAAGTTGACGCGCTCGGGCCGCCCCGCGAAGAAGGTCTCGTCGACCTTCTCCGCATCGAAGCCCGACATCGGGCCGCAGTCGAGGCCGAGCGCTCTCGCGGCGAGGATGAAGTAGCCCCCCTGGATCGAACTGTTGCGGAATGCCGTTGATTCGCGGTAGGGCTGGTTGTCCGTGAACCACGACCGAGCATCGGTGTGCGGGAAGAGCTTCGGCAGGAACTCGTGGAACTCCATGTGCATGGCGAGGATCGCCGTCACCGGGGCGGTGCGGGTCTTCTCGACGTTGCCCGGCGCCATGCACTCGAGAAGCTTCGCCTTCGCCTCGGAGCTCTTCACGAAGACGACCCGGAGCGGCGAGCAGTTGGCGCTCGTCGGCGCCCAGCGAAGCAGGTTCCACAGATCCCGCAGTGTCGCGTCCTCGACCGGGCGATCGAGCCAGGCGTGGTGCGTTCGGGCGGCGCGGAAGATCCGATCGAGCGAGGCGTCGTCGAGCGTGTGCATGCGGCGAGTCTACGAGCCGCGATGGCCTCCTCGCCCGATCGCGCGGCGTCGATGCCGCTGGGTCGGCCTACGCCTTCTCCAGTCGGGAGAGCCGACCCTCGCAGGCTGACCGCATCGCGGCATCGAGTGCCGTGTCGGCGACCCGCTCCCGCAAGGTCGCGAGGTCGGCAAGCTGGTGATGCAAGGCCGCGAGGATGAAGGCCAGATCCTTGTCCCGCCCTGCCACGAGCTTCGAGGCGAGCAGATCGTGGATCTCGGGACAGATCGCGGTCGCGCCGCCCATTCTCGGCGTCTGCACTCGGATGGCCCGCTCTGTCCAGCCACCCGGCAAGGTGGCGGTCTCCGCGCCGACGCCATGCGCGTAGTACCCAAACGTCTGATGGAACGGCGAGCCCTCGCCGATCGAGCCCTCGATGAGGTCCGCGTCGACCGGATCGCGCGTCGTGAACAGATCGAGTTCCATCGACTGGCGAAGCTCGAGCGGCGCGTCGGGGAACTGCCCGAGGACCGCTTGAGATCCCACGAGCACGAACTCGACACCACCGGTGATCGCCGCCGAGGCCCGCACGACGTGCTCGAACTGATCGCGCGTCAT
>CAZTMB010000063.1:0-6473 GCA_964614695.1 uncultured Isosphaeraceae bacterium | reverse complement strand
CACCGGTGATCGCCGCCGAGGCCCGCACGACGTGCTCGAACTGATCGCGCGTCATCGCTTCGCCGACTCCCGAACCTGTCGCTTGATCTCCCAGACTTCCGCGGGCGGCAGCACGCCCGCGAAGGGCGAGTTCTGCCGGTACTGCTGACCAAGATCGTCCTCGCGAAGGAGCATGGCGATCACCTCGTGAACCGGGCGATCGAGCAGCCTCGACCACGACTCGTAGCACGCCAGCAGGCTCGGCGACGCAGCATTGAGGGCCTTCCATCGATGAAGGTTCGCGCGGGCGAACTCGATCCACTCCGGATGGCGATCGAGCCCGTTCGCAATGCGACGGGCCATCTCGAGGCTTGCTCGATCCTGCAGTTCATGCCCCATGGCAACAAGCGTATCCATGCCGTGACCGACCGCCTCAAGTACCCTCCTCCGGTTCCCTCCGAAGCCTCCTTGGAAGCCCGCATGCGATCGAGCGTGGTCAACCGGTTCCGCACTCCGTCGAGTCCTCCGCCGAGACCTGTCGCGATCGCTCGCCACCGAGCCCTCGTCGGGTCGTCGCTGAGTCTCGCAATCGTGGCGCTTCTGGCCGCCTGCGGCGACCGGAAGCGCGACGATGCCTCCGCCGAACCGCCGCCGGTGCCGGTCGTCGTCGCGCCGGTGCGTGTGGCGGACGTCCCGCTCTTCGCCGACTTCACGGGCCGGCTCGAGGCGTACTCGACCGTCGAGATCATCGCGCGGGTCGAGGGGGAGCTGGTCGAACGCCTCATCGAGGAAGGCCAGCGGGTCGAGGCGGGCGACGTCCTCTTCAAGATCGACGACCGGACCTTCGCGGCGAACGTGAAGGCGGCGGAGGCGGCGCTTCTCAAGGCCAACGCCGATCTGAAGCTCGCCCGCGAGCAGGTGCAGGTTCGGGCGGCGGAGGCGGCGCTCGCCCAGGCGAACGCGCGGCTCCGGCGGGCGCAGACCGACGAGGCTCGCCTTCGACCGCTTGCCGAGATCGACGCGGTGCCGCGGCAGGATCTCGACAACGCGATCGCGGCGGTCGAGGTCGCCGAGGCCGAGGTCCAGGCGCAGGAGGCGACGCTCGAGAACACCCGGCTCTCGACCGAGATCGAGATCGCGCGGGGCGAGGCGGCGGTCGAGTCGGCGCAGGCCTCGCTCGATCAGGCGCAGATCCTGCTCGGCTACTGCACGATCTCCTCGCCCGCGGCGGGCTGGATCAGCCGCATCGACATCGACGTCGGCAACGTCGTCGGCCGCGCGGGCATGACCGAGCTGACCACGCTGCGGACGATCGATCCGATCTACGTCGACTTTTCGATCAGCGAGTCGGACTACCTGCGCTACGCGAAGGACATCACCGAAGCGCCGACGTTCCCGCCGCTCGAGCTGATCCTCTCCGACGGCTCGACGTGGGCCGAGCCGGGCCGGTTCCTCTTCGCAGAGCGCTACGTCGATCTCCGCACCGGCACGATCACCCTGCGCGGCGAGTTCCCGAACCGCAACGACTACCTGCGTCCGGGCATGTTCGCCCGCGTGCGGGGCGAGGTCGACGTGCTCGAGAACGCCCTGCTCGTGCCTCGCCGGGCCGTGATGCAGCGACAGACCTCGCGGTACGTCTACGTGGTGGGAGACGGCGACGTCGTGCAGCAGCGCACCGTCGAGCTCGGGACCGACGAGGGCGCCGACGTCGTGATCCGATCGGGACTCGCCGCGGGCGATCGGATCGTCGTCGAAGGGCTGCAGAAGGTCGCCCCCGGCGTCAAGGTCGTCCCGATGGATCGTGGTGCCTCCTCGGCGGAGACCGCCGAACCCGCCGCCGGCGGCGGAGCCTGACCGATGGCCCGCTTCTTCATCGATCGCCCCGTCTTCGCGATGGTGATCTCGCTCGTGATCTCGATCGCGGGCGCGCTCTCGATCACCTCGCTGCCGATCGCGCAGTTCCCGCAGATCAGCCCGCCGACGGTCTCGGTCGAGATCACCTATCCCGGCGCGAACGCGGCGACGGTCGCCGAGGCGATCGCCTCGATCGTCGAGCAGGAGGTCAACGGCGCCGAGGGCATGCTGTACTTCTCCTCGCGCAGCTCCTCCGACGGCCGCTACACGCTCACCTGCACCTTCGAGGTCGGCACCGATCTCGACATCGCGACGGTCGACGTCAACAACCGCGTGAACAAGGCCTCGTCGCGGCTTCCCTCCGAGGCGATCGACCAGGGCATCAAGGTCACCAAGAAGTCGCCCGACATGCTGATGGCGATCAGCCTGTCGAGCCCCGACGGCGCCTACGACGACATCTTCGTCAGCAACTACGCGACCACGCAGGTCGTCGATCCGATCGCCCGCACCGACGGCGTCGGCAGCACGCAGATCGTCGGGCAGCGCGACTACTCGATGCGGCTGTGGCTGCGTCCCGATCAGCTGCCGCGGCTCGGGCTCACCGCGAGCGACCTCGCCCGCGTCGTGAAGGAGCAGAGCACGCTCGTGCCGACCGGTGCGGTCGGACAGCCTCCGGCGCCGACCGGCACGGAGTTCCAGCTCGCGATCAACGCGGAGACGCGCCTCTCGACGCCGGAGGAGTTCGAGGAGCTCATCGTCCGCACGCTGCCGGACGGCTCGATCCTCCGCATGAAGGACCTCGCGCGGGTCGAGATGGGCGCGCAGAACTATTCGAGCTTCGGGCGCCTCGACGGCGCGCCGGCCGTGGTGATCCTCGTCTACCAGCGGCCCGGGGCGAACGCCCTCGCGACCGCCGAGGCGGTGAAGTCGCTGCTCGCCGACCAGCTCGGCCCCGCGATGCCGGCGGGGATCGAGTACGACGTCACGCTCGACACGACGATGTTCGTGACCGCGGCGATCGAGGAGGTGCTGCACACCGTCGCCGAGGCGTTCGTGCTGGTGCTCGCGGTGGTCTTCCTCTTTCTCGGATCGTTCCGCGCGACGCTCATCCCCATGCTCGCGGTGCCGGTCTCGCTGCTCGGCACCTTCGCCTTCTTCGTCGTCTTCGGCTTCTCGATCAACACCATCAACCTCTTCGGGATCATCCTCGCGATCGGTCTCGTGGTCGACGACGCGATCGTGGTGGTCGAGGCGGTCGAGGTGCACATCGCCCGCGGGCTCTCGCCGCGCGACGCCACCATCAAGGCGATGGAGGAGGTCACGGGACCCGTCATCGCGACGACGCTCGTCCTCTGCGCGACCTTCGTGCCGGTCGCGTTCATGGGCGGCATCACCGGCGAGATCTACCGGCAGTTCGCGCTGACCCTCTCGGTCTCGGTGTGCATTTCCTCGGTCGTCGCCCTCACGCTGACCCCGGCCTTGTGCCGCATGCTGCTTCGCCACCGCGGCGAGGCCCGCGGGCCGATCGCGAAGGGTCTCGCCCTCTTCTCGCGCTTCCTCGACCGCTCGACCGGCGCGTACGGCGCGGTGGTCGCGGCCCTGGTCCGCAAGTCGATCCTCGCGATCGTCGCGGTCGGCGCGGTCGTCTTCGGGATCTCCGATCTCGGCAAGCGGCTCTCGAGCGGCTTCGTTCCCTCCGAGGATCTCGGGTACCTCTTCTCGCTGGTGGTGCTTCCCGACGGGGCTAGCCTCGAGCGGACCGAGCAGATCGCGAGCCGCTTCGAGGCGTTCGCGAAGGAGGTGCCGGGCGTGCGCAGCGTGGTGAGCCTCGGCGGACTCAATCTCCTCACGAACACCTACGACTCGAACGCCGCAAGCTTCATCGCCGTGCTCGACCCGTGGTCGGATCGCGAGGACGAGTCGGAGTCGGTGCAGTCGATCCTCGCCGCGTTCCAGCGCGAGCTCGCGTCGTATCCCGAGGCGGTCGGCTTCGCATTCAATCCCCCGCCGATCCCCGGCATCGGCACGTCCGGCGGACTGCAGCTTGAACTGCAGGCCCGCGAAGGGCAGCCGCTCGAGGACCTGTTCGAGGTCGCGCAGCGGTTCACCGCCGCGGCGACCGCGCGGCCCGAGATCGGCGGCGTCTTCTCGAGCTTCCGGCCGACGGTGCCGCAGATCGACCTCTCGATCGATCGCGACCGCGTGCGCACCCTCGGCGTGCCGATCGACCAGGTCTTCGAGAGCCTGCAGGTCTTTCTCGGCGGTCTCACCGTCGAGGACTTCTCCGCGTTCGGCCGCACCTATCGCGTGATGATGCAGGCCGAACCGCAGTTCCGCAGCAGCCCCAAGGCGATCGACGAGATCTACGTGCGATCCTCCGATGGCGCGATGGTGCCGCTCTCGACCCTCGTCACGATGACGCCCGCGACCGGGCCCAACGTGATCTTCCGATACAACATGTTCCCCTGCTCGGAGCTCACGATCGGACCGGCGCCGGGCTTCACCGGCGGCGACGTGATCGCCGCGATCCGCGAACTCGAGACGAGCGACGTCCCGTCGGGCTACGGCACGGAATGGACGGGCATCGCCTTCCAGCAGATCCGCGCCGCGGGCGGGCAGACGCTGATTCTCGTCCTCGCGATCGTCTTCGTCTTCCTCTTCCTCGCCGCGCAGTACGAGAGCTGGTCGATCCCGCTCTCCGTCCTGCTCGGGCTGCCGACGGCGATCCTCGGGGCGTTCGCGGCGATCTGGCTGCGCGACCTCTCGATCGACGTCTACGTGCAGATCGGCCTTGTCATGCTCATGGGCATGGCCGCGAAGAACGCGATCCTCATCGTCGAGTTCTCGAAGCTTCGCCGCGAGGAGGGCGACGGCGTGATCGACGCGGCGATCGAGGGCTCGAAGCTCCGCTTCCGCCCGATCCTCATGACCGCGATCTCCTTCCTGCTCGGCGTGCTGCCGCTCGTGCTCGCCGCGGGCGCCGGCGCGGCGAGCCGCATCTCGCTCGGCAGCGCCGTCTTCGGCGGCATGCTCGTCGCCACGGCGATCGGCGTCTTCCTGATCCCCATGCTCGACGTCGTCGTGCAGCTCGCGGTGCGCCGGTTCTTCGGCGAACCGAAGCCGGCGACGAGACCTGCCTCTCACGACACGAACGCCAAGGCCGAAGGAGGTGCGGCGTGAGCGCTTCGCGTCTCCGATCCCGAGTGACCGGCTCCATGCCGCGCCGCGTCGCCGCCGGTGTCGCGATCGCCGCGATCGGCATGCTCGCGAGCTGCAAGGTCGGCCCCGATCCTTCGCGGCCGGACCTGCCGATGCCGGAGTCCTTCCGCGGCGCGACCGAGACGCAGACCGCCGCGAGCCCGGACGAGATCACCTGGTACGACCTCTTCGAGGATCCGATCCTGCGCGAGCTGATCCGCGAGGCGATCGCCGGCAACGACGATCTCGCGATCGCCGCATCCCGCGTGCGCGAGGCTCGTGCCGCGTCGGCGATCGCGGAGAGCCTGCTCTTCCCGACGATCGACGGCACCGTCGGCATCGACACGCAGGGCATCCCGCGGCAGGGCTTCCCGATCTTCCCCGAGCCGCAGGACCGCGACGGCTTCACCCAAGGTCTCGGCGGCTTCGCTTCGTGGGAGATCGACCTGTGGGGCCGCTACGCCCGCGCCGCCGACGCGGCGAGCGCCGAGCTGCTTGCCCGCGAACTCGATCGCGCCGCGATCATGCAGACGCTCGTCGTCGAGGTCGCCGCGAGCTACTTCCGCATGCTCGCGGCGGACGAGAATCTCGCGATCACGAGCCGCACGATCGAGAGCCGCAAGTCCTCGCTCGATCTCGTGAAGGCGAGGCTCGATCAGGGCATCGCGAGCAAGCTCGAGCTGCGCCAGGCCGAGAGCCTGCTGCAGAGCGCCCAGCTCTTCGTGCCGGTCTACGAGTCGCAGCGGGAGCGCGAGGAAAACCTGATCCAGCTGCTGCTCGGGCGCAATCCGAACTCGGTGCCGAGAGGCGAACCGCTTGCCAAGCAGGTCGAGACGCTCGAGGTGCCCGCGGGTCTTCCCTCGCAGCTGCTCGAGCGACGCCCCGACGTGATCGCCGCCGAGGCGCAGCTCGCCGCGGCCACGTCGCGGATCGGCGAGGCGAAGGCCCTGCTCTATCCGCAGCTCACGCTGACCGCGTTCGGCGGCGTCAACAGCCAGGACCTCTCGAACCTCTTCGACGCGAGCAGCACCTACTGGGATGCGGCGCTCAACCTGACGATCCCCCTCTTCAACGCCGGCCGCCTCGAGGCGAACGTCGCGGCGAGCGAGGCGCGGGCGGAAGCGGCGGCGCGGGCCTACCTCAAGACCGTGCGCACCGCATTCAAGGAGGTCTCGGACGGTCTGGTCTCGCTCGAGAAGCTGCGGGAGTTCCGCCGGATCCAGGAGGAGCGCGTCGCGGTGCTGACCGATCAGGCCTCGCTCTCGCAGGCCCGCTACAAGGGCGGCGTGACGAGCTACCTCGAGGTGCTCGACAGCGAGCGGCAGCTCTTCGAGGGTCAGCAGTCGCTCGTCTCGGCGCGGCTCGACGAGGTGTCGGCGGTCGGCTTCCTCTTCCGCGCCCTCGGCGGCGGCTGGGAGTCGCTGGCGAAGGAGACGGCGCCG
>CAZTMB010000062.1:6796-16614 GCA_964614695.1 uncultured Isosphaeraceae bacterium | reverse complement strand
CTCTGTCACCAGGTCTCAACGCGTCGCGTTGTTTCGCTTGGTGTCAGGCACCCCCACCCGGCTCGCTCGCAACGCTCGCGAGCCGACCTCCCCCGCCGTCGCTTCGCTCCTGCGGGAGAGGAGTTCCCTCGCGCAACGGTCGCCTTTCGTTGTCGGTGCCGGCGAGATCGACCTTCTTCGCGTTCGAGCCACGCGGATCCAAAGAGGCTCTCGGCTCCACACCATCGCTCGCCTTGACGTGACTCACCGCCCCCAGCGTCCCCCGCTACACTTCCAACCCCCGCGCGTGTAGCTCAATTGGATAGAGCATCGGTCTTCGAAGCCGAGGGTTGGGGGTTCGAGCCCCTCCACGCGCGTTCGGTCGTCGCAAGACGACGGTCACCCGGTCCAGTTGCCGAGGACGATCGCAAGATCCGTCCCGTCCACCTGACCGCTGCCATCGCAATCCGCCAAGGGCGACCCGCTCCCCCAGAACGCGAGGATCATCGCGAGGTCGGTGCCATCGACCCGGCCGTTGCCGTCGAGGTCACCGCCGCAATCCGAGGGCGGTCCACCACCCTTCTCGCAGGCATCCAACACGCCGTTCCCATCGGCATCGAGCGTGGGGTCGCGCTCGATCATGCACGCATCGATCCGGCCGTCCCCGTCGCAGTCGCCCTCGAGCTCGGCGCCGACGAGCCGCGTCTCGAACGGCGCGAGCGGCGGCAGGCATTCCGCCCCACGGCCCGCGGCGCCGACCGGCGGAATCGTCTCGCCGTTGGGAAGCGGCAGCTCGGGATGATCGAACGGTGCCGACTCGTCCGCCACCCGAGGATCGGTCAGCGACTCCATGAACGCGACGATCGCGTCGATCTGCGACTCGTTCAGCCCGAGCGACACCATCTCCGGCGAGAGGTCCGCGAGGTTCTGCTCGTGGAAGTCGCCCCCACGGTTGTAGAACTCGACCACCTGCCGAAGCGACGACATCCCGCCGTGATGCATGAACGGTCCCGTCAACGCGACGTTGCGGAGTCCGGGCGTCTTGAAGGCTCCGTCGACGGCGGTCGATGCCCACGCGGGCACGGGGGTCGGATCGTTCACCTCCGGCAGCGGGAGGCCCTGCTGTCGACGGCGAGTCCACGAGAGCGGAAGGCCGCCGGACGTCGTCGCTCCGACGCCGAGATCCTCATGGGTCGGTCGCACCCCGAGGTTGTAGAAGCCCGCGTCGTACGCGCCGTCGACGACGACCTCGAGCGTGGCGACATGCTGGTCGTCGACCAACAGCGCGTACCGCCCGATCGGAAACTCGACCAGAACGAATCGAACCCACCGGCCGCAGACGTTCTTGTCGAGCGCCGTGGCCCGAACTTCGATCTTGAGGAACCCGGGGCCCTGGTCGGGCTCGATCGAGGCGTTCCGCACCCATTCGCAACCCGTCGGAAGGTCGGGCCAGTCGCCATCGAGCACCTCGTCGCCGTCGTCCGGATCGTTCGAACCCGGCTCGAGCCGGACGAGTTCGATGCTTCCGTCGAGGGGGAAGGTCAAGGGCAAGATCGCCGGATCCCCGTCGGCCGCGTGATCGGCGAAGACCGCCTGCGCGAGATTCGCCGCACCCATCGCGAGCATTCGCTCGATGCCGTTCTGAGCCGCATGCGGCGCCCCACCGCCCCCGGGCGGCGAGGTCACGCCCATGCCCGGCCAGGTCGCGCTGCTGAAGGCGGGGCCCGAGTGGCACGCGATGCAGTTCGCCGCGGGGAGATCCTCGAACTGCCCCGAGTTGACGAAGAGGTCGAGCCCCTCGAGCGCGATCTCGTCGAGATGGCCACCGCCATCGGAGGGAAACCCCGCCGCCGCGAACCGGTCGTAGGGCGTCTCTGCCGAGACGAGCGTGGACTGGTACGCCTGCACCGCGAGACCGAACAGCAGCGGGAAGTTGGCTTCGATCTGCGGGACGCCCGTCGGCGTCGGCTCCTGTCGTCGCCATCGGGCCCGGAACGCCTCGACGATCATCGCGCGGTAGGTGGTGTCGAGCCCGAAGCCGTCCTCGGCGGCCAGCGGCCCGAGCACCGAGTCGGTCGACGCGACGCGCTGCTCGGCCAGCGGACGCGCATCGAGCAGTCTCGTCGCCACGTCGTTCCATGACCGACCGGAGCAGCTCATCTCCACGCCGTTGAGGACCGGCCCGACCGCCTGCGACGCGAGTCCCGCAAAGTCGAGCAGCAGCGGGATCTGCTCGAAGGACTGCTGCGCGGCGTTCCAGACCCAGACTCGCGCGCCGGGATTGGTCGGCCCCGCGCCATCCACGCCGTTGAACCACGGATTCGCCCGGCCATCCCAGAAGTTGCGGATGTTGAAGATCGCGTTGATCACGCTCGGGGGATTGCGTCCGGTCACTTGACGGACGTTCACGCCGCCCTCGTTGAAGATCGGATCGAACTGCTCCTCGCACATCTCGATGGGCGGATCGCCCTCCATCCGCTCGAAGAAGCGCCGCAGCACGCCCTGGCTGCCCGCGATGTCGTCGATGCTGCGGACGACGCCGCTGAAGCGCGAGGCCGGATCCTCGAACACCGTCGTCGGGAAGAAGGACGGATCCTTCGATCCACCCGGACCGACGCCGCCATCGAAGATGCCGTTGAAGCCCGGATGCACGGTGTTGATCGTTCGAGGATCGACGCCCGCATGACCATGGCAGCTCGCGCACGCGGTCTGCCGATCGCTGCCGATCGCGACATCCCAGAAGAGCGCCTTTCCGAGCGCAACCGCCCACTCCCGGTCGCGCACGAACTGGTCGAGGTGCGTCGGCTCGGGAACCCATACCGAGCCGAGCGAAGCCGGGTAGTCCTCCGGACCGCCCCGCTGCGCCGACACGCTCGTCGAATGAATCGCCGAGGCGACCAGACCGAGGGCACCGAGACCGATCACACGTTGGGCTCGCGACCAGGTCGCGACGCCGATGCAGACGCCTTGCACGCACGCTCTCCCCGTCAGGGGAAACCGTCGGGTGGCCGAACGATTGGATGGCTCAAACAGGTTGCGGGGTCTCGGCCCTGACTTCCGAGACCGCTTAAACGTAGCGACCGGATCGACTCGATCCAAGCCCCCGTCGTGATCGATCGCGCAAACTCAACACGGCTCCGAAGCCGATCGTCTTCGACGAGGCCGCCAGTCGGGATCGATAACGGTTGCAACGCCCGGACGCCGTGCCGGGCCTCCCCGGCGAGTGTTCCGCTCTGCTCCGAAACGCCTCTGCCGCTTGCCTACGCCCGCCCGCCCCAGCCGCGCAGGAACCGCCAGATCGTGATCGCCGCAAGCCGTGCGGTGCGACCGTCGGGATCGTGGGGTGGCGAGAGTTCGACGAGGTCCAGTGAAGCGACCCGAGCATCCCGACCGAGACGCTCCGCGGACGCAAGCCACGATTCGACCGGCAAGCCCGCCGGCGACGGCGCGCTGACGCCCGGCGCCGACGCCGCCTCGACCGCGTCGAGATCGAGCGTCGCCATGATGGACCCATGGCGTTCGTCGGAGTCCGCTCGCCACGGCGGCAACGCCGCAAGCGGATCGACAAGCCCCACGGCGTCGCGCGGGAGTTCATCGATGAACGCCGCGGTCGCGCCGCGCGAACGCATCCACGAGAGATGTTCCGCCGCGACCGCCGCCGGCTGAAGTCCCGCGACGGCGTAGCCCGCACAGGCGTGTGAAGGATGCTCGATCGCCTGGCGAAACGGCGAGCCGCTGTGGCCGACGAGCCGCCCTTCGAGTTCGCGAGGCGGACGCACGTCCGGGTGCGCGTCGAGGTTCGCGATGAAGACGCGGCGCTTCGCCATGGCGTGCGCGAGAAAGACGCCGTAGGCGGTCTCGTGGCCGCCGCCGAGGACGATCGCGGTGCGACCCGCCGCGAGGTGCGGCGAGAGGACCTGCGCGAGCGCCTCCTGATCGCGTTCGAGGTCGCCCGAGGACGCGAGGTCGCCGAGGTCCGCGACGCGACCGAGCGCCGCCCGCATGCGGCCCTCGTCGCGAGGCTCGGGCGTCATGCGGTGGAGCCAGTGGCGGATGGCGGCGGGCCCGTGCGATGCGCCCACGCGTCCGCCGTTGCGGCGCACGCCTTCGTCGACCGGGAAGCCCACGATCACCGCGGCCACATCGCCCGAGCGGGGGTTCGCGAGGAGATCGCCGAGCCGCGGATCATCGGGGGCCGTGGCGGGTCGATCGACGGAGGCAGGCCGAAGGTTCGCGTCGCTGGTCACGCAACTCTCGCAGGGGAAGTGAAGCCTTGGACAGTTCCCATGGGTCGGGACTGCCTGCAGGATAAGGCTCCGGCTCATCGCAACCCGACGCGATCGACCGGTAGCATCCGCCACCCGATTGCCCCCCTGTCGATCCGATCCCCAACCGACCGATTCCTCTCGCATGCCCGCCGCCCGCACCAAGGTCCTGCTCGTCGACGATCAAGCGCTGATCGGCGAAGCGGTCCGGAGGATGGTCGCCACGGATCCGTCGATCGCCTTCCGCTTCTGCCATGAGGGCTCGAAGGCGATCCCGGCGGCCCACGAGTTCGCGCCGACGGTGATCCTGCAGGATCTCGTCATGCCCGACGCCGACGGGCTCGCGCTGCTCGAGTCCTACCGCCGCGACGAGCGTCTTCGCGACGTGCCGGTGATCGTCTTGAGCGCGAAGGAGGAGGCGTCGACCAAGGCCGAGGCGTTCGCCCGCGGCGCCAGCGACTACCTCGTGAAGCTGCCGGATCCGGTGGAGTTGCTCGCGCGACTTCACCACCACTCCGCGGGTCTCGTGGCGGAGCGCGAGCGGCAACGGGCCTTCGCGGAACTCGCCTCGATGGAGCGGCAGGTCCGCGACAAGAACCAGCGGCTCGACGAGGCGAATCGACGCCTCGCCTCCCTCAACGCCGACCTCGCCGAGGACGTTCGCGCGGGTCACGACCGACTGCACGCGATCGCCGCGACCGGCGCCGAACTCTCCCGCATCCAGGACCTCGACATCCTGCTCGAACGGATCCTCGGCGAGGCCGGGCGCTTCATCGAAGCCTCGGCGGGAGCGATCCTCGTTCGGCACGGGGACACGCTGCTGCTCGAGCATCGACTCGAGCAGGGCGTGGCGACGCACGTGCCCGGCGCCGATCCGATCGCGATCTCGATGGACGGCCTCGCCGGCCGCGCCGCGATGACCGGCGATCTCGTGCATGCCGAGGCCGCGACGGCGGAAGCCGGGCGCATCGGCGGTCTCTTCGCCGAAGGATTCGAGGCCCTGCGGCTCGCCTCGGCCCTCGCCCTGCCGATGCGCACCGCGACCGCGGAAGTGCTCGGCGTGCTGGTCCTCGTGAACGCCGAGCGGGGCTTCTCCGACGATGATCGCCGGCTGCTCTCCCACTTCGCGAGCCTCGCCACCGTCGCGATGGAACGCGCTTCGCTCACCCGATCGATGATCCTCCGCATGATCGGGATGGCGGAGCTGCGCGATCCCACCGAGACCGGCGCGCACGTCCAACGCGTCGCGGGCTACTCGATCGCGATCTTCTCCGAGTGGGCTCGACGCCACGGACTCGATCCGGCCGAGGCCGAGCGGCAGCGCGACCTCCTGCGGATCGCGGCGATGCTCCACGACGTCGGCAAGGTCGGCATCCCCGACGCGATCCTCAAGAAGCCCGGCAAGCTCGACGACGCCGAGTTCGCCCGCATGCAGACCCACACCGTGATCGGCGCGAACCTCTTTCAGGGGCTTCGCACCGAGTTCGATGCCGCGGCCCGCGAAGTGGCGCTCTGCCATCACGAACGTTGGGACGGCGGCGGCTATCCCGGACCGGGCGACCCCGAGGCGCTCGCCGCAGCGGAACCCGAGGCCCCGATCCGCGCCGGACGCGCGGGCGAGTCGATCCCGCTCTTCGCCCGCATCGTCGGTCTCGCCGACGTCTTCGACGCGCTCTCCTCCAAGCGCAGCTACAAGGAGTCGTGGCCGGAGTCGAAGGTGCTCGACGTGATCCGCGCCGAGAGCGGCCGACACTTCGATCCGGAACTGGTCGAGATCCTGCTCGACCGCCTCGAGGAACTCCGCGCTGTGCGCGACCGGTTCGGCGCATGAACTCCCGCGAGACCGACGTGCCCAACTCCGCTTCGCTTCTGAAGGCTCTTTCGCTTCTCGTCGGCCTCGCGTGGCTCTCCGCCTGCGCCTCGCCGCCGCCGAGGCCCACCGCCGAGCAGGCGGAGATGGCCGCCGCCTTCGACGACGACCTCGACCGCTTCGGCGTCGCCGCCCGCGACCTGATCGACGCCACGACGCTCGCGAACCTCGAAGGCATCGACGACAAGTCCGCGGAGAAGCGGCTCTCCGCGAGGCGCACGATGGTCGATCGCCTCAACCGCTCGACCGCCTCGGGCAACTCGATGGTCTCGCTCATCGACCTGTGGTGGAGCGCGGAGATGCTGCTGCAGTCGGCGCAGAGCGGGCAGATCAAGGACCTCTTCGGCAGCGAGGCCTCCGGCATCGAGGAGGCCGCGATGCGGATGACCGAGCAAGCCGAGTCCGTTGCACGGCGCTACCTGCCGAACGACAAGGTCGATCAGATCAAGGTGAAGGTCGTCGATGCCGCGAAGCAGGAGGAACTGCTCACCACCCAGATCGAGTCGGTGGCGACGGGGCGCGTCGCGTCGGGCGCTCGGGGTCGCGCCGGCGATCCCGCCAACGGCATCGTGAACATGCTCGCCCTGCCGCTCTCGCCCTTCACCGCCGCGAAGAGCGTCGAGACCGGCGTCGCCGAGGTCGTCGTGCAGGCGCAGGACTTCAACCGGCAGTTCCAGCGGCTGCCCGAGCAGACCCGAATCCAGGCCGAGCGGCTGCTGCAGGAGTTCTACCTCTCGCCGCTCTCCCGCGCGGCCGTCGAGAACCTGAACGCGGTCGGTGCCGCGAGCACTTCGCTTGCGAAGACCGCCGAGGCGCTGCCGCAGCAGCTCCGCGAACAGGCGTCGGAACTGCTTCAGGAGAGCCGCGAGTCGCAGCAGATGCTTGCGACGACCGTCGCGGACGCCCGCGCGACCGCCGTCGAGATCAACGCGGCGATCGCGAACCTCGGCGAGCAGCGGGCCGGTCTCGAGAATGCGATCGGGCGGGCGGGCGAAACCGCCGCGGCGTGGGAGAAGACCGTCGCCGCGGTGCAGGGCGTGCTCGACACGGTCGAACGCATCCAGGGCCCGCCGCCTCCGCCCGGGAGCGAGCCGACCGAGCCGTCGTTCTCCTTCGAGCAGCTCGACGAGAGCGCCGTCAAGCTCCAGCAGGCCGCGGTCGAACTGCAGGGCGTCCTCGACCGCGTGCTCACGATCATCGACGATCCCACCACTCAGCGGATCGAAAGCCTCACCGATCGCACGATCCAGGACGCGACGACCTCGGGGCTGACCCTCGTCGATGCGATCTTCTGGCGATCGCTCGCGGTGGTCGGGCTCGCCGCGGCGGGACTCGTCGCGTTCGGGATCGTTCGCCGACGGAGTTGAGTGGTCCGCACCGCTGCGGAGTCGGACTCGACTTCCGGGGAGACAGGGTCAACCTTCGATGCGCTCGCGAATCCCTCCGAGAACGCTCGCATCGCGGCGATGAGTCCTCCCGCCGATTCGTGCGGGCGAGACGCCCGCGGTCCAGCGCGTCTGCGATGCGACTCGCGTGAGCCCCGCCGATCGAGCGATCGCCTCGACGCCTTGCGCCACCGATGTCCCCGCTTCAGTTCGGAATCGGATCCGGGTTGTCCGCGAACGGATCCTGGTTCGGCGACTCGTTCTGGATGATGTCTTCGTCCATGGTCCCGACGTTGCTCGTCACGCCGTAGCCGCCGCCGGGCGAGTCCATGGTCTCGCCCCCGCCTCCCCCGCCGCCGCGGCAGGCGGTCGCGGCCAGAGACCCCAAGATCATCAGAGCGGTCGCCGCCACCAGGCGACCGGATCGCAACAAGCCGGGTTCATGCAGCTGCTTCATGACGTCGCTCGCGGCACCTCGCGGTGCGGGAGATCCAAGGCGTCGCGAGCCGACCTCGCGGCGGACTCGGCGATCGTACGTCGAACTCGAGCCGAGGCGCGACGCCCCGTCGCGAGGGAGGCGCGAGACCTCGCCATCTCCGATCTTCGGGAGTTTCCGTCTCTCGAAAGCAACGACCGTGATCGAGTCGATCCACCGATGGCGTCCTCGGCGTTCGCGATCGATCGCCTTCTCGGGGCGCGGCGTTTGGCTCGATGGAGACGAATTCGTGGATGAACTCCCGCTTCGACTCGGCTCGACGGTGCTCATCTTCGCGATGGGCCTCCTCGGCAGCCTCGTTCCCTGGTGGATCGAAGGACGCGGCAAGCGGCGCGCGTCGGCGGACGGAGGTCTGGATTGGCTGAGCCTCGGCAACTGCTTCGCGGGCGGAGTGATCCTCGCGGCCGGGTTCGTGCATCTGCTCGGCGACGCGGCGTCGGGCTATGCCGCGGCCTACCCGGAGGCGGACTTTCCGTGGCCGTTCGCGATCGCCGCGGCGAGCTTCGTCTCGATCCTCGCGATCGAACGCGTGCTCCCGAGAATTCCGGCCGGCGCCACGACGGGCGGCGATCCCGAAGCGACGGCGCTGGCTGCCGCGGCCGCCGCGGGCGTCTTCCCCTATCTGCTCCTGCTGACGCTCTCGATCCACTCGCTGATCGCGGGTCTCGCCCTGGGCACGCAGGCGACCGCGAGCGGCTTCGCCATCGTGCTCGTCGCGATCCTCGCCCACAAGGCCTCGGCCGCGTTCGCGCTGGGTGTCAGCATGCATCGAGCGGGGATCGCGCGTGGCCGTGCCACGCCGCTGCTCGCCGGATTCGCCGCGATGACGCCGATCGGCGTGCTGTTGGGAGTCGCCCTCACGAGCCTCGCCAGCAGCGACGTGGAGACCGCCTTCGAGATCTGGTTCGACGCGATCGCCGCGGGCACGTTCATCTACATCGGAGCGCTCGACATCATCCGCGAGGAGTTCATCCCCGCACGAACCGGCCGGCGCCGGCGGTTCATCGCCACCGGCGCCGGCCTTGCGCTCATGACCCTCGTCGCGATCTGGACGTGACTCCGGATCGCGGACGGCGGTCATCTCGTCACGGGCACTCGTAGCCCCACGCGCCGAGCAGGATCGCGAGATCGCTCCCGCCGACGAGACCGTCGCCGTCGAGATCGCCCGCCGGATCGTCGGTGCCCCACATCGCCAGCAGCGCCGCGAGATCGTCGCCGCCCACGGTGCCGTCGCCGGTCACGTCGAGATCGCACGCGAGCAGCCAACGGGCCTGCTGCTCGGCGAGTTCGTGGTCCTCTTCGGAGAGCCCCAGATTGAAGACGACGTAGCACGGCTCGCTCGCGGACCGCGCCGGGCTCTCGCCGCGGAAGGCGATCTGCAGGACGTAGATCCCCTCGACCGGATCGCTTCCGTCCGGCCCGAGCAGCGTGTAGTCGAAGTGGTCATGCAGGCTGCCGTCCGGCGTGGTCGCGAACACGAAGCCCGGTGCGGCGCCGGCGCCCGAGGTCGCCTCGGCCGGTCCGAAGCCGAGGACCATCGAGGCGCCGTCCGCGGCGAAGCCGTCGGGTGTCCAACGCAGCACCGGCCCGGTGAAGTCGAAGGCGAAGGTTGCGCCGGCGGTCTGCTTGCTCGCGAGGATCTGGAAGCCCGGCTCGACCGCGGAGAACGGGAAGACCGGGTCTTCGCCAAGTTCAGCGCCGAAGACCCGCGACTCCTCCGACACCGGCTCGCCCGGATCGCCTTCGGTGATCGAACCGGTCACGATCGCGTCGCCGACCACTCGCACCCAGATGTCCAGATGCGGTTCCTTGCCTTCGTCGGC
>CAZTMB010000062.1:4672-6696 GCA_964614695.1 uncultured Isosphaeraceae bacterium | reverse complement strand
CATGATCTTCTCCTGTCGAGCCCGCCGGGCTCCATCCGAGTCGTGCGTCGCGCCACTGCGACACGCTGAAGTTGAACGAGACGCCGTCGTGCGGTCACGGACCGCACGGCTCGCCCCACGAGGAAAGCAGCACCGCGAGATCGCTGCCGCCGACGACTCCGTCGCCGTCGAGGTCGGGCGTCGATCCGCCCCAGCCCGCGAGCAGCACCGCGAGGTCGCCGCCACTGATGGTGCCGTCGCCGTCGAGGTCGCCCGGGCACGGCGGAGCGAGCAGATTGGCGACGATCCAGTCGATCGCCTCCTGCCGCGCGACTTCGCCGGCCTCGAAGTCGAAGGCGATGAAGAACGGCTCGCTCCGCTCGACCGCGGAGTCGGTCGAGTACAGCTCGAACTCGACCACGTACACGCCCGGCGAAGGCAGCGGCGCGCCGAGGCCCTCGAGCGTGAAGTTCAGGTGACGATGGAAGCCGCCGTTGGACTGCACCGCGAGATCGAATCCCGCGATCGGCTCGGCGCCGAGGGTGCGGGAGAGCGTGAGGAAAGAGATCCGCAGCTGCGCGTCGTCGACGATCTCCAGGCCGTCGCCGGTGAAGCGGCGCAGGCCCGCGATCGCGTCGAAGCCGACGCGCGTTCCGGTCACGAAGGTGCCTGCGGGCGCATCGAAGCCGGGATTCGAGGTGAACCCCGGGAATCCGCTGTCTCCGAAGGTCCCGCCGAAGACGCGAATCGGATCGAGCTCGCCGGTGGCCGAGTCGAACGCGCCGGTCTCGAGGCGTTCCGCCGGCACGAGCAGGCCGATGTCGCCCGCGTGGAACTGCGCCGACACCGGCATGGCGAACGAGATCGACGCCAGCATCGCCGCGATCGAAAGGCCGCGGCTCGATCGAGTCGAGAGGTTCATCAAGGAGTCTCCGGTGCGGCGGCGAGCAGGTCGAACACGCCGCTCTGGTTCGGGTCGAAGCGGTTGCGGGAGGCGTCGAGGTAGAGCTCTCCGAAGGCGTGCGTGGCGACATGCCCGTCGAGGAACGCCCAGTTGGATCGCGCGTCGGGCGTGCCCGCGACGCCGCCCGCGGCGGCCGTCGCGCACTGGCTCGTCGCGACCGCGGGTGCCTGCCCGAGCCCGCCCCACTCCTCGACATGCACGTGATCGGCGCCGGCGTAGGAGCCCGACTCGGCCATCAGAAGGAAGTGGACGGTGCTCGCCGGCGTCGGCACGAGGGAAAGCCGATCGGTGATCCGCGAAGGATCGATCGCACCCCACGGGCTGAACTCGCGGCAGAGATGGTTGTTGAGACCGTAGCTCGTCGCGCGGTAGCGCGAGTCGCTGCCGGGAATCGGCTCGCCGTCCTCCCGCCAATGCCGGCTCTGGTCGATCGGCGATCGCAGCGCGAGCGGGCTGTCGACGTAGGGCGACAGGGTGTTCACGAACGACGCGGACTCGTCGAGCGGCGCCGTGCCGTGCGGCAGCTGCGCATCGACGAGCAGCCCGCGATGATCCGAGGCGTAGTTCGTCGAGGCGAGCGCGATCTGGCGAAGGTTCGCGAGGTCCGCCGCCACCCGCGAAGCCTGCCGCACCGGGGCGATCGCCGTCGCGAGCAGCGCGAGCAGCACGCCGAGGATGGCGATCACGACGAGCAGTTCGACGAGCGAGAAGCCGCGAGGCTTCGTCGCGCGGCGAGGGTCGGAGTGGGATGGGTCGCCGCAGCGAGGCGAGGTTGCGAGTCGAGACACCGGAGGTCTCCAGGCAAGGATCGGGAAGCGCTTCGCCGACCGGATCCGAGCGCATCCTCCTTCACGGGTGAGGCGCGGATCCCACGGCGAGCCGTCGGCGGTCGAGCCGCAGATGCGGCCGAGTCGAGTCGGGTTGTGAACGGTCCCGGTCGAGACGCGACGGCGAGCGCAGACATGTCGCCATCACCGGCGACTGCGTCGAGTCGGGGTCGAATCTCGATCGAGCGGAGCGGTCAAGCGACCGGCGGCGGTCGTGCCCGATGCGCGTCGCTTGCGGCGATCGCGCCAACGTC
>CAZTMB010000062.1:2234-4572 GCA_964614695.1 uncultured Isosphaeraceae bacterium | reverse complement strand
TCGTTCGCCGCTACGCTCGCTCCGTGCCGACCGCCGCCCTGCCGAGCGAGTCCTCGATCGATCCGGCGTTGGCCGCGGTCGCGATGCTCGGCGGCGCGGCCGTGGTCGCGACGGTGATCGTGCTGGCTCGCCTCGGCGGGACCTGGCTTCTGGCGATCGCGATGCGAGCCGGTCCGGCGGCTCTGGGATTGCGAAGGCTGCGGCTCGGTGGCTGGCCGTGCCTGGTCGCGGAGGCTCGCGGGCCGATCACCGCCCCGCCGCTCGTCGTGCTGCATGGCCTTGGTGTTCGCAAGGAGACGATGCTCTCGCTGCTCGCGGGGCTTCGATCGGATCGCCGGGTGATCGCACCGGACCTTCCGGGATTCGGCGAGCATCGGATCGACCGCGAACTCGCGGCTCGCATCACGAGGCCGTCGTTCGCCCACGGCGACTCGCCGACCTTCGCCGAAGCAATCGCTCGCCCGATCGGGCCGGAGACCGAGGCGTACGTCGAGGCGATCGTCGCCTGGATCGATCGAACGATCGAAGGCCCGTTCGATCTCGCCGGAGCGAGCATGGGCGGCGCGCTGGCTGCGCGACTTGCCGCCCGCATGCCCGATCGCGTCGAGCGGCTCGTGCTGCTCGGCCCGGCCGGCGTGCGGGCACCGAGGCTCAACGGCTTCATGCGCGAGGTCGAGGCGGATCGCAATCCGCTCGAGGTCCGAAGCGTCGCCGATCTCGATCGCGTGATCGCCCTCAACTTCGTGAGGCCGCCGCGCCTCCCCCGCCTGATCCGATCGGCGCTCGCGGCGGATCTGCGGAAGCGACAAGACGTGCAGGAACTCGTCGTCGATGCGCTCGGCCCGCTGCTTCTCGACGGGCTCCGCGAGACGTTGCCGAGGATCGACGCGAAGACGCTCGTCTTGTGGGGCGAGGCGGACGCGATCCTCGATGCGTCGGCGGCCCCGGTGTTCGCCGCGGGGATTTCGTCGGCGACGGTCGAAGTCGTGGCGGACGCCGGGCACACCCTTCACGGCGATCGGCCGCGGACGGTGATCCCTCGGATCGCGGTGTTTCTCGCCCGCTGAATGCCGGTGAGCGGGCCGGGCGACGCGGCTCCTCGACACCGTCCTCTCGCGGATTCCGGCCCGCTCCGCTCCACGAGCGGGCCGATCGAACGCCCGGCGTTCATGAGAACCAGGCCCCAACGAGTCAAAACGACAAGGCTCCCGAAGGAGCCTCGTCGCACGCACGGTTTTCGAGATGGCGAGGCGGCCGATCAGGCGCCGCGACGCCGCCCGCGAGCCAGGCCCGCGAGACCCAGCACCGCGAGCACGCCCGGAGCGGGCACGGTCACGGTGAAGAACTGGTCGCCGGCGAAGTTCGCGAGGTTGATGCCCGCGAGGTTGCCGGTGAAGTTGCCGGCCCCGTCGCCGCCGAGGTTGCCGGTGAAGGCGGGCAGGCTGCCGAGGAACTGGTTGCTTGCGTAGTCGTGGCCGCCGCCGTTGATGAACGCGGTGACGCGGAAGGTGTCGCCGGTCAGGCCGAGCCACGAGAGATCGATCGCGAACTCCATGCCCGTCGTCGCGGTGAGCGGATCGACCACCGGGTCGCCCACGTTGCCGTCGACGCCCGCGGTGTTCGAGTTGTTGATCGCCGACAGGATGAGGTTGGTGGCGTAGCCGCCGCCCGAGAGGACGCCGCCGCTCTGGCCGTCGTTGCCTCCGACGTAGCCGCCCTCGTTCGCGACGAGATTGCCGGCGTTGACGTACCACCCGTACGGGTCGCCGCCGCCGTTGGCGATGATGTAGTGCGTGGCGTTGAAGCCAGCGTCGAAGGTGAAGCCGTTGTAGTTGCCGGGGAGGTCGGCGCCGCCGGAGATCGTGTTCTGGCCGCTGCCGGAGCCGTTGTCGATGAAGATGACGAGCTTGTTGAAGTTGCTCTGCAGGTTGCCGGTGAGCAGCATGTTCACGAAGCCGCCCGCGGTGTACGAGAACGCCGCGTCGAGCTCCGAGCCGTTGGCGAACTGCAGGTTGCCGTCGGTCGCGTTGCCGAAGCCGGTGTTGACGAGCTGCTGAGCGAGCGGACCGCCGTAGTTCGGGTTCCAGGAACCGTTCAACTGGGCGGATGCGAGGGCGACCGGGGCCAGCACCGCGAGGGCCGACACGCCGACCTGAAGGGAACGCGACATGGGTCTTTCTCCGAGAAGGGGCGAAACACGATTGCCGCCGCGACACCTGCGCGGCCGGACTCCCCTTTCCGAAGTCTCCCTGTGGACGGAAAGGTAGGTCCGGAAAGCGGTTGGGCAAGGAGAAAGGCGGGAGGAGCGGAGAGAAAGGAGAGGAGGAGAGGAGGAGAG
>CAZTMB010000062.1:0-2134 GCA_964614695.1 uncultured Isosphaeraceae bacterium | reverse complement strand
CGGGAGAGGAGGAGGAATGCGGCCAAGGGAGCCGGAGGCCGGAGCGTCCCGACTGGTCGGCAACCGGAAGCCCGTTCAGGGATCGAGTCGAACCGCCTCGAGGCCCCCGTTTCCAGTCGGCCTGCCGAGGGGTTCCGCGAGCGCACAAGACTTCTGGGATCGGGGCCCCCGAGGTCGTCCATCTCCAATCCCCAAACGACGACGAGGCCCCCGAAGGGACCTCGTCGCTGGCGGAGTACCGGTCTTGCGACCGGGGGGTGGCGAGTTCACCCCGGATCATCGTCCCCCGAGGGACAGATTCACCCTGTCGCCGAATCGATGTTGGTCAACCAAGGGCTGGGGAATTCGCCGCAGGATCGATGTTCCGCCTCGCCGAAGCCCCGTTTATCAGCGGGTGAGCGCCCGATATCGGATCCGCTTGGGCTGGCTGGCGTCCTCGCCGAGCCGCCGCTTCCGGTCCTCCTCGTACTCGCTGAAGTTGCCCGGGTAGAGGAAGGTCTTGCTGTCCCCTTCGAAGGCGAGAATGTGCGTCGCCACGCGATCGAGGAACCAGCGGTCGTGGCTGATGACCAGCACGCAACCGGCGAAGTTCTGGATCGCCTCCTCGAGCGCCCGCATGGTGTTCACATCGAGGTCGTTGGTCGGCTCGTCGAGCAGGATCACGTTCGCGCCCGAACGGAGCATGCGGGCGAGATGCACGCGGTTCCGCTCGCCTCCCGAGAGCGTGTCGACGAGCTTCTGCTGGTCGGTGCCCGCGAAACCGAACCGCGAGACGTACGCGCGGCTGTTGACCTTCGCCCCGCCGAGGATGATGTCCTCGTCGCCGTCGGAGATCGCCTCCCACACGCTCTTGCCGGCCGGCAGCGAGTCGCGGCCCTGCTCGACGTAGGCGAACTTCACCGTCGAACCGAGTTCGAGCGCTCCGGCGTCGGGCTTCTCCTGCCCCACGAGCATCTTGAAGAGCGTGGTCTTGCCGGCGCCGTTGGGGCCGATGATGCCGACGACCGCACCGGGCGGCAGCGTGAACGAGACGCCCTCGAGCAGCGCTCGATCGCCGAAGCCCTTCGAGAGCTCCTTGGCCTCGATCACCACATTGCCGAGCCGCGGCCCCGGCGGGATGAAGATCTCGAGTTCCTTCACCTTCTGGTCGGCCTTCTCCTCGACCATCCGCTCGTACGCGGCGATGCGGGCCTTGCTCTTGCTCTGCCGGCCCTTCGGGTTCGTGCGGATCCATTCGAGCTCGCGCTGCAGCGCCCGTCGGCGGACCGACTCCTGACGCTCCTCGGTCGCGAGACGCTTGTCCTTCTGGTCGAGCCACGACGAGTAGTTGCCCTTCCACGGGATGCCGTGGCCGCGGTCGAGTTCGAGGATCCAGCCCGCCACGTTGTCGAGGAAGTAGCGGTCGTGCGTCACCGCGATGACCGTGCCGCGGCATCGCGAGAGATGCTGTTCGAGCCACGCGACGCTGTCGGCGTCGAGGTGGTTCGTCGGCTCGTCGAGCAGCAGGATCTCCGGATCGCGAAGCAGCAGTCGGCAGAGCGCCACGCGGCGGCGCTCGCCGCCCGAGCAGGTCGAGAGGGACTGCTCCGGCGGCGGGCAGCGCAGCGCGTCCATCGCCATCTCGAGGCGACTGTCGAGGTCCCACGCGCCCATCTGCTCGAGGCGATCCTGGATCTCGCCCTGGCGGTTGAGCGTGCGCTCCATCTCCTCCGGCGAGAGATCGGTGCAGAGCTTGTCGTTGACGCGATCGAACTCCGCGAGCAGGTCGATCGTGGGCTGCACGCCTTCGCGCACCACCTCGATCACCGTGCGCGGATCGTTGAGCAGCGGCTCCTGCTCGAGGTAGCCGATCTGGTAGCCCTGCGCGGCGGTGACCTTGCCGTCGAACTCCTTGTCGACGCCGGCCATGATCTTGAGCAGCGTGCTCTTGCCGCTGCCGTTCAGGCCGAGCACGCCGATCTTCGCGCCGTAGTAGTACGAGAGGCTGATGTCCTTCAGGATCGGCTTGCGGTCGATCGTCTTCGACACGCCGAGCATCGAGTAGATGATGCGGGTGGTGTCGTTGGCGTTCTGGGTCGGGGTGGGGTCGCTCTTGGCCACGTTCAGGGTTCTCCGGCGCGAAGCGGAGATCGTA
>CAZTMB010000061.1:4293-16859 GCA_964614695.1 uncultured Isosphaeraceae bacterium | reverse complement strand
CCGACGATCCCGATCGCCGCGTGCTGCTCGTGCCGGGCGAGTGACGGACCGCGGCTCAGTCGCTCGGCTCCGGAGGCGATGCGGCTTCAGCCGATCATCCAGCGAATCGCGAGGAACCCGCACAGCCCGATGATGCCTCCGCAGACCGCGATCACGAGAAGCCGAATCCGATCTCCGGAACCTGAAGGCGGCGACCCGGGCAATGGTGTGCTCATGAGGACCCGTCCTTTCGTTGCCGGCGGCGAACTGTTGATCGCCGGTTGACCGCGTTCTATCTTCCGACGGGACGCAGACGAGTCCGCACCTTCCTCGCCGGGGACCCTCTCTTGCCACAGTCTCAGGCAACCGCCTTCGTGTCCACCCATCGGCTGCTCGCGAGGGTGGATCGAGGCTCGACCGACCATCGTCTCCGCGAAGAAGGCGGCGACGAACTGGTCTCGTCGCTCCTTGAACTGGTGGCCGCCGGCTCTCGGCGGGCGCTGCAGCGTGGTTCGCTTGCCGCCGCGGGGGCCCCGGTGGGTGATGGACGCTTTCTGGTCGCTCGCGTCTTCACCGGACTGGCGGACGACGAGGATGCAGTGGTCGTGAAGGCCATCGAACTGGATGCGCGCGACTACGCCGCGCTCGTCGCTGCAGGCCTCTGGACCGTGCTCGACGAGGCCTGGCTCTGGGACTCGCCGTCGTTCGAAGCGGGGCTTCCCATGCCGATCTCCTTCGGCCATCCCAAGCCCGCTTCACCGAACGACCGCCTCGAGTCGGCACGCGATCGACTGATCGAACTCGGCGAGGACCGCGGTGTCGCGCTGGTGGACGACGATGCGGCGCGATCGCTGATGCGGGTCCTCCGTCGACTCTCCGAGCGCGAGGCCCCGACCATCGGCTGGTCGATCGGCTTGGATCCGCCGCCGCCCACCACGCGACTGTGCGCGGGCGGACCTGCTCCCGACGGACATCGCTGGCATGCGGCAGTGCCCGCGAGGCGGATCGAACACTCGAAGGTGTCGGCATCCGACACCGCGCGAGCGCCACGACACCGCCTCGTCGCAGGCGGCGTTCCGAACTGGCTCGTGGTGCTGGCGGCGACGCTGGCCGCGGTGTCGGTCCTCGCCGCGAGCGCCGCGTGGATCGCGAGGCCGTCCGACGCCTCGATCGCAGGCGATTCAGTTCCGGGAGATTCCACATGAGCGAGCCGCGGCGATGCGGTTCCTGCGGCCATGCGGCAAAGTCGTCCGCGGCGACGCGCTGCCCCCGATGCGGCCACGACTTCGCCATCGCACCCGTGCCGCCCGAGTCGCCTGTTCCCCGGAAGATCTCGCTTCGCCAAGGATCCACCGCGCAATCCGGCGCGGCTCCGGCGGTCGCCGGGCGATCGCCCTTCCAACGCACGCCTGCGCCAAGACGGCACTGGCGCAGCAATACCGACACCCCACGATCCCTCTTCTTCTGGATCGGGACCGCAGCCGCCGTCGCCTGCCTCGCGCTCGCGCTGAGCTTCGTCGCGATCTCGCGACGATCGGTCGAGGCCGATCCGAGCTCGATCGATGTCAGGATCGAGGATGGGACGCTGTTCGCGAGCGCGATCTACGCGGCGATCGGCCGATCGCCGGTCCTGATCGAGACCGGTTACACGCGTGGCGATCTCGACGCGCCGTTCGAGATCGTCATCACGCCGATCCGCGACGACATGCGTTGCGAGGTCGAGGTCGTGTCCGACGGACTGATCCAGCAAGGCCGGTGGCAGGGCACGCTCGGAAGGGCCGAGCGTCCGCACTCGGTGCTTCCGTCGATTCAGTGGGATCGAGAGGGGCTTGCGAACCGGCTCGAGCCCGGCGTCGCAGACCTGCTCGTCGGGGTCACTCTGGATGGCACGAGAACGGAACTTCGACGCACGGTCCGCGTTCGGCCGATCCGAGAAGCCAATCTGGGCCAGAGCGATTCGTTCGCGGCGCTGGTCAACGAGGACCATCCATGGATCGATCCGCTGCTTCGGGAGGCGATCGATCTCGGCGCGCTCGACTCCTACGACCTCATCGACGAGGAGAGGTACGAAAGGGTGTTCCAGACGGTCTTCGCCGTGTGGGCTTCGATGCGAAACCGAGGGATCACCTACAGCAGCATCGGGCGGACGTCCATGGAAGGGTCGCAGTACGTGCGATCGCTCGACGAGATCGTCCGGCATCGGCAGGCCAACTGCGCCGACGGCAGCCTCGCCTTCGCATCGATCCTCCGGAAGCTCGACATCCCCGCAGCGATCGTGCTTCTGCCTGGGCACATGCTCGTCGCGTTTCGCCCGTGCCTCAACTGCCGATGGGTCGGCCTCGAGACGACCATCATCGGAAGAAGCGACGGCCCGGAATCGATCGCGCTGGACGCGAGGGGGGTCGAGGAGCGTTACCTTTCACCAGGTTCGCCGCTCGCCGACGACTGGAGGACTTTCGCCGCAGCGGTCCAGCTCGGAGACCAGCAGCTGCGCGAGACGGAGGAGGGTTCGATGACCCTCGTCGAGATCCAGCCACTCCGACAAGCCGGAATCCTGCCCGCACCAGTTCCCAGTCGGCTCGGACCGATCCCACCAGTCCCATGACCCATGACGGCATCACGCTTCTGGACTCGGTGCAGTGCTGCCACTGCTGGCATCGCTTCGCCGCCCTTGATGTGAAGTTCATCGCCGAGAGCTCTCCGCTCATCGGCGATCCGATCCTCGGCGCGGACGAGCCGATGCGGTTCGCGCCGAGCCGATTCGACTCGACCGGCGCCGCGATCGATCCGGGTGGCGGACGCTGCCGGCGCCTGGCATGCCCGCGCTGCCACAGCGAGGTTCCGCGAGCGGCACTCGAGAGCACGGTCTCCTCGATCTCGGTGGTCGGCGCTCCGGGCGCCGGGAAGAGCACGCTGCTCGCGGCATCGAGTTGGTCGATGCGGCGCCTCGCGCCGCTTCTCGGCGATCTCTTCATGGACAGCGAGCCTTGGTTCAATCGATCGCTGCACATCGACGAGGCCGCCCTCTTCGGCTCCGGCCAGGACGGCGGTGCCGCCGCCCGAACGCCCGAGAAGACCGAGATCGCGGGCGATCGGCACTATCGGATCGCTCTGGTCGAGGGCCGCGAGGAGACGATTCCTCGTCCTCTGATGTTCACCTTCACCCATGGCGACGCGACGCGGCTGGTCGCGATGTACGACAACGCCGGCGAGCACTATCTCCCGCAGGCCGACGTGCACGCCCGCGCCGCGACGCGCCACCTCGCCCGGAGCGAGGCGATCATCGTCACGCTCGATCCCTTGCAGGATCGACGGTTCGTCGAGGCGCTCGACGCACGCTCTCCCCAGGTCCGCGCCGCGCGAGCAGGCGACGGCTCCTCGCACCGGCAGGATCTCGTGGTGGCCGAGTTCGCGGCACGCCTTCGGGAACTGCGGGGCATCGGCAGCGCGGCGTCGGTCTCGACGCCGATCGTCGTCGCCGTCACCAAAGCGGACCTGTGGGCAGGCGAGCTCCTCGGAGACGAGCTGCTCGAGGAGCCGGTGCTCGGCGGGTCTGATGCTTCGCAGCGCCGGCTCGATCAGGACCGGATCGCGGCGATCGCGGACCGCACGCGGAACGCGATCGGTCCCTTGATGCCGGAGGTCCTGTCGCTTCTCGACTCGGTGTCGACGAGCGTCACCTGCCTTCCGCACAGCGCCCTCGGATCCGGCCCATCCGAGCTCGGCGAGTCCGCCCGCCCACGATGGGCCGCCATTCCCCTGCGCCACGCGCTGGACTCCTCGCTTCGGACCGGCTCGTGATCATCGAGATGATCCACACGTCCGCGCCGGCGGGCCTGCATGGTCGCCACGGCGGCTTCACGATCGTCGCAGCGACCCGGGACGCTCCGACACGGCTGATCGAACTGCTCGAGCCGATGTCCGCGTTCGCTCCAGGCTGCGGGGAAGGGCCCGCTTTCGCGCTTCGGCGGCTGCAGGTCGGTCGCGTCGAGTGGGCGGTGCTGACTCGATTCGCCACCTGCGGCGTCGACCACACCGGACGCGGCAATCGCATCGCGCACCACGTCGCGTTCGATGGCGAAGCCCAGCGCGAAGAGCGCATCGCGTCATGGCTTCTCGCGCACCGGTTCTTCGACGACTGGACCGGGCCGCCTCGCGAACTGGACGAACCAGCGCCCCCGGAGCACATCGCGTCCGATGGCGCCTGGACGGCGATGGTTGGCGACGACGCATGGATCACGGTCGTCGTTGAACGGTGCACGGCGATCCCGACCCAGCCGATCACCGTGATCTTCCCGCCCGGCACGGACCTTCGATCGATCGCCGCCGAACTGCTCTCGCGGCTTCCGCCCGCCGCGGCATGGCGAACAGGCTTCGCGACGCGATGGGATCGCACGCGACCGGACTCGTCGATGCGCCTACGGCTGCTTCGGGACGATGATCCGAGCTGGCCGAGGGAGTCGATCCGGCCGGGCCCGACACTCCTTGATCTGCGCGACCGACCACCCGCGCCCAGGACCGCGGATGCCGAGCCCACGGTGCAGGCCCCGGTGGCGAGCGGCACGGAGCGAATCGAATCCGGCAACGCCACGATCGCGGTTCGCGAATCGATGCCGTCGACTCGGGCCCCTGCCGAGGTACGGCCGTTTCCGTCGCTGGAACCGTTCGACGACGATGCGACCTACGAGTTCCACGACCCCGGCCGTGGTACGCGACGCGGACTCGTGGTCCTGCTCGCCTCCGTCGCGGCGGGCGCCGGCCTTGGATTCATTCTCGAACTGCTGGACCTGATCGGAACGGGAACATGAGCATCGTCGACCGGCATCAGCAGGCCCGCGAAGCGGTGACGGGCATCCTCGGCACTCCAACTCCTTCGAAAGAGGCGCTGCTCGCGGCGCGGACCATCCTCGAGGAGGCTCTCGTCGAGACGAATCAGGAACTCCGCCGTTGCGCAGACTGGATCGATCGGGGCCTGATGGTCGAGGCGGTCGCCCACGCCAAGGCTTCGCACGACCTCGTGCAGCGCGGCGCCGAGCTCCAGGCCTTGGCTTCGCGGCCCGACTGGATCGCCGCGTGCGAGTCGTCGGGGACGCTGCCCAACTCGCCGATCGACGCGCAGGCCCTCTCCAAGTTGAACGCGTCCTTCGCGCGGGTGCGAGGGCTGCAGGAGCCGCTTCGCGCCATGCGGAAGGCGTTCCTCGGCCGGCAGTCGCCGGTCGCGCAGATCGACGCGGTGCAGCGGCTCGCCGACGCCGATGCCCGCAGCGAGCACTGGCGTCGACTCGCCGAGTCGCTCGAGGACGAGGCGATGGCGACGATCACGGCCAACGCGAAGGAAGCGCTTGCGTCGCGTCGCCTCGAAGGCGTCGAGGACGCGCTGCGACAGATCGACTCGAGGCGCTGGACCGCCGCGATGCCGCAGGGCCTGCGCCAGCGCCTCGAATCGATGCGGTCCGAGCTTCGGCAGGAGCAGGCCGACGCCGCGTTCTCCCGAATCGCCGATGCGGTGCACGAGGCGGCGGCGGCGATGGACCGGCCCGCGATGGAGTCACTGGAGTCCGAGTGGGCCGCGCTGGTCGACGATGGATTTCGACCGTCGCCGCAGACGCTGGCGCTCGTGGCCCCGAGCTTCGACTGGCTCGAGTCGCTCCGCGACGCGGAGCGCGAGGAGGCGCGACGCGCGAACCTGCGGAGCGATCTCGAGAGGGCCCTCGACGAACGGCGCGACGCCGAGACCATCGAACGGCTCGCCGCCGGCGTGATCGAGGCGGAAGGCGAGATCCCGCCGGGACTATCCGGACGGGTCGCGGCGGTTCGGGAGCGCGAGGCTTCGCGGCGAAGAAGGCGCCTGCTGTTCACCGTCTCCTGGGCGACCGCGACGGTGCTCGCCGTCGCCACCGGCATCGGACTCCTCGGTGTCCTTCTGCGCGAACGGTCCTTGGCGAAGGGCACCGAGAGCCAGATCCGCGCGCTGCTCGATTCGGGCAGCGCCGTCGAGGCCGCGCAGATCGCCCGATCGATCCAGGACTCGCGACCGCAATTCGTGCTCGATCACCCCGACCTCGCCGCGGCGGTCGAGGAGGCCCTGCGGGCCGAGTCGGTCGAGCTCGCACGGGGACGGCGGGTCGCGGACGCCATCGCCGCCTCGGAGACGCTGCTCTCCGAAGAGGACCTGTCGCTTCTCGAGATCGACGGCGAGTTGGACCGGCTCGAGAGGATCGCCCGCGAGTCCGATCAGGCCGAGGCTCGTCGCGTCGCGGCGCTGCAGGCCCAATGGACGGAACGGCGGGAGGATCGGCTTCTCGAAGAGATCACGATGGCCCGGTTGGCGCTCGCGGAACTGGCCAGCCGACTCGAGGACGTGCCGTTCCCGCGATCCCGCGACGATGCGCGCCGGAGTCCCGAGGTCGTCGCGGCGCTCGAAGAGCTCCAGGAACTGATCGCCGACGAGGCGCGTCGATTCGAGCATCTCGAAGGGCAGCAGGAGAACTTCGTGGCGCTGCTGATCGATCTCGGCGAGTTGCGCGATGCCTGGACGGAGCACTCCGATCGATCGAGCGCCTTTGCGGCGTCGCTCGCCTCGATCGGCGATCCGCAGGCGCCGGAGACCGAGCACCTCGAGGCGTACCGGTCGCTCCTTCGCGATCACGGCGCGGTCCTGCAGGCGGAGGGGACCCTGCTCGACCACGAACTCGGCGAGCGGTCCGCGAAGGCCGCCGTCGCGATCGCCAACTGGAGGGATGTGGTGTGGCCCGCCGCGACGGTCACCTTCCGGACCGGAGACGACTGGTATCCGCGCGACTTCGAGTCGGCGCGTCGTCTCGCGGCCCTGCTCGAGGAGCATCTCGCCGCGCATCCATTCTCGCCCTACCGACAGGCTGGCGAGGCCCTCCTCGAAGAGTCGCGGCTCGTCGCCGCGATCGACTCGAGCCGGGCTTCGCTCGCGGAGGAGGTCGAGGCGCGGCTGAACGACTCGGGACTGGCGAACCTCTGGCTCGTCCGAACGCGATCCGGGCCACGCTACGGTCGCGGGGTCGAGAACGGTCGCATGAAGGGCGAGGTCCGCTCCACCGCCGATCTCACGGCGCCGCTCGGCAAGCTCTCCTCGCCCATCCTCAATCCGGCCGAAGTGCTCGGCGTGCCGGAGCCGGCGAACTCGACGGTGCTTCTCGAGGAGTTCATCGCGAGGCTGCCGGCGGTTCCGCCGTCCGGTCTCGAGGCTGCGCTGCTCGATCTGTTCTCGCGCGCCGCAAACACGCGCTTCGACGACCCGGGCCTTCAGTTCCAGATGCTGCGGCTCGTCGCGTCCATCGTCTCGGACCTGCATCCGTCGAGCGACGCCGGCGTGGCGATGCGCCAGTGGCTCGACCAGCTTCCCCTGAAGCATCCCGAGAGCCTGCGCTACGACTGGCTGATCGTCGCGCAGGGGCAGTCCGACCGCAATCGCACCGACGCGCGGAGGGCCTACCTGCTCGCGCTCGGCGGGCCCCCCGATGCGGCGGCGCTCGCCCGCGACTCGAAGCAGCGTCGCGCGGAGATCGCGTCCCGACTCGCCGCCCTCGCCCCGGCCGGGATCCTCGTGCCACCCGACGCCCGCGGCGTGCGTCGCGTGGAGGGCCGCGCCTCGGGACGCCCGGAGTTCTGGGTGGTCGTCTTCGATCCGGGTTCGGATCGCTGCCGGATCGAGCAGGCCCGGGTCGTCGACGGCAGCGTCGTCCTTCCTCGCCCCCTGCCGCCGCCGGTTCCGGTGCAGGTCTTCGTTCGCTAGTCGATCAGTCGCTTCAGGATCGCACCATGTCCAACCGCGGCAACGCGTTCGCACTCCGCTACTCCCGCATCGATCCGGAGTCCCGCATCGGCCTGCCGAGCGGCCGGTTCACCAACCCGTCCGCGATCACGTCGATGATCGTCGGCGCGGTCGGCATGGGCGCGGTCTACGGAGCGGCGTACCTGTTTCGCGACCGCGAGGTCGGAGCCGTGGTCTGGCAGTACTTGACGGGCTTCTCCGGCATTCCGATCCCGATGGCCGCGCTCGCGTCGTGGGCGATCGCGATCCTGCTGATCAAGAGCCTCAAGATCTCGGCCCAGCGGCGATCGCTCGGGCTGCGCTTCGTCCCGTCGGATCCGGGATTCACCCTCGGCGCACCCACCGTCGGAAGAGCGATCGTGGCGATCGAGGATGCGGTCGACGAGCCGGAGCGGTTCATGTACCTCAGCCGCGTGCTGCGAGCGCTGCGGAGCATCAGGAACGTCGGGCGTGCGGCGGAGATCGACGAGATGCTCCGATCGCAGGCAGACGCCGACGAGGCGGTCATGGAAGGCGGCTACACGCTGGTCCGCGGCTTCATCTGGGCCATTCCCGTGCTCGGATTCATCGGGACGATCGTGGGGCTCACGCAGGCGATCGGCAAGTTCGGCGGCGTGCTGTCGGAGCGCAGCGGCGAGATCCAGGAACTCACCCAGCGGCTGACCGAGGTGATCCAGGGTCTCGACACCGCCTTCGTCACGACCGGCGAGGGTCTCGTCGCGGCGCTGGTGATCCATCTTCTGCAGACCTTCGTGCGCCGTCAGGACGAGTCCTTCCTCGACGCCGTCGCCGACGAGTGCGCGGTCTCCGTGGTGGCCCGAGTCCGGCTCGTGGGAGGCCGCGAGGACTGATGCGGCGCGGCCGGTCCGAGTCGCCCGTCTCGTTCTTCTCGTTTCAGGACGTGATGATGTGCACGATCGGCCTGACGATCCTCGTCACGCTGCTGCTCATCCTGCAGATCGGATCCGAGGCGGCCGCCTCGGCGACGAGATCCGATGCCCGCTCGACCGACGTCCGCGCAGCGCGGCAGGAGCAGCTGCGGCGACTCGAGGAGCTGACCGCGGCGCTCTCGGCCATGCAGCGGCGGCGCTCCGAGGATCCCAACACCTCGCTCGCGCAGAGCCGGGCGGAGCTGCTCGATCTCGGCACGAGCCTCGACGCCGCACGAAGCCGCATCGAGGATCTCGAACGGCGACTCGAGGATGTCCTGGCCGAAGCGCAACTCGATCCCCGCGCCGCCATCGCGATCGACCTCATGCGTCGCCGCGACGCGCTGCTCGAGGCTCTCGCCGACACGCGGCGAAGGAAGCGGATCACGTACCTGATCGCGGATCGTGGCGATGCGGCGCCGACGGTGGCGGAGGTCTCCGGCGCCCGGGCGGTGATCTCCTTCGATGCGGATGCCGAGGCGCCGCTCGCCCTCGTCGATTCGGATCCGGCCGCGCTGGCGGAACTGGTGCTGCAGGCGTTCCGCAGCCGCCCGGACTGGGAGTCCCGCTACCTGCTCGTGGTGCTGAAGCCCTCCGGCATCGCGGTCTGGGAACGGATGCTCGAGGCGCTGCGGGACGAACCGCGCTACGAAGGGATCTCCACCGGCCTCGACCTGATCCCGGAAGCGCAGTGGACGACCGACGCCTTCCCGCCGCCCGCGGAGCCGCGCCGATGAGACGACGCGCTTCGACGCAAGGCGAGAGCCTCGACCTGCTGCTCGACACGATCTGCAACATGTTCGGGCTGTTCATCTTCGTGGCGATGCTCGTCGCGCTGCTGGCGCGGATCGGAGGCCCCATCCTCGTCGTCGGCGGGGCCGACGAAGCGCGGCGTTCCACCTCTTCCGACACCGGCGCCGTCGCGGTCGCTCGACGGATCTCCGATCTGGAGAGGAGGCTCGCCGTCGTCGAGGCCGGCAGTCTCGAGCAGGGCCGCGTCGCCGCCGAGGCAGGGCGCGTCCGCGTCGCGCAGGCTCGCGGCGAACTGGCGGCGCGAGCCGAGTTGATCCGGGATCTCGAGCGGGAACTCGCCGGCGCCGACGACATGACCGGCATGCTCGATCGGATCGTGCCCCGGCTCGAGGCGGACGTGGGCCGACTCGACGAGGAACTCCGTTCCGCCGAGTCGGTTCTCGAGGTCGCGCTTCGGACCCCGCGGCTGCGTGAATTGGCCGAACGCGTCCCGGTGCAGCTCGTGCTGTCGGGCGGTCGGGTCCACTGCGTGAACGACTGGTCCGATCCCGATGCGCATCCATGCGAGAGCTGGACCACCTGGAACGAGCAGGCCGTCGATCCGGATCGAAGCATCGCGATCGTCCACTACTGCTGGAGGACCGGCGGTCAGGACATCGAGCGGAGCATCGCGCTTCGGCCCAACGGCGGCATCGAGGTCTCGTCTCTCGCCGAGCTCGAACGCGATGGGCGATGGCGGCGGGTGATGTCCTGGCTTCACCCCGATCGGCACGTGGTGTCGATCAAGGTTGCGCCCGATTCGTTCGCGGCCTTCGCGCCGGTCCGCGCCGCGATCGCCCAGCGAGGCTTCTTCTACGACGTCGCGCCGGTTGCGGTCGACCCCCTCTATCGGGACCGGATCGTCGAGGGTGCGACGCGAGCCCAGTAGCCGCCCCGGCGGAAACCGCCCGGATTCCCGAGCGATCGCTCGCGGTGCCCCGATACGCTTGATCCGATGAAGAGTCGTCGAGACGGGTCAGCCCGATCCGGGAGCGAACCATGAATCGATCGTTGTTTCGGATCGGCCGGGGGACCGGCGGCGCAGCACTCGCCGCACTGCTTGCAGCATGCCTCCTGACGGCCGGCTGCAAGTCCAACGAATCGGTCGGGACGGCGGAGGAGTACGCCGCGCAACCTCGTGCCATGGTGCCGCGACCCCACGTGCCCATCCGCATGACCGCCGCGCGGACTCCCGGTCGCAGCCTCGAGCCCGACCCCACATCCTCGCCGGAACTCGCCGACGGAGCCTCCGATCCGGACGCGTCTTCCGATGCCGGAACTCGCGATCCAAGCGACCTCGACTCGAGCAGCGAGTCGACGACGGACGCGAAGCCTTCGACGCTGCTTCCGAAGCCACGGTCGGCTCGTGCTCGCGAAGGCTCGAGGACAAGTCCGACGGAAACATCGACATCTCAAGATGCCGTTTCGACCCAGAGCAGCATCACGACGCCGACCGAACCACAGGACTCGGCGACCTCGAGCGACGAGGCGACGAACGCCGAACCACAGGGCTCGGCGACCTTGAGCGACAACGCGTCGAACGCCGAACCGCAGGACTCGGCGACCTCGAGCGACGAGGCGTCGAACGCCCGACCGCAGGACTCGGCGAGCTCGAGCGAAAACGCTCCGAGTTGCAACCAATCGGGCTGCACCGTGCAGGGATGCAACGGGCAGACGTGTGGTGCGACTGGCGGTGGACAAGCTGGCGGCGGGCAAGCCGGTGGCGGACAAGCCGGTGGCGGACAAGCCGGTGGCGGACAAGCCGGTGGCGGGCAAGCCGGCGGCGGACAAGCCGGCGCCGGGCAAGCCGGCGGCGGGCAAGCGGGCGGCGGGCAAGCAGGAGGCGGACAAGCCGCTGGCGGGCAAGCTGGTGACGGACAGGCCGGTGACGGACAAGCCGGTGGTGGACAAGCCGGTGGTGGACAAGCCGGCGGCTCGTCGCCCCAAGGTGGCATGAGTGGAGCGGGCGGTGGGACACCGAGCAGCAGCGCATCCACGATCGGCTCAACTTCTCTGCCCACGGTTCAGCCGTCTTCACCAAGCACCGGCTCCTCGGGAAGCAGCGCTGCCTCCGTCGCTCCGACGAAGTTGGTTCGCCCAAGTTCGATGGAAGGCGAGGCGACCCGACTCGGTGGCCAAGGCTCCGAGACGCAGACACCGAGGGAAGGCCGCGGCGGAACATCGCCAAGCGCTCGATCGGGGGCGCTCGACTCTGATCAGGCTCGATCGGACCGTCCACAGCCCCGAGACGCCGCTCCGGAATCGCGGCAACCCGCCCCCGCTCCTTCCAGCCGAGACGCCTCCACGCAGAACGCGATCGCCGGAACGGTCACCGGCAGCACCGTCGAGTCCGCGGCTGCTCGGTCCGACGACTGGCTCGACGAGCCGATTCCACAGGCTCCCGCCGTTTCTGCGAACACTCCGGCGCGGACTCCAAGCCGACAGTCCGGTTCTTCGTCGCAATCCGAGAAGTCGCCGGAAGCCAGCGGTTCGCAGACCAGTCGGACCAACAAGACCGAGTCCGAACTCGACTCCGCACCCGCCGACGGAGTCGTTCAGGCGGGCAAGGGTCCAACCGGCAACGTGAAGGACGACGACGCTTCAGGCCAAGGTGAGCCTTCGGACAACTCGAGGCCGTCATCCGAGGCTCGACCAGGCACCGAGCAAGCGAACGCGTCATCCGGTGTCGGCAAGCAAACCGACACCGCCGCCTCCGGGGCGCAGACCAACGACGCCGACGCGCCACCAAGCGCGACGCCCGCAAGTCAAGGGTCCGAGACGCCAGCGAGCGCCGGCGCCTCCGAGGCGCAAACCGACGACGCGCAAGCCAACGACGCGCAGGCCGGCGGCGATTCCAAGGCTGACGACGCGAACTCGCAGCAGAACGCGACGTCCGAGGCGCAAACCAACGACGCACCGCCAAGCGCGACGCCCGCAAGTCAAGGGTCCGAGACGCCAGCGAGCGCCGGCGCCTCCGAGGCGCAAACCGACGACGCGCAAGCCAACGACGCGCAGGCCGGCGGCGATTCCAAGGCTGACGACGCGAACTCGCAGCAGAA
>CAZTMB010000061.1:0-4193 GCA_964614695.1 uncultured Isosphaeraceae bacterium | reverse complement strand
CCCGCAAGTCAAGGGTCCGAGACGCCAGCCAGCGCCGGCGCCTCCGAGGCGCAAACCAACGACGCGCAAGCCATCGATGCACGAGACGACGATCCCAATGCCAGCGAAGCAAGTTCGCCTCGGGACGCGGATCTCGAGCAGCAAGATCTCGGCGGACGATTCGAAGGCGCGGCCGCCGATGCGACGGAGCGTGGCGACGTCCCGAGCGATTCCCAGGACGGCACAATTTCTTCTGCGTCAGAAGGCCCTGGAGCGGACACCGCCAACACGATCTCGAAGGACCGTGATGCGATGTCCGACAACGGATCCGGCGAGCATCGCCCGGCCGACGAGTCTGCGACGGCTTCGGGGTCGGGCGTCGGCGGTGCCGAGGATTCGGCCTCCGAGGGATCCGAAGGCCTTGATCGTGGATCGAGCGCTTCGCGCTCCGGCAGTGATGCCGATTCCCCGAGCGCCGAGGACGGAGACGGCAGCACGACCTCCGAAGGCTTGGCGGATTCTCGTCGCGACGAGGGTCCTCATGCATCTGGCGAGTCCGCTCTCGATGCGGGCGTCGGCGACGGATCAGGCGATGGTGCCGATGCCGCCCTCTACGAGGTCGGCAGCGACACGCCTTCGCCCGAGGACGATCCATCCGCCCATCGTGAGCCGGACCTGATCGAACTCCCCGAGGTCGATCTTGCGCCGGTGCGAAGAAACCAGCCCCGGGGATCGACGATCCGCGCGGTGACCGACCTCTCGTCCGGACTTCGCGGCGCATGGCGGCTGATCGACGCCGCCGACAACGCGGCCGACTTCGCTCCCGGAGGCTTCGACGAGTGCGTGATCGGCATCGACAGCGCCTCGGGCGTCCTGCAGGTCTACCGGGCCTGGGGGCGTCCGCCGACGATGGTCGTCGCGGGGCACTTCCTCGCCGAATTCCTGCCGGACGGAACGCTGATCCTCGCCGCGGATCCGGATCGACCGCACGCCTTCAGCGAGAAGGCCGTCTCGATCGCCGGATCGACCATGGAGCCGCCGCGCGAATCGATCGAAGCGCCGCGCCGCTGGCGTCTCGTGGCGAGCGGCGAACTCGAGATCGACGGTCGTCGCTACGCGAGAACCGACCGCGCCACATTCGAGCGCCTGAGCCGCGGCTCTCCGCCGTCGCCATCGTCGGCCTCGGCCCCATCCTCCGCATCCACCACCACGGTGCCGGCGGCGCTTCCCGACGAGCGGCGATCGACCGACTTCTTCGGCACCGCGGTGAAGGGCCGTCGGATCTGCTTCATCGTCGATCGATCAGGGTCGATGTCCGAAGCCTTCAAGATGCAGACCGCGCTGCGCGAACTCGACCGCTGCATCCGGTCGCTCCCGCCGGACCGCGAGTTCTACGTGCTCTTCTTCGACGAGGGCAAGCTCGTGGTCGAGGACCGCTGGATCTCCGCGGATCCCGCTTCCGCCGGTCTCTTCCTGAGCAGGCTGCCGGGCGTGCAGACCGGAGGCGGCACCAACCCGCACTCGGCGCTCGAGCACGCCTTCCTCGATCTGCGGCCGGTTCCGGACGAGATCCATCTCATGACCGACGGCCTGATTCCATTCCAGATCGTCGAGGTCATGCGCGGACTCAACTCGGGTGCCGCGCGAACCGTCGTCCACACCTACGCGTTCACCAACCGCGAGGGCGAAGGGATCCTGAAGCAGATCGCCGACGAGCACGGCGGAACCTACCGCTTCGTGCCCTGAGGTTCACCACCAGTTCAGGCGCGACCAGATCCGGATCGGCATCTGCTCGATCATGTCGTCGAACTCGTCCTTGGACCGCGCGGTCGAGAGGCGATCGAGCTCCTGGCGCTGCGCGTTCATCCACTCGATCGACGCATCGACCCAGTCCTCGCCGGCTCGCGTGCGGACGTCGATCGACAGCCTCCGCAGATCGGCGATCCACTCCTCCCAGGCACGAGCGAAGCCCTCGGGCACCCAGACGCCCTCCTCGAACATCATCTCGACCTCGCTCTCGTCGCCGTCTGGGAAGATCAGCCGCACCGACGCGAGCTTCGTGCCCTCCGACTGCACCACCACGCCGATCCGTCCCCGCAGGTGATCGCGAACATCGGGCCTCCGGAGCGTCGCGGGCTTCAGATCGAGATCCTCGATGAGCTGGTCGGCGAGCAGCGGCCCCAACACGACGCGGGCGTATGGAGAGTCCTGCAGCCCCGTGATCAACTCGCCCATGCCGATCGAGGAGAGCCCGATCGACTCGAGCAGCGGGCCGTTCGCCAGCGCGCGGCACGCCGCGATCAGGCCGTCGTAGTCTTGGTCCTCGCTCACGAACCAGAGAGCTTCTGGAATCGCCGGCTCGATGAAGGCCCGCTGCTTCTCAAGCAGGTTCGCCTGCGCCTCGAGAAGCTGCTGCGTCGCGACGACGAGCTTCGGATCCAGGTTCGCGAGCAGCTTGGCGACGGCGGCATCGGAGTCTTCGCGCCACGACCTGGGCATGCGATCCCAACCGGCGACCAGATCGAAGGTGACCAGGTCGATGATCCACTCGCGGAGCGCCTCCTCCGGCCGCTCGAGCCTGCCCTCGAGCCAGCGCGGCAACGGCCAGAGTTCGGCGCGTCCGCCGGCGAAGTACCCGCCGAAGCCGAGGGCGGCGACGAGCAGGCCGCCGAAGAGGAACGCCGCCGCGCGTCCGCCGGCGCGTCGAGCCGCGGCGATCACCGGCGCCTGCGGCGGCGCGGTGATCCGGTCCACGTACGCCCGAAAGCCCGGCTGCGCGGACTCCGGCGCCGAGAGCAGATACTCGCGAAGGCGCCGCATCGCGGCGTCGTTGCCGATCGGAATCGCCGCCATTGCGGTCTCGATGTCCTGCTTGCGGGCCGAACGCACCGCCGCGACCGCCGTGAGGATCGCCAGTTCCGACGACGGAACCGACCCGTGCCGGTCGAGCGTCCGGATCCGCTGGATCATCTCCACCGCCCGCTTCGGGTCGTCCTGCACCGCGAACTGGACCGCGACTCGATAGGCCTGCTGCACATGCGGATCGCTCATGGCGCGACATCCTCCCGGGGTTCCTCGACCGCGGCCTTGGGCAGCGGCTTGCCCTCCTGCAAGAGACCCGCAAACTCGCTCAGGCACGTCCAGCGCGCCGAGAGTGCCGGATCGTCGACCGCGCCGATGCCCTGAATCTGCGTTTCGAGCCAGCGTCCGACCCGCTTGCGGGCGTTCTCCTGGATCGTCCGGATCTGCGTCTCGGCGCGAAGCGCTCCGGCGGAGCCGAGGCGATCGAGGAACGTCGCGCGAAGATCGGGAAAGCCGCGCCGCTTGCTCGCCAAGGGTGAGGGGAGGGCGGTTTCGACGAGCGCCATCCAGGGGTCGCCAACGCCGGTCCGCGCGAACCACTCCGGAACCTGACGTATGTACGTCTCCATCGCGCAGGTGTACCGCAGCGCCGACTCCAGCTCCCACTGCCGACGCTCGCTCGTGGACTCGATCGGCTCCACATCGCCCGAGCCCGAGATACTCGGGATTCGCTCGATGCCCACCGCCTGAGACCAGCCCCAAAGATCGGCCCCTTGGACCGAGATCGCAGTCAGTTCGGCGACGAGCCTGTCGAGCACCTGCTCTCGCGCGCCCAGTTCGACCGACGATCGCTCCATCGCCACGGTGGCCTCCTTCACCGAGGTCACCCGTTGCGGCTGCGCGGATCCGACGACTCGGCCGCTGCCGCTTGGCTCCAGCACCGTCGAGGTCATGCTTGCCCGCAACGCGGCGCGATCACGCCGCGCAAGACCCTGCAGCACTTCCCGAATGGGATCCGGAAAGGTCGAGTGGGGAGCCTCGAGACCAGTTGACAGCTCGACCAACGCTTGGCCGACACCTTGGATGCCTTGGGCAATGCCCTGCGATCCTTGCATCAACGATTGCATGATTGCATCTGACTTCTCCCGGGGCATGGCGGGCCGGAGACGCCCAGCGTCCTCAAGCCATGCGGCGCTCTCCTCCAAGGTCTTTCGAATGCCCTCTCGACAGGCCTCCGCATCTCGTTGAAGCGCCTCCGCCTCCTGACGCCACACGACCTCGATCGTTGTCGCCACGAACACGCTGTCGCAGTCGCAGCCGATCCAGCGCGAGCCCTCGGCCGGGTTGGGATCGCTCGACGGCAACTCCGAATCCGAAGCGGGAGTCGAGGGCGCTACGGCAGGCGGCCTTGC
>CAZTMB010000060.1:0-16945 GCA_964614695.1 uncultured Isosphaeraceae bacterium | reverse complement strand
CCGGCCATGAAGCCAAGCGGCGCGATCGCGGCATGGGCGGCGGGCATCGCGGGCTCCGCGACTGGCGCGGCGTCTACCGCCGGCGCTTGCTGGCCGGCGAAGATCGGTGCGGACAGCGTGAACACGGCGGCGACCAAGGTCGCGCGGAACAGGTGGGTCTTCATCACCTCAGTGTAGAGGCGCGACCGCCGCGTCACTCCACCGTCACGCTCTTGGCCAGGTTCCGAGGCTTGTCGACGTCGCGGCCGCGCATGAGCGCTGCGTGGTACGCAAGCAGCTGCAGCGGCACGACCGTCAGCAGCGGCTGCAGCGGCTCGGGCACGTCGGGCACCCAGAAGATCTCCTCCGCGTGGTTGCGGATCTCATCATCGCCCTCGGTCGCGACCGCGAGCACGTGGCCGCCGCGGCTGCGGACCTCCTCGATGTTCGAGAGGATCTTCTCGTACTGGCTGTTGCGGGTCGCGACGAAGACGACCGGCATGCCGTCGTCGATGAGCGCGATCGGGCCGTGCTTCATCTCCGCCGCGGGCATGCCCTCGGCGTGGATGTAGGAGATCTCCTTGAGCTTCAGCGCGCCTTCGAGGGCGACCGGGTAGTTGTAGCCTCGGCCGAGGAACAGCCAGTTGTCGCGATCGACGTACTTCGCGGTCGCCTTCCGGATGTCGTCGCTCTGGGCGAGGATCCGCTCGATGTGCGAGGGAATGCGGTCCATCTGCTCCATGAGCTCGCGGACCGCCTCGCCGGAGAGATAGCGCCGCCTGCCGATGAACGCGGCGAGCATCGTCGCCACCGCGACCTGGCCAAGAAACGCCTTCGTGCTCGCGACGCCGATCTCGGGCCCCACCCGCAGATAGACGCCCGCATCGGTCTCGCGCGAGATGCTCGATCCGACCACGTTCACGAGCCCGAGCGCGAGCGCTCCGCGCTGCTTGGCTTCCTGCAGCGCCGCGAGGGTGTCGGCGGTCTCGCCGGACTGGCTGATCGCGACGACGACCGTGCCCTCCTCGACGATCGGATTGCGGTAGCGGAACTCGCTCGCGAACTCGACGTCGGTCGGGATCTTCGCGAGGTCCTCCATGAGGTACTCCGCGACCATGCCCGCGTGCAGCGCCGTGCCCTGCCCGATGAAGATCACTCGCTTCGCGCGGGCGAGTTCGCGGGCGAACTGGCTCACGCCGCCGAGGACGATCTGCCCGCTGCGGAGGTCGAGCCGGCCCTTCATGCAGAGCCGCATCGAGCTCGGCTGCTCGTGGATCTCCTTGAGCATGAAGTGGTCGAAGTCGCCGAGGTCGATCTGGTCGAGGTCGAATTCGAGCTCGCGGATCTCCGCGGTCACCGGCACGTTGTCGACGGTCGTCGTGCGGAAGGAGTCGCGGGTGAGCCGCGCGACGGTGTAGTCCTCGAGCGTGAACGCCTGCGTCGTGTGCGCAACGATCGCCGACGAGTCGCTCGCCACGACGTACTCGTCCTTGCCGACCCCGACCATCAGGGGACTGCCCTTGCGGGCGACGACGAGGACGTCCGGCTCCTTCGCGCAGACGACCGCGATCGCGTAGGCGCCGGTCACCTCGCGAAGCGCCGCCTGCACCGCCTTCTCGAGATCGCCGCGGTAGAGCTCGCCGATCAGATGGGCGAGCACCTCGGTGTCGGTCTCCGAGGTGAAGACGTGGCCCTTCTCCTCGAGGTAGCGCTTGAGCGTCGCGTAGTTCTCGATGATGCCGTTGTGGATGATCGCGATGCCGTGGCCGAGCTTCGCGTCGTCGCGGTGCGGGTGCGCGTTCGCCTCGGTCACGCCGCCGTGGGTCGCCCAACGGGTGTGGGCGATGCCGAGGCCGCCGTCGAATCCGCCCTGCTTCTCGACCACGCCCTCGAGCACCGAGACGCGACCCACCGCGCGGGCGCTCTTGAGCCCGCCGTTCAGGATCGCCAATCCCGCAGAGTCGTAGCCGCGGTACTCGAGCCGCTTGAGCCCCTCAAGCAGCACCGGAAGGGCTGGGCGACGACCGATGTAGGCGACGATTCCGCACATGCTCAAGGCTCCGCAAAGGGCGTCCCGATCCGGATTGGATCGAAGACGCACGGGCAGATCGACCGGATCGCCGTTCAGGCTGAGCCGGAAGGCGATTGAAGCGCCCGACTCGACTCGCGTCGAGGACGAAGACTCCCGAGTTGGTTATGGGAACCGCCGGCGCCGCCTCGTAGCATCCGCCCCCATGCCTTCGGCCCCCGATCTGTGGCAGGAAGCCCGGCTCGATCGCCGCCGCGAAGCCGAGCCGCTCGCCGAGCGAGTTCGGCCTCGATCGCTCGAGGAGGTGGTCGGGCAGTCGCATCTTCTCGGCGACGGCGGCTTCCTTCGTCGACTCGTCGCGACCGGCCGGATCGGCTCGCTCATCCTGCATGGCCCCCCGGGCACCGGGAAGACGACGCTCGGTCGCGTGCTCGCCGAGAGCGTGGGCGCGAAGTTCGAGGCCGCCCATGCGGCGATGATCGGCGTCGCCAGAATCCGCGAGCTGATCGACGAGGCCGGGCGGCGCCTCGAGGACTCCGGTCGCCCGACGGTCCTCTTCCTCGACGAGATCCATCGCTTCTCGAAGGCCCAGCAGGACTCGCTCCTTGCCGACGTCGAACGCGGCACGCTCTCGCTCGTCGGCGCGACCACCGAGAACCCCGGCTTCGCGGTGAACGCGGCGCTCGTCAGTCGCTCGGCGCTTGCGGAGGTGAAGCCGCTCGGTTCGGCGGAGATCCGCGAGGTGATCACGCGGGCGATCGCGCACCCCCGCGGCTTCCCGGGCCGACAGGTCGAGATCGATGCGGACGCCCTCGAACTGCTCGCCGAGCGCAGCGGCGGCGATGCGCGACGGGCGCTCGGGGCCCTTGAGATCGCCGCCTGCTCCTGTCGGGTTGCCGCCGATCAGGCGGGTTCGGAACTCGTCCGCATCTCCCTCGCCGACGCCGAAGCGTCGCTCCAATCGAAGCGGCTCCGCCACGATCGCGACGGCGACGCCCACTACGACCTGCTCAGTGCGCTCATCAAGTCGATGCGTGGGTCCGATCCCGATGCCGCGATCCACTGGCTCGCGCGACTGCTTGCGGGCGGCGAGGACCCCCGCATCGTCGCGCGGCGGATCGCGATCCTCGCGAGCGAAGACATCGGGCTCGCCGATCCGCGGGCGCTCGAGATCGCGGCGGCCGCGTGGGCGATCACCGAACGGGTCGGCATGCCCGAGTGCCAATTGACCCTCGCTCAGGCGGTCCTCTACATGGCCCAGGCCCCCAAGAGCAACGCGACGGCGCGGGCGATCTGGTCGGCGATGGCCGAGGTCAAGGAAGGTCGCACCCTCGAGGTGCCCGAGCACCTTCGCGACCGCACCGGCGAGGCGATGCGGGACCGCTACGCGTCGCGGTCCGATTCGCACGGCGCCGCGGAGGCCTATCGCAGCCCGCACGATGCGAAGGACGGGCTCGGCACCACGAACTACCTGCCCGAGCCGCGCCACTACTACGACCCGACCGACCACGGCTTCGAGGCGGAGGCCGCGGCGCGGCTCGAGGCCCGCCGGCGGGCGATCCGCGACGCCGATCGCGGCGGTCGAGGGACTTCGTCGTGACGGCGGACTCGGCGGAGGAGCCGCGCGGAGAGTCGTCGGGCTCCGCCAAGAGCCGCCTTCGTGAGGAGGGCCGCGCCCGCCTGCGGGCGATGACGGCCTCCGAGCGAACGGACGCCTCCGCCCGGATCGCCGCGATCCTGCTCGGGCTGCCGGAGTTCGCCTCAGCCGGCTCGATCCTTCTCTACGTGCCGATCGGCCGCGAGCCTGACCTTCGCGTGGCGATCGAGCACGCCCGCGATCGCGGAGCGACCGTCCTGCTGCCTCGATCGCGACGCGAACCGGCCGGGATCGAGGTCGTGCCGCTCGGTTCGGCGTCGCTCGATCAACTTCCGTCCGACGAACTCGGCGTGCCCGCCCCTCGAGGAGAAGCCGCGGATCCGGCGTCCATCGATCTCGCCGTCGTTCCCGGCCTTGCCTTCGACGCCCGCGGCGGCCGACTCGGACGGGGCGGCGGGTACTACGACCGCCTGCTGGCGCTGCTTCCCCGGTCCGCCCGGACGATCGGCGTCTGCTTCGCGCGGCAGGTCGTCGATGCGGTGCCGCGCGACGCCCACGACCGCTGCGTCGACCGGGTCGTTCACGAGTCCGGTCCGTTGGAGCCGTTCGAGCCACCCCGCCGATGACAACCTGTCGGAGAGCGTCCGCGCCCTCCGACTGCCTCCAACTCGCGAGTACCCTGTCGCGACCGTCGCCGGAACCACTCGTTCCGGAGGCGGTCTCGGTCGCCGCCAGCGCCAAGAACCACCGACCACCGAGCACCGACTGAGGAGAAGCCATGGCCCTCCAAAGCCAGACCATCAACGCCGGGACCCGAAGCCAGTTCATGATGAGCCGCACCCGCCGGCGCCGGCCGAGGCGGTGGCCCTTCGCGGTGATCGCGCTCGTCGCCGTGACCGGCGTTGCCTGGCTGCTCTGGCCGTCCGGCGAGACGGCGCCCGAGTCGACCGAGCCGACGACGACCGATCCGCTGCTTGTCGCCACCGCGGACGTGCCCCCGGCTCGCGACCTGCGCGATCTCGATCGCGAGCGCGGTTCGCGAACCTCGATCACGACGAGCCGACCGACCGAGACGCGAACGCCGCCGGTCGAGACACCCGCGCCGATCCCGACGCCCTCGCGGGCCGAGGCACCGGTCGCCACGGAGTCCTCGGCCACTCCGCCGCCGGCGCGTGAAGCCGAACGCCCGACGCCGCCCAAGGCCGATCCCGTGCTTCCGGTCCTCACCGCCACCGAGACGGTCGTGGCGCCCGATCGCACCCGGCCCGCGGCCGCGCCGAGCGGAAGCGGCCGCGTCGCCTCGCTCGCGGGGCTGGCCGATCAGGACCCGGTCGAGGTTCGCGCGTCGCTCACCGAGGCGTACGTCTCCGGCTCGCTGTCGACAGCGGAGGAGCGACTCGCCCTCGACACGCTCGAGCGCATCAATGCGCGGCTTCTCTTCTCGCCCGAGCCGGTGCAGAACGATCCCTTCTCGCGGATCTATCTCGTCCAGCCTGGCGACAGCCTCGAGCGCATCGCGAAGCGCGAACTGTCCGGTGGCCCGGACTGGCGATTCGTCCAGCGCATCAACCGCATCAAGAACCCCCGCGCGATCCAGGTCAACCAGCGGCTCAAGCTTCCCGTCGGAACCTTCCATGCCGTCGTCCACAAGCGCGACTTCCGCATGGACGTCTTTCTTGTGAACAACGGTGATCGCGTGCTCGTCGCGAGCTACCCGGTCGGACTCGGTGAGCTCAACTCGACCCCCGAGGGCGTCGCGAAGGTCCGCAAGGGAAGCAAGCTGATCGATCCGGAGTGGTACAACCCGCGCACCGGCGAGTACTTCGCCGCGGGCGACCCGAAGAATCCGATCGGCGATCATTGGATCGGCTTGGCCTCCGCCAGCGAGGGCGACCGGCTCTTCGACGGCTACGGCATCCACGGCACCATCGAGCCCGGCTCGATCGGGCAGAGCGTCAGCATGGGATGCGTGCGGCTGCTGCCCGAGCACGTCGAGGTCGTCTACGAGATGCTCACCGAGCCCGAGAGCACCGTCGAAGTCAGGCCGTAGGAGTCCGCGTGGTCGCGATCGGCACGACGACGTCCTGAAGCGCCGATCACGAGGAAGCGACGGATGTCCCGTACGCGCGGACCGGCGATCGATCGGCGCCATCCCATGGTTCGATTCGAACCCCGACGCGCGACCGTCGTCGCCTACGGTGTTCGCTTCCCGCACCACTCGTCTCTCCGGCGATGCTGCGCTTCGCCCTCGGTCTCGACTCCAGGCTCGGCTTCGTGAATCCCATGCAGACGCTTCTCTTCCAGCCCATCACGCTCCGCTCGCAGACGCTTCCGAATCGCATCGTCGTCGCACCGATGTGCCAGTACGAGGCGATCGAGGGCGATGCGACCGCGTGGCATCACGTGCATCTCGGGGCGCTCGCCTGCGGCAGCCCGGGCCTCTTGCTGCTCGAGGCGACCGCGGTGGAGCCGCGAGGACGCATCACCCCCAACTGCCTCGGCCTCTGGAGCGACTCGAACGAAGCGGCACTCGCCAAGGTGCTCGAGACGCTTCGTGCGGTCGCGCCCGACACGAAGATCGGCATCCAACTCGCGCACGCAGGCATGAAGGCCTCGCGCTTCCGACCCTTCAAGGCGCCGCGTCGCGGCTACGTGACGCCTGAGGAGGGCGGTTGGGCGCCGGTGGGCATGTCGGCGATTCCCTCGGGCGGCGACGGTCCGGTCGCGATCGAGCTCGACGATTCCGGGCTCGCCGAAGTGCGAGAGGCCTTCGTGACCGCCGCACGCCGCGCGGCACGACTGGGCTTCGATCTCGTCGAACTCCACGCCGCGCACGGCTATCTCCTCTCAAGCGCCCTCTCGCCGCTCACGAACCGACGCACCGACCGCTACGGCGGCCCGCGCGAGAACCGCATGCGATATCCGCTCGAGGTCTTCGAGGCGATGCGGGCTGCGATGCCCGACTCGATGCCGCTCGGCGTGCGCTTCAGCGGAACCGACTGGGCGGACGAACAGGGCGGCTGGACGGTCGAGGACTCGGTCGCGTTCGCCGGCGAACTCGCCTCGCGCGGCTGCGACTACGCGCACCTCTCGAGCGGCGGCAACGCGAGCGGCGTCTCGATCGAGGTGAAGCCCGGCTTTCAGGTGCCTCTTGCCGCGGCGGTCAAGCGGGCGACCGGCATCACCACGATCGCGGTCGGCGAACTGCAGGATCCGCATCTTGCCGAGCGGGTCCTCGCCGACGGCGACGCGGATCTCATCGCGATCGGCAAGGGCATGCTGCGCGATCCGCATTGGCCATGGCACGCCGCCGAAGCGCTCGGCCAGCCCTTCGAGGTCATCCCCAACTACCGCTGGTGCGTGCCGGTGAAGGGGTGAGCGACGAAGCCGCGGCACGAAGCACTCAAGCCCTCGCCCATCGGTCACCAAGCACACGCCGGCGATAGGCCGCGTACCCCCTCGCGACCTCGGCCCCGTGCTGCTCGCGCACCCATTGCTCGAGCGCGTCGTGCTCGTCGAGGCCGGCGGCGAGGCCGCGCCGCACGGCGCGAGAACGCGAGGCCGCTAGCAGTTCCTCCGACCAGCGGCACACTCGGCGCCATCGCTCCAAAGGCCCCATGCGACGCATGAGTTCGGCCTGAAGCCGAGAGACTTCGAGCGGCGTGTCCATGACCGAAGTCTACGGACCAAGCACGACTCGGGCCCCATGCTCGCTTCGCTTGGCGGTCATCACGTCGCCGGTCCGACGACACCCCGAACGGGAAAGGCCACATGTTCCCACGCCACACGCCCGAGCGATCGACGCCGCTCACCGGCGATCGCGCCCGTGTGCGACCGGTATCCTCCCCCCGCCCACGGAGACCTTCATGCCGCATCCTGCCGATCCGACGCCTCCCGACCAGCCCGCACGCGGGTTCGGGCCGGAGTCCAAGGCACCCTTCGAGCAGGAGCCCTACCGACATCCGGTCGCCGGCTGGGGCGCCACGCGAAGCGTCGCCGCGATCCTGCTCAAGAGCGGCGAGCCGATCGAGCAGTCCGCCGCGCTTCTGCGGATGAACCATCCCGATCGCGGATTCGACTGCCCGGGTTGCGCGTGGCCGGACGATCCGGGCGATCTCAAGCTCGATCTCTGCGAGAACGGCGTCAAGCACGCGGCCTGGGAGATGACCCGGGAACGGGCCGATCGCAGCTTCTTCGCCACGCACACGGTCGCCGAGCTCTCGACGTGGACCGACCACGCGCTCGAACAGGCGGGCCGGCTCGTCGAGCCGCTTCGCTACGACGCCGCGAGCGATCGCTACGTGCCGATCTCCTGGGACGAGGCGTTTACGACGGTCGGTCGCCATCTGCGGGCGCTCGGCGATCCGAACCGCGCTTCGTTCTACACCTCGGGTCGCCTCTCCAACGAGGCGACCTTCATGTTCTCGCTCTTCGCGCGGGAGTTCGGCACGAACAACCTGCCGGACTGCTCGAACATGTGCCACGAGGCGAGCGGCCGGGCCTTGCTCGCCTCGATCGGAACCAAGAAGGGCACCGTCGATCTTTCCGACCTCGAACAGACGGATCTCGTCGTCCTGATCGGGTCGAACGCCGCGAGCAACACGCCGCGACTGCTGACGAACCTCGTCAAGCTGCGCCGCCGGGGCGGCGAGGTCGTCCACGTCAACCCTCTGCTCGAGGGCGCCGCGACCCGCGCGATCATTCCGCACGAGTTCGGCGAGATGGCGAGGCTCCGCGCGACCGACATCGCCTCGCTCGCGCTGCAGCCGCGGATCGCCGGCGACCTGGCGCTTCTTCGGGGCGTCGCCAAGCACCTCTTCGAACGCCTCGCCGACGATCCGCACGCGATCGACACGAGCTTCATCGAGCAGCACACCCGCGGCTTCGAGGCGTACCGCTCGCTCGTCGAGGCGACTCCGTGGCCGCAGCTCGAACGCGAGTGCGGCGTCGCCGAAGCGGCGATCCGCGAGTTCGGGGAGATCTACCGGCGCTCGAAGTCCGCGATCGTCGGCTGGTGCCTCGGGCTGACGCAGCACGAGCACTCCGTCGACACGATTCGCGAGATCGCGAACCTGCTGCTTCTCCGCGGCAACGTCGGCCGCGAAGGCGCCGGGGCGATGCCGATCCGCGGCCACTCGAACGTGCAGGGGAACCGCACCTGCGGGCAGAACCCGCGTCCGACCGAGGCATGGCTTGCGAAACTCGATGCCGCGTGCGGGATCCGCGCGCCGCGCGAGCCGGGTCTCGGCACCGTCGGCACGATCACCGCGATGGCCCGCGGCGACGTCACGGTCTTCGTCTGCGTCGGCGGCAACTTCGCAATGGCCGCGCCAGATCCGCAGGCGACCTTCGACGGCATGCGGCGATGCGATCTGACGGTGCAGGTCAGCACCCGCCTCAATCGCAGCCACCTCGTCCACGGCCGCGAGGCCCTGATCCTCCCGTGCCTGGTGCGGAGCGAACTCGACGCCGGCGCGAAGGGGCCGCAGTCGGTGAGCGTCGAAAACTCGATGAGCATCGTGCACCTCTCGACCGGACATCGCGAGCCGGCCTCGGCGCTCCTGCGTTCCGAGGCGGCGATCATCGCCGGCATCGCGCGAGCGACGCTCGAGCATTCGCCGACGCCGTGGGCCGACTGGGCAGGCGACCTCGACCTCGTCCGCGACCGCATGTCGCACGCCCTCGAAGGCTTCGAGGACTTCAACAGCCGCGTTCGGCGCCCGCACGGATTCCGCCTTCGGCAGGCCGCCCGGGAGCGGGTGTTCCAGACGCCGTCGGGCAAGGCCGAGTTCTCGCTCGCACCATTGCCCGACACGATCCCGCCCGCCGGACGGCTCCTGCTTGGCACGGTGCGCTCGCACGACCAGTGGAACACCACGATCTACGCCAACGACGACCGCTATCGCGGCGTCCGCAACCTCCGCACGCTCGTCTTCATGCATGAATCCGACATGCGGGAACGCGGTCTCGCGAAGTTCGATCTCGCCGACATCACGAGCTTCGCGCGCGACGGCTCGACCCGCGAGGTGCTTGGATATCGGGCGATTCCCTGTTCGATTCCCCGCGGCTGCGCGATGGGCTACATGCCCGAACTCAACGTGCTCTGCGGCGTCGGCGACTTCAGCAGCCAGTCCGATCAGCCGCTCATGAAGCACCTCGAGGTCGAGATCGTCCGGTCGAGGATCGAAGGATGACGCCGTCCGCCGACGAGCCTGGCCTGCGCCGCTTCGCCGTGCGCACGGTCCGCGGCCTGGACGGTCCGGTCGGGGAGGACGAACTCGTCGTCGAGCGCCCGCTTGAGATCCGCCTCGAAGCGAAGAACGCCGAAGGCTCGATCGAACGGCGCTCGATCGTCACGCTTCGCACGCCGGGATCCGATCTCGAGCTCGCGGCGGGGCTGCTCTTCGCCGAAGGCGTCGTCGACTCGCCCGAGTCGATCGAGTGGATCGAAGCGGACGAATCGAGCGAGGGCGATGTCGTCAGTGTCGGCCTGCGCGGCGATCCGTCACGCCTGCCCGAGGTCCGCGCGGCGTTCATCTCCGCAAGCTGCGGCGCGTGCGGCAAGGCGACCCTCGCGGCACTGCACAGCCGGCGACGCCATCCGATCCGACCCTCGTCGCCTCGCGTGGCGCCCTCGACGATTCATCGCCTGCCCGACGCGCTTCGCCGTGGACAGTCCGCGTTCGAACGGTCCGGCGGCGTGCATGCGGCCGGTCTCTTGGCCTCCGACGGAACCCTGCTTGCTGTCCGCGAGGACGTCGGCCGGCACAACGCCCTCGACAAGCTCCTGGGTCGAGCCTTCCTCGACGGCGAGATGCCGCTTTCGGATCGCATCGTGTTCGTCAGCGGACGCACGGGCTTCGAACTGGTGCAGAAGGCCGCGATGGCCGGTGTTCCGATCCTCGCCTCGGTCGGTGCTCCGACAAGCCTCGCGGTCGAGATCGCGCAAGGCTGCGGCATGACCCTGCTCGGCTTCGTGCGCGACCGCCGCTTCAACGTCTACTCGGACTTCGGGCGAATCGAACGAACTGGCGACGCGACCCCCGCGGCGCCGTCCGGCGCCGTCGAGACGGAGGCGGCCCACCCATGACCACGTCCGCCCCTGCGATCGAACGGCTCTTCATCTCGCCCGGCCACAACTTCTACGGTCGCTTCGGTCAACCCGCCCTCGAACACCCGACCGTGTCGGTCGAGTCGGTCGAATGCGTGGCGGGTCGCGGAATTCGAGGCGATCGCTTCTTCGACTACAAGCCCGACTACAAGGGGCAGATCACCTTCGTCGCGCGAGAGACCCTTGAGGAGGTCTGGCGCGATCTCGAGATCCCGCCAGACCGCCGCGATCTCGCCGCAACGCGCCGCAACGTGCTGACGGTCGGCACCGATCTCGCGGCGCTCATCGGTCGCGAGTTCGAGATCTCCGGCGTCCGCTTCCTCGGCAGCGAGGAGTGCAAGCCCTGCGCGTGGATGGACGAGGCGATCGGCGAAGGTGCCGAACGAAGGCTCCGCGGACGCGGCGGCCTCCGCGCGCGGATCCTCACCGACGGCACCCTGCGGATCGGGCCGATCGAGGTCCGGACATGAGCGCGGTCGCGTCAGGCCCGGGCACGCTCGCGCTGCCGCAGTGGTCGGGCGCTGGCGGCGATCGCCCTCGACCCGCGACACCTCCGCGAGCGCCCGACGCGATCCATCGCCGCGGCGAGATGCTCGACAGCCATGGCCGCACGATCCGCGACCTGCGGCTTTCTCTCACCGATCGCTGCAACTTCCGCTGCGTCTACTGCATGGATCCCGAGGTCCGCTTCGCGCCGCCGTCGACGCTGCTTCAGGCCGAGGAGTTCATCCGGCTCGGCCGGATCGCCGCATCGCTCGGGGTCCGCAAGATCCGCCTGACCGGCGGCGAGCCCACGCTGCATCCGCAACTCTGCGAGATCGCTTCGTCGCTGCGTCGCGAGACCGATTGCGAGATCGCGCTCATCACCAACGGATCGCGCGGCGATCGCGATTCGGTCGCCGCTTGGCGACGAAGCGGCATCGCGCGGGTCACTCTCAGCCTCGACTCGCTTCGCGAGGATCGGTTCGCCCGGTTGACTCGTTCCGCCGGCAGCGTCGCGGAGGTGCTGGCCTGCCTCGGTCACTGCCTCGACGAGGGACTCGGACCAGTCAAGGTGAATGCAGTCCTGCTTCACGGCGAGAACGACGACGAGGCGGTCGACTTCGCACGGCTCGCGCGGCGGTTCGGCATCGAAGTCCGCTTCATCGAGTGGATGCCGCTCGATTCCGGCCACGCCTGGCGGCCCGAGCGATGGGTCCCTGCCGCCGCGACCCGCGCGGCGATCGAGGCGGTCCATCCGCTTGTCGCGCTTCCGGGCGACGATCCTTCGGCGACGGCTCGCTCCTTCGCCTTCGCCGACGGCGCGCCCGGACGCGTCGGCTTCATCGCGCCGATCAGTTCTCCCTTCTGCGGCGCGTGCAGTCGGCTGCGGATCACCGCCGACGGCATGGTGCGGCCGTGCCTCTTCAGCACCACCGAGTGGGATGTGCGATCGCTCCTTCGCGACGGCGCCGAAGACGACGCGATCCGACGCTTCCTCGTCGACGCGGCGTGGAGCAAGCAGGCCGGTCACGGCATCGAGTCGCCGGGATTCGAGCAGCCGCCGCGGCCGATGTCCGCGATCGGCGGCTGAGCCTCCCATGCCGCCCGACACCACGCTGCTCGCGGCCCTCTTCCTCGTGGTCGGCGCGCTCTACGCCTCGGTCGGGCACGCGGGCGCGTCGGGCTATCTCGCGGTGATGGCCCTGATGGGTGTCGCGCCCGAGTCGATGCGTTCGACTGCGCTCGCGGTCAACGTCGTCGTCGCGACGATCGCCTTCAGCCACTACGCCGCGGCCGGCCACTTCTCGTGGCGCTTCCTGCTGCCCTTTGCGATCACTTCGGTACCGGCAGCGTTCGTGGGCGGCGCGATCGAGTTGCCGGCGGACTGGCTGCGTCTCGCGATCGGCGCAGTGCTCGCGTTCTCGGCGATCCGCATGGCGCGGACGAGCCTTCGCCCTGCCGCGACACCGCGTTCGGTTCGCGATCCAGCGTTCGCGACGAAGCTCCTCGCCGGAGCCGCGATCGGCTTCGCCGCCGGGCTCACCGGCACCGGCGGCGGCATCTTCCTGAGCCCGCTGATCCTGCTCTGCGGCTGGGCGGAGCCGAAGCGCACCGCGGCGACGGCCTCGCTCTTCATCCTCGTCAACTCGCTGTCGGGGCTTGGCGGCCTCGTTCAAGCGGGATGGGCTCCGACCATCGATCTCCTGCCGCTCGCGATCGCTGCCGGAATCGGCGGCTTCGCGGGCGCCTTCATGGGAAGCCGCAAGGCGACGTCGCGCACGCTCAACTTCCTGCTCGCGGCCGTGCTCGCGGTCGCCGCCTCGAAACTGCTCGTCGGCGGCCTTGCGGCGATCGCCGATCGCGGATCTTCACGGAGCGAGTTGGACGACGCGCTTCCAGATCGGAACGTCCTGCTTCATCCGATCGATGAAGGAACCGAGCGCCGCGAGGCCTTCGGCGCGATGGGCGGATCGCACCTCGCATGCGAAGGAGACCTCGCCGACGCCGACCCGACCGCGGCTGTGAAGGACCACGATCGAGCGGATGCCCGGCCGGCTCGCCTCCTCGCGGGCGATCGACTCGAGCAGGCGACGAGCCATCGGTTCGTAGACCTCGTAGTCGATCGCCGCGAGGCGCTCACCGTTCTCGAGTCCGCGGACGATGCCCTCGAACCGGATGCGGCTGCCGACGCCCTCGCGATCGTCCGACTCGCGCGACGCCTCGGCGAGCGCAGCGCGCGACACCGGTCCGGTCACGATCTCCACGGCGATCCGGCTCATCCGCCCCCCACGAGCGCGATGAGCGCGACCTCGTCCGTCGACGCGATCACGGTCCCGGGCGCTGCGAAGGCGTGGTTCACCGCGAGGCGGGCCGAGCCGATCGCGAACTCCAGTTGCGGGTACTGCGCGGCGATCGCCTCGAGCACGCCCGCCGCGGTGGGTCCGTTGCCGCCGCACGGGACTTCGCACTCGATGCCGATCCGATCGCATCCGGCGGCTTGGGAGGCAGGCCCGAAGAGAAGCACCTCGACGCGCATCGGGGCAGTGTAAGTTGCGATCCGCCATGGCCGACGCCAACGAACCACGCCTCGACTCCCCGGCGGCGGCGATCGCCTGCATCGTGTCGAGGCTCGGCATCGCCGCCAAGGCGATCGCCGTCGAGTCGGTCGATCTCCGTGATGCACACGGCCGAGTGCTCGCCGAAGCGGTGCGAGCCGATCGCGACAGCCCGCCCTTCGATCATTCGGCGATGGACGGATACGCGGTGCGCTGCAGCGACCTCGCCTTCGGTCGCGAACTGCCGGTGCTCGGCGAGGCTCGAACGGGCGCCTCCCCGCCGGCGATGCCGGCGGTCCGCGGCTGCATCCGAGTCGCGACCGGCGCGCCGCGACCTGCCGGATCCGACGCGGTCGTTCGTCGCGAGGACGTCCTCGAGCATCCGGGCGCATCGTCGGGTTCAGTCGCCCGCATCACCATCGCCGAGGGCTTCTTGCCTCGCGCGGGAGACCATTGGCGCGTTCGCGGCGAGAACGCTCGCGCCGGCGAGGTCCTGATCGAGCCCGGCGTGGCGATCGATGCCGCCGCGGCGGCGACGCTGGCCGCCTGCGGGATGGCGCGACCCCGGGTCCGGCGGCGCGTGCGGGTCGCGATCCTCACGACCGGCGACGAGGTCGTCTCGATCGAAGCGTCGCCGCAACCTGAGGAGATCCGCAACAGCAACGCCGCAGCGCTTGAGGTCCTCTTCGCGAGCAGGCCGTGGCTCGAGGTCGCGCGGGTCGAGCATGTCGCCGACGAGCTTCCGCGGCTCGAGGCGGCGCTCGCGGCCTCGATCGCCGATCACGATGCGATCGTCCTGACCGGCGGGGTCTCGATGGGCCATCGCGACCTCGTGCGGCCGGCGATCGAATCGCAGCGAAGCGAGATCCTCTTCCATCGCCTGCCGCAACGGCCGGGTCGCCCGATGCTCGCGGCGATCGCCGAATCGGGCGGCCGTCCGGTCCCGCTCTTCGGTCTTCCCGGCAACCCGCTGTCGGCCCTCGTCACCGCGCGGCGGATCGTGCTGCCGAGCCTTGCGGCGATCGCGGGCCTGACACCGTCGCCGCCCCGCGGTGTGCTGGTCCGATCCGACGACGACGACGCGGCCCCGCTCTGGCGATTCCGAATGGCGCGTCTTGAGGCGGACGGCGCCGCGAGGCTGCCTCCGGTTCGCAGTTCCGGCGACGTCGCGGCCGCGGGCCGCAGCGACGGCTTCGTCGAAGTCCCGCCGGGCGAACCGATCGATCCCGCGCGGCGATACGCTTTCTTTGCCTGGAGCGATTGAGCCAGCGTCCCAGGCGAAGGGGAGTCGAGTGAACGCGACCGATCGAACCGATTCGTCACCGACCGCCGAGCGGCTGTCGCACGTCGATGCACGAGGCCGCGCGACGATGGTCGATGTCGGCGACAAGCCGACGACCGATCGAGTCGCCGTCGCCGAGGGGCTCGTCCGATTCGGCGCCGCGCTCGAGGCGGCGATTCGCGAGAACGCCGTCGCGAAGGGTCCGGTGCTCGAGACGGCTCGACTCGCGGGCATCATGGCCGCGAAGCGCACGGACGAACTCATCCCGCTCTGCCACACGCTTCCGCTCGATGCGATCGAGGTCGAGGCGACGCTCGAGCCGGGATGCGTGCGCGTGCGCGCCACGGCCCGGACCCACGGCCGCACCGGAGTCGAGATGGAGGCCTTGGTCGCGGTCTCGGTCGCCTGCCTCACCGTCCACGACATGGGCAAGGCGATCGACCGCGCGATCCGGATCGACGGCATTCGCCTGCTCGAGAAGCACGGCGGGCGAAGCGGCTCCTACATCGCGCCGGACTTGGCGGATCTGCGATGAGCAGCCCCCGACCGATCCGGGCCGCCGTGCTCACGGCAAGCGATCGCTGCTCGCGCGGCGAGACGGTCGATGCCTCGGGACCCGCGGTCGCGGCGATGTTGTCCGCATCGCTCGGCGCCGAGGTCGTCGCGACCCGCGTCGTGCCGGACGATCTCGAGACGCTCGCGCGAGCCTTTCGCGACTGGTCGCGGCCGGAAGCGTCGATCGATCTCGTCGTCTCGACCGGCGGCACCGGACTCGCCCCGCGCGACGTGACGCCGGAGGCTGCGCTGCAGGTCTTCGATCGCGAGCACGAGGGGCTGATGGACCTCGCGCGGCTGCGTTGCTTCGCGAAGACGCCGCGAACGTTCCTCTCCCGCGGCGTCTCCGGCGTCGCCGGTCGCACCCTGATCCTGACGCTCCCGGGCTCGCCGCGCGGCGCGACCGAGATGCTCGAGGCGCTTCTCGACATCCTGCCGCACGCGATCGAGACGCTGCGGGGCGAAGTGCAGGACGATGGCCGCCCCGGCGCGAAGCCCGTCCAAGGCAAGGTCGTCGAGCATGCCGACTGACCACCGAGATCCGAGGCTCGAGACGATCGCGCCGGCGGTCCTTGCCGGTGGGCGCAGCCGGCGCTTCGGCCGCGACAAGCTGCGCGAGGAGGTCGCGGGGCGCCGGCTCGTCGAGCATCCGATCGCGGCGCTTCGTGGCGTCTTCGGTCCGCGGGTCGCGATCGTCGGCGACTGCGACGTGTCGCTGCAGGCTGCCGGCGATGCCTGGATCCCCGACGAGCACCCCGGCATCGGACCGATGGGCGGAATCGCGACGGCGCTGCGCCGCCTCGATCGAGCGGTGCTGGTCCTCGCGGGCGATCTGCCGGCGGTCGAGGCATCGACCGTCCGATCGATCGCCGAGGCGTCCCTCGCAAACCCGACCGCACGCGTCGTGCTCGCCACGACCGGAGCGGGCGAGCGGACGCGCCGCCATCCTTGCGCGGCGATCTACGCGCCCTCGATGCAGGAGGTCTTCGAGCAGGCGATCCGACGCGAGCGGTTCAGCCTGCTTGCGGCGATCGACGAACTCGATCCGGCGCAGGTGGTGCACGTCGCGTTCGAGTCCCGAAGCCTCGAGAACATCAACGAGCCGTCGGACCTCGCGCGGCTTCTGCGTTCGGTCTGACGCGCCTCGTTCGGATCAACGCTCTTCGTCACGCAGCCATGTGGTGACGAGACCATTCCGTGCGCTGCGGATTGCCTCGGCACCGAGCATGCGGATCAACGGCGAGTCGCCTCAGCCCAGCACGAAGAGCCCCAAGAGCATCCACGCCGCCGCGGCGATCATCGCGATCGCGGTGTAGCCGACGAGGTCGCGGGCCTTGACGCCGGTGATCGCAAG
>CAZTMB010000059.1:0-17222 GCA_964614695.1 uncultured Isosphaeraceae bacterium | reverse complement strand
CCGCGTCCGAAGCACCACCAACCTGCCTGACCAACCCCCCGCTCCGATTCGCCTCGAACCCTTGCGGAAACGGGGCGCGACGCCCATACTGCCCGCCCCGCGGCGGGGGTCGAGCGACCCCGACGCCGCCTCCTGATTACCCCGCCCTGCACTCAGACCGACGCGGCCCCGGCCGGAAGGCTGAGGTCGGGGCTCATCGGCCGCCCTCGGCCCGGAAGGACCGCCCCATGTCGTTCGATGCAGCCGTTCACGCGAAGGCCATTCAGCTCGACCAGATGGCGCTCCAGTCCTGTGCCGCCGCCGGCAGCGGGCATCCCAGCACGGCCCTCAGCCTCGGCCACATCGTCACCGTCCTTCTCTATCACTCGATGCGGTGGGTGCCCGAAGCCCCCCGCTACCCGACCTCCGACCGCCTGGTCCTCTCCGAGGGCCACGCGGTCCCGATCGTCTACGCCGCCGGCGCCGATCTCGGCATCGCCTTCGGAAAGGATCCGAGCGCGATGCGCCCGATGCAGGTCGGCGATCTCGGCACGCTGCGAGCGATCGACTCGGCGCTTGAAGGCCATCCCAACCCGGCGGAAGGCTTCCCCTTCTTCGACGCCGCGACGGGCAGCCTCGGCCAGGGCCTCTCGGTGGCGGCGGGTCTGGCGATCGCCGCCCGCACCGACGGCCTCGACAAGCGGATCTACTGCATCTGTGGCGACGGCGAGAGCCGTGAAGGACAGATCTGGGAGGCGGCGGACTTCATCGTCGAGCACGGCCTCACCAACGTCCTGCCGATCTTCAACTGCAACAAGTTCGGCCAGTCCGACGCGGTGAGCGAGCAGCAGTCGCCGGCCAAGATCGCCGCCAAGCTGCGGGCGTTCGGCTTCGAGGTATTCGAGATCGACGGCCACGCGCCCGCCGAGATCAAGGCCGCGTTCGACTCCGCGGCGAAGAAGGCCGGCGACGGCGTCTGCTGTGCGGTCGTCGCGAAGACCGTCAAGGGCTGGGGCGTGCCGTCGATCCAGAGCGGCAACTGGCACGGCAAGCCGATCGTCGGCGAGAAGCTTCGTCAGGCCGAGGAGGAGCTCAACGCGACGCGGGTGGGCCTGACCTCCGCGCTCGCCGGCGACGAGCTCCGGATCTTCCCGCCGGCGCAGTACGAGGCGCCGGCCGCGACGGCCAAGGAGGTCCCCTCGCTTCCCGAGGCGATGAAGGGCTGGGACATGACCAGCACCTACCAGGCCGGTCGCCTCTCGACCCGCAAGGCCTTCGGTCTCGCGCTGCGGGCCCTCGGCCAGTCGAGCCCCGCGGTGTGGGCGCTCGATGCCGACGTCAAGAACAGCACCTTCACCGAGTGGTTCGCCAACGACCGCGCGATGAACGACCGCTTCGTCGAGTGCCGGATCGCCGAGCAGAACATGGCCTCGGTCGCGGTCGGCCTCTCCGCCGCGGGCAAGATCCCCTTCTTCGCGAGCTTCGGGAAGTTCATCACCCGCGCCTACGACCAGATCGAGATGGGCCTGCTCTCGGGCGCGAACCTCAAGGTGGTCGGCTCGCACGTCGGCATCACGCCCGCCTCCGACGGACCGAGCCAGATGGCCCTTCCCGACGTCGCGTGGTTCCGCAGCCTCTCGACCGTCAAGGATCACCGCGGCCAGCCCGGCTGCTACGTGCTGCAGCCCGCCGACGCCTTCGCGGCGTACGCCCTCACGGTCGCCGCCGCCGAGCACCACGGCATGTGCTACCTGCGGGTGCATCGCCCCGAGGTCGAGTTCCTCTACGACGACTCCACCGAGTTCGAGCTCGGATCCTTCGAGATGCTCACCGAGGGACGCGACCTCATGATCGTCTCGGCGGGCTACATGCTGCACGAGTGCAACAAGGCGATCGAGCTCCTCGACAAGGCCGGCGTCGACGCCACGCTGATCGACCTCTACTCGCTGCCCTTCGACCACGAGCTCTTCCTCGACATCGCCAACAAGAACGGCGGCAACATCCTCACCGTCGAGGACAACTTCGGCGGCGGCATCGGCTCGGCGGTCTCGGAGGCGTGCACCGACAGCGGCGACGCCTTCACGATCGTGCAGATGACCGTCGATCGTCTGCCGAAGTCGGCCCGCACCGAGCAGGAGCAGCTCGAGTACTGCGGCCTGCACGCCGGCGCGATCGCCGCGAAGGCCGCGCAGATCTGCGGCATCGCGGTCTGAGCCTGCGGTCCGATCGAGACAACGGTTCGCTTTCGGCGTCCCCGGCGCGTCACGCGTCGGGGACGTCGATCATGCAGGGCTCGGCGCCCCGGAAGGCGAACCCGAGCCGCTCGTAGAAGCCCCGCGCGTCGTGGCGAGCATCGAGCAGAAGGCGCGGCAGCCCCTGCTCGCGGGCCTCGGCAAAGAGCCCGTCGAGCATGGCGCGGCCGAAGCCCTCGCCCCGGCGCGCCGCGTCGACCACCAGATCGTCGATCCGAAGATGGGGCCCTCGCGACAAGCCGTCGTCGGGCCGGGCCCCGGCGACCGCCACCACCTCGCCTGCCGCATCGAGCCCCACGAAGAGTCGATAGCCGTTGACGCCCGCGATCTCGCGAAGACGCGGAAGCACCGCCTCCTCGGCGAGATCGGGACGAAGCTGACGGAGGATCGCCACCGCCGCTTCCCACTCCGCCTCGCCACGCGGCGGGCGCACTTCGAGCGGCGGCAGAGCGGCATCCGAGTGGCCCATTGGATCGTTCGGCGACATCGGCGCGATCGTACCGGCGTCGCAAGGGGCTACCCCCTGTTCACGCACGGCCCGCGCTTCCGCCGATGAGATCGCCTCGGAAGGCAACCGCCTCGACGGGATCTCCCATGAACGCGACCCACAACCTCGGCCTCCTCGTCCTGCGTCTCACCTTCGGGGGACTCATGGCCCTCGGGCACGGCTGGCCGAAGCTCATGCTTCTCTTCTCCTGGCCCGAGGACCTCGCGTTTCCGGATCCGCTCGGCATCGGCGCCAAGGCGAGCCTCATCGGCGCGGTGGTCGGCGAGTTCCTCGCCGGCGTGCTGGTGACGATGGGTCTCTTCACCCGCCCGGCGGCGTTCCTGATCCTCGCGACGATGTTCGTCGCGGGCTTCGTGCACCACTCCGGCAGTCCGTGGTTCCTGCCCGCCGAGGGCGCTCGCGAGCCGGCGTTGCTCTACCTGCTCGGAGCGCTCGCGATCGTGATCATGGGGCCGGGGCAGATCTCGCTCGACCAGAAGTTCTTCGGCGAGAAGAAGCGACGGTTCTGATCGCGCCGAATCAGGCCTGCGCCGCGCACGCCTCGAGCCACTCGAGCGGCACGACGTCGAGTGTGCGGGCATGCGTCGCTTCGAGCACGACCTTCGGCGCCACGCCTGCTTCGTACGCCTCGCGCCACCGCAACGCGCACAGGCACCAGCGATCGCCTTCGGCGAGTCCCGGGAACCGCCACTCCGGCCGCGGGGTGATCAGATCGTTGCCGCGCGAGCGTGAGAACTCGAGGAACGCGTCCGTCATCACCGCACACACCGTGTGGCGCCCGAGATCGTCCTCGCCGGTGCGGCAGCATCCGTCGCGGAAGTAGCCCGTCCGCGGCGAGAGCGAACAGGTCGCGAGCTCGCCGCCGAGCACGTTGCGATCGCTCGGTTCGGGCTGGATGCGGATCACGGCGAAAGCCTCCTCACGCAGGGGTTCACTCGAGCACGACGACCGCGCCGACCGCCGGCCCGCACGCGCCGCCGCGAACCGGCACGCCGTCGATCGCTTCGACGACTTCCATGCCCTCGACGCCTGCCAAGCCCCTGAAGGAGTCGATCGCGCCGACCGCTTCAGTCGCCTCGGCGTCCGAGACCGGAGTCATGACCGCTTCGCTCTCGGGCGGCGCCGCCTCCGAAGGCAGCACCATCGCCGCAATCGCCGCGGTCGACCAGCACGCCATCGCTCCGCCGCACATGGCCCGGAACGCGAGACGCGAGAGATCGGCGCGGCGCGAGGGGACGAGCGCTCCGAGCCCGCCGATCTGGATCGCGATCGCGGGCAGGTTCGCAAAGCCGCACAACGCGTAGGTCGCGATCACGACCGAGCGGTGCGAGAGCTCCTCCGCCGACTGCATCTCGGCGAGCTTGAGGTACGCGATGAACTCCGTCGCCACGATCTGGGTGCCGAGAAGTTCGGCGACCTTCGGCACGTCCGGCGATGCGACGCCGAGGAGCCACGCGAACGGCGTGAAGACCAGGCCGAGCAGCGGCGCGATGCCCCATGCTCCGTAGCCCATCTCGCTTCGCCAGTTCGCGATCGGAACCCACTCGCCGAGCGAACGGATCGGCCAGTCGAGAAGCGCCAGGATCGAAACGAACGCGATGAGCATCGCCGCGACGTTGAGAGCAAGCTTCAGCCCGTCGCCGGCGCCGACCGCGATCGCGTCGAGCACGTTCGCGCCAGGCTTGAGATCCGCCGACTCGACCGCACCATCCTCGATCGGCTCGGTCTCGGGCACGAGCATTTTCGCCATCACGAACGCCGCGGGCGCCGACATGAGCGACGCGGTCAGCAGGTGCCGCGCGAACTCGATGCGCCGCGCCTCGTCGTCGCCGCCGAGGAAGCTCACGTAGCCGGCCAGCACGCTGCCGGCGATCGTCGCGAAGCCGCCGGTCATGACGACCATCAGCTGCGAGCGGGTCATCGAGGGCAGGTAGGGCCGCACGCAGAGGGGCGCCTCGGTTTGCCCGATCAGCACGTTGCTCGCCGTCGCGAGCGCTTCCGTGCCGGTGACGCCGAGCGTGCGCCGCAGGCACCACGCCATGCCCGAGACGACGAGCGGCATGATGCGCATCTGGTAGAGGAGCGCCATCAGCGCCGCGAAGAAGATGATCACCGGGATCACGCGGAACGCGAAGACGAAGCCCCACGGGCCCTCGGGATCGGCGAGGCTTCCGAAGACGAAGCGGCTTCCCTCGTCCGCGAAGGAGATCGCCTTCGCGACGAAGCCCGCGACGACGTCGAAGGCGTCCGCGGTCGCGGGGATCCGCAGGAGCACCACCGCGATCGCCGCCTGCAGCAGCAGCCCCGTCGCGACGAGCCGGAGGTTCACCCGCCGCTTCGCGGTCGAGAAGAGCCACGCCAGCAGCAGGAACGCCGCGATCGCGAGCAGGCCGTGGAAGCGTGAAGGATCGGCGGCGGGCATGGCGGGGAAGGTACCGGCGCCGACTTCGCGTCGCGAGACGCGCGATCGTCAGAGCAGCACCCGCGAGAGCAGCGTCAGCACGACGATCGAGACGAGGTTCAAGACGATCCCCGCGCGGATCATCGCCCCCACCGGCACGAGGCCGGTCGAGTAGACGAGGGCGTTGGGCGGCGTGCCGACGGGCAGCATGAAGGCGAGGCTCGCCGCGACCGCGACGGTGAGAGCGAGTTCCGCCGCGGGAATCCCCAGCGCATCTCCGAGCACGATGAGCACCGGGATCACCGCGCTTGCGACCGCGGTGTTCGACGTGACCTCGGTGAGGAAGACGACCGCCGCGACCACCGTCGCGATCACCAACCACGGCGGCAGGCCTTCGAGGCCGGTGAAGAGCGAACCGAGATAGGCATCGACGCCGTGAACCTTCATCGCCTCGGCCAGGCTGATGCCGCCGCCGAAGAGGATGAAGACCCCCCACGGGAGCTTCGCGAGATCGCTCGCCCGCAGCGCTGCATCGCCCGAAGCCCGCATCGGCACGCAAAGCAGGACGAGCGCCGAGATCGTCGCGATGCCCCAGTCGCCGATCGAGGCGATCTCGCCCGGCCAGAGCGGCCGCGTCACCCACGCGGCGACGGTCGCGAGAAAGACCGCGAGGGTGAACCAGCTCTCCCGCGCCATCGGCGGGCCCGGCTCGAAGGCGGGCCCTTCGGTCGCCTCGATCTCGAGATCGCGAAGCGGCAGAAGCACCATCGTCAGCAGCGCCCACATGAGCGGGAGCATCACGAGCACGACCGGCCCGCCGAAGCGCATCCAGCCGAGGAAGGAGATCGGCGTGCCGGTCGCCTCGCTCAGGAGCTTCGCGCCGATCGCGTTCGGCGGGCTTCCCACGATCGTGAGGCAGCCGCCGATGTTCGCCGCGTAGGCGACGGCAAGCAGCAGGCAGAGCGCGAAGCGACCGGTCGGCACGGACCGCCCCGGCACCGCGACGGTGTGGCGGTCGACGTAGGCGATCGCCCCGATCGCGAGCGGCAGCACGATCGCGACGGTCGCGGTGTTCGAGACGACCGACGAGAGAAGCGCGGTGACCACGATGAACGCCGCGACGATCGCGCTGGGCTTCCGGCCCGCGACGGAAAGGATCGCGCCCGCGAAGCGTCGGCCGAGCCCGTGCCGGTCGATCGCGGTCGCAAGCAGGCAGCCGCCCGCGAAGAGGAAGATGACGTCCGAGGCGTAGGGCGCGGCGGCATCGCCGAATCGGGTCACCCCAAGGAACGGCAAGACCGCGACCGGCAGCAACGCGGTCACCGGGATCGGCACCGCCTGGAAGAGCCACCACGTCGCCATCCAGCAGAGCAGCCCGAGCACGATCGCCCCGTCGCGGCCAAGCAACGAAGCGGCCCCCGCCGCCTCCCGGCCGCCAGGCGCCAGCATCGAGAAGACCACGAGCGCGAGGACCGGCCCGGCCACCAGGGCCGGAAGCCTGATCCACCAGCGTGGCGGCGAGGCGTCGTCGTGCCCGCCCTCTCCGCCGCTGCCGGAAGTTTCCGGACCTGCCATCAGCCGAGATCCTTTCCGCGATCCGCCGTACCCACGAACGGGTGACAACAACGCATCTTCTTCTGCCGAGCGAGAAAAGGGCGGGGTTTGTTCATCAATCCGGGGTCCGATCTGCCGACAGAAGGAATTCGTCCGCGGACGGACAGGTCCCTCGATGGGACGCCAGTTCGAATCGGGTTCGCCACCCCGCCTGTCATGAGACTGTTCATCACCCTGCTTGTGGGCTATCTGACGCTCGTCGTGACGAGCCTGCTGCTGCTCTTCGCGATGCGGCAGATCCTGGGCGCCGAGGCGTTGCTCGAACCCGGCGAGTGGCGACTGGCCGGGTGGTTCGCGGTGCTCGGTCCGTTTCTCATCATCGTCCCAGGCCTCGTCACTGGACTCGTCGCCGGCTGGGTCGGCCAACGTCTGAAGTCCGGGCTGCTGCTCGCGCTGATCGTGCTCGTGTTAAGCCTCACGGCGACCTTCACCGAGGTTCGCCGGGCCACCGAGACCGACGAACGGGCTTGGACCCCGAAGTTCACCGAGATGATCCGGCGCGTCCGCGAGCCTGCGCTTGCGATGGTCGCAGGCTCCTTCACCCTCTCGGGGAGCATCGTCGCGGGCGTGTTGATCGCTCGCACCGCCGGACGCTCGCGGCGGCTGCCGGACGACGGCCCGATCGTGCATCGGGACACCAAGGTCGGTTCGGCGTTCTGAGTTCGGAGCCGAAGGCTCCCGGCGTTCGCCAAGGCCCTTCGATCGCATCGAGTCCCGACCGACTCGCCGAGCGTTCCCTTGCCTGCGAGGATGCGCGGCGTGGTCCCCTCGAACCTGAACGCGCCGATCCGCATCGCCATGTGGTCGGGGCCGCGCAACCTCTCGACCGCCTTGATGCGTTCCTTCGGGAACCGCGCCGACACCGCGGTCAGCGACGAGCCGCTCTACGCGCACTACCTGAAGTCGACCGGCATCGAGCATCCAGGCCGAGACGAGATCCTCGCGGCGCACGAGTCGGATGCGACGGCGGTGGCGCGAGCCCTGATCGGCCCTATCCCGGGCGCGAAGCGCGTCTGGTACCAGAAGCACATGAGCCACCACCTCCTGCCGGGCATGGAGGATCTTGTGCCAGGATGGATCGAGGGATTGACGCACGCGTTTCTCGTGCGCGATCCGGCCCGCGTCATCGTCTCGTTCGCGAAGGTCGTCGCGAATCCGACTCCCGAGGATCTGGGTCTCCCGCAACAGCTTCGGCTGCTTCAACGGCTCCGAGCGGGCGGCCTGAACCCGCCGATCGTCGATGCCGCGGAGATCCGTCTCGATCCCCGCGCCACGCTCTCGCGCCTGTGCGGATCGCTCGGCATTCCTTTCGACGAGGCGATGCTCGCCTGGCCGGCCGGACCTCGAGACACCGATGGCGTCTGGGCGAAGCACTGGTACGGCTCGGTCGAGCGATCGACCGGTTTCGAGCCGCCCGAGGCGGGCGAGCCACCGACCGTCCCCGCCTCGCTGCGGGGCGTGCTCTCGGAGTGCCGGGCGATCTACGACGCGATCCGGGCACGCTGAACGCGAGGCCTTCGCACGGGCCGGACTCGTCAAGCGCCGCCAAGTCGTCAGACTGTCCCACCATGCTCCAGCGATACGACCCCCGCAACGCGGACCTTCTCGTCAACATCAACGGCCGCCTCGTCCATCGCAACGAGGCCGGCATCTCGCCCTTCGACAGCGCCGTGCAGGGCGGCGACGCGGTGTGGGAGGGGCTGCGGCTGTACGAGGGGCGGATCTTCAGGCTGAAGGAGCATCTCGCGCGGCTCCGCTCCTCGGCGAAGGCCCTCGCGTTCGCGGAGATCCCGAGCGACGAGGCGATGATCGCGGAGATCCGCCGCACGCTCGAGGCGAACTCGATGCGCGACGGCGTGCACATTCGCCTCACCCTCACCCGCGGCATCAAGATCACCTCCGGCATGGATCCGCGGCTCAACCAGTCCGGTCCGACGCTGATCGTGCTCGCGGAGTTCAAGGCGCCGGTCTACGGGCGCAGCGGGCTCTCGCTCGTCACGAGCAGCGTGCGGCGATTCCCGCCGGACTGCCTCGACCCCAAGATCCACCACTGCAATCTCATCCAGTCGATCCTCGCGAAGATCGAGGCGAACAACGCCGGCGCCGATGACGCGCTCATGCTCGACCGGCAGGGCTTCGTCGCCGAGACGAACGCCACGCACGTGTTCATCGTGACCGACGGCAAGGTCGAGACGAGCCGCGACGTCGCCTGCCCGGAAGGCATCACGCGGAGCGTCGTCCTCGAGATCTGCCGCCGCGAGGGCATTCCCCATGCCGAGCGCGACCTCACGCAGACGGAGGTGTACCGGGCCGACGAGATGTTCTGCACCGGCACGATGGGCGAACTGGCGGCGGTCACCAAGGTCGACGGGCGCACGATCGGATCGGGAGAGGTCGGTCCGATGACGCGGCGGCTCTCGGAGCTGTTCAGGGCTCTGACCGCGGTCGAAGGCGAGCGGGTGGCCTGAGAGCCTCGTTCGAGCGCCTCGCCCGAGGCACTCGGCCGCCGCGACGCCTCCGTGCGATCGATTGCCTTCGCTCGGCGATTCGGCTGCCACCGCGGAGAACCGTTCCGCTACAACCTCGCCATGCACCACCCGATCCTCGGGCGCCTTCGCCTTCGCCTTCACCTTGCCGCGACACTCGCCCTCGCCGCCTCGGCCCCGCTCGCAGCGCAGAGCGAGGCGCCGACGCCTTCCGACTCGCCCGCCGCCACGCCGCCTGCCAATCCGCGGTCGATCCTCGACGGCTACCCCGACGACGCGTCGCTCGCCGCACGCCTGCGTTTGCTCGCCGCGTCGAATGCGGACCGCGTCTCGATCGAGACCCTCGCGAAGACCCGCGAAGGCCGCACGATCCACGCCCTGACCCTCTCGGGCGATCTGGAGACGGCCGAGGATCGCCCGGCGATCCTCATCGTCGCGGGCATGGACGGCGGGCAACTCGGCTCGACCGAGATCGCGACGGCGCTCGCCGAGCGGATCCTCGCCGAGCACGGCGCGTGGCTCGACGAGGTGACGATCCATCTCGTGCCGCGGGCGAACCCCGACGCCGCCGCCAACTTCCTGACCCAGCCGAGTGCACACAGCGCCCGCAACACCCGCCCGGTCCGCGAGGATCGCGATGCGGCGATCGACGAGGACGGACCGCGCGACCTCGACGGCAACGGCGTCATCACGCTTCTGCGCCGCGCGAATCCGCCCGCGAGCGATCCGGCGCAGTGGATCGCCGACCCCGCGGACCCGCGGCTTCTCAAGAAGCCCGACCCGCTCAAGGGCGAACTCGCCGTCTACAGCCTGCACGTCGAAGGGCTCGATGCCGACGGCGACGGGCTCGTCGCCGAAGACGCCGTCGGCGGCGTCGATCCCGACCGCAACTTCCCGCATCGCTGGGTGGAGTTCGGCGCCGAGAGCGGACCGTGGCCGCTCTCGGAGGCGGAGTCGCTCGAACTCGCGAAGTTCGTGATCGAGCGTCCGCGCATCTATGCGGCGCTGGTCATCGGACGCCACGACAACCTCGTGAACCTGCCCGACGCGCGGCCGAAGGAGGCCGGCGGCCGGATTCCCGCGCAGATCGACGAAGCCGACCTCCCGCTGCTCACCGAGTTCGCGAAGGCCTACAAGGAAGCGACCGGGCAGGATCGCGCCGCGGCGAGCGACGACGCCGGCTCGCTCGCCGCCTGGCTCTACCACCAGCGAGGCATCCTCACCTTCGCAAGCAGCGGCTGGTGGCGGCCGGAGGTTCCCGAGGCGTCGAAGCCCGAAGGCGGCGACGGCGACGCCGCGCCGACAGCGGAAGCGACTGCGACGGGCGACGCCGCGGCCGAAGCGCCCGCGGCCGCCGAACCGCCCCGTCGCGGCGCACGCGGTGGACGCGGAGGCGCCGGCTTCAGGGGCATGGGTGGCACGCGTGCTGCGCGGACTTCCGCATCGCCTGCGGGTTCGGCCGTCGGCGACGCCGAGCAGGCCGCGTGGCTTGCCTACTCCGACAAGGTTCGAGACGGCGCCGGCTTCGTCGCGTGGACCGAGATCGAACACCCGACGCTCGGCACGGTCGAGGTCGGCGGCTTCGTGCCTGGCTTCATGACGATCCCGCCGATCGATGCGGTGCCCGGCCTCGCCGAGGGACAGGCAAAGTTCCTCGCGGAGGTGATCGCCCGCCGCCCCAGGCCTCGCGTCCTCGAACCGCAGGTGCGCACGCTCGCGCCGGGGCTCTACGCGATCGATCTCGCGATCGTCAACGACGGCCGCATGCCGACCGCGACCACGATGGGCGTTCGCGACATGACGCCGCCGATCGTGGTGCGGATCTCCTCCGACAAGGACGAGATCCGCAGCGGCGCGAAGCAGTCGACGATCCCGTCGATCGGACCCGGCGAGCGTCGCGACCTGTCGTGGATCGTCTCCGCGAGCCCCGACGAGACGATCGAGATCGCGGCGGTCGGGCCGCTGCTTCCCGAGACGACCGTCGTTCTCCGCAACGGCGCAGTCGTCGATTCGAGCGAGAAGGAGACCGGACGATGAACCTGCGAAGCCTCTCTCTGGCCGCGGCGGCGACGCTGGCCTGCTTGTCGCCCTCGTTCGCGCAGCAGCAGATCGACGCCAAGGTCGACCTCGCGTGGAACCGCTACTACCCGACCGAGGAGATCGGCGCGATCCTGGAGCGGCTCGCGAAGGCGCATCCGGATCTCGCGAGCGTCGAGACGATCGGCACGAGCGTCGAGGGCCGGCCGATCTGGGTCTTCACGATCAACAACCCCGAGACCGGCACCGACACCGAGAAGCCCGCGATCTACATCGACGCATCGATCCATGCGAACGAGATCCAGGCGACCGAGACGGTGCTCTACTCGATCTGGTACCTGCTCGAGGCCTACGACGAGGTGCCGGCGATCCGAGAGCTCGTCGATCGCACCGCGTGGTACTTCGTGCCGCTCGTGAATCCCGACGGCCGCGTCTCGTGGTTCGAGGAGCCGCACACGTCGAGCTCGAGCCGCACCGGCGTCGCGCCGATCGACGACGACGGCGACGGGCTCTTCGACGAGGACGGGCCGGACGATCTCGACGGCGACGGGTACATCGAGATGATGTGGCGGAAGGATCCCTTCGGCACGCATCGCCGCGACCCGCGCGATCCGCGTCGCTTCGAGCGGGTGCCGACCGAGCCCAAGGCCGACGGCACCCGCGAGTACGGCGACTGGTCGATGGCCGGACAGGAAGGGATCGACAACGACGGCGACGGACGCATCAACGAGGACGGCAAGGGCGGCTACGACATGAACCGCAACTGGCCGAGCGGCTGGCATCCCGATCACGTGCAGCGAGGCGCGGGTCCGTTCCCGCTCTGCTGGCCCGAGACCCGCGCGGTCGCGGAGTTCATCCTCTCGAAGCCCAACATCGCCGCCGGGCAGGCGTACCACAACACCGGCGGAATGATCCTTCGCGGCCCCGGAGCTTCGTGGCGCGAGAGCGACTATCCGCGGCAGGACGTCGCGGTCTACGACGCCATCGCGAGGGCCGGCGCCGAGATGCTGCCCTTCTACCGTCCGATGATCATCCACTCGGACCTCTACACGGTGCACGGCGGCTTCGTGAACTGGATCGCGGAGGGCCTTGGCATCGTCTCCTTCACGAACGAGCTGTGGACGGACAAGCGGATCCTGCAGAACGGACAGGATCCCGACGCCGACGCGCGGCAGCGCTGGCAGGACCGCGTCCTCTTCGGTCAGACCTGGAGCGACTGGCAGGAGGTCGAGCACCCCGAGTACGGGACCGTGCTCGTCGGCGGCGGCACGAAGTTCTCGAGCCGCATCCCGCCACCGTTCATGCTCGAGGAGGAGTGCCACCGCAACTTCGCGTTCACCGCCTTCCACGCCGGCGAGATGCCGCTGCTTCGCTTCGAGAAGATCGAGGCGACGCCGCTCGGCGGCGATCTCTGGCAGATCGATGTCGCGGTCGGCAACGATCGGCTCATCCCGAGCCGCACCGCCCGCGCCGCGGACAAGTCGATCGGCGTTCCCGACCGGCTGAGCGTCTCGGGCGTCGAGGTGGTCGCCGCCGGCCCGATGCGCAGCGGCCTCTCGACCACCTTCGATCCGGTGGCGAACCAACCTGAGACGCTGCTCGTCGAGAGCGGCATTCCCGGACACGGGACGCGATGGTTCCGATTCATCGTGAAGGCGTCCGAAGGCGCGACCGCGACGGTCGCGTACCAGGCAGAGAAGGCGAAGGATCTCGAGGGCTCGGTGAGCCTCGCAGGCACGAAGTGACGCGCCGCCGGAACGCCTTCGCGACCCACGCGCTGCGGGTCTGAAGTACCTTGCCGCGATGCCGCGCTCTGCTGGGTTCCGTGATCGCATCGTCCGCCGCCTGCTCGCCACGGTTGCCGGCGGCGCCATCCTCGCCTCGGGCTGCATGAGCCCGCCGCCGGTGGACCCAGGGGATCAGGCGGAGTTCCGCGACGCGGTCGAGCTTTCCGCGCAGCTGCTCGTGATCGCCGACATCGCCTCGTCCGCCTTCACCGACCGCGTGGCGCAGCTTCGCATCGACGGCGCGTCGGACCTGATCTCGTACACCGCCGAGACGATCCGCAACAACGCTGTCGCCAACTTCCGGGCGATCGCCCTCTCGCCGGATCCGGCGAACGGGCTCGTCAACATGTACATCTTCGCGAAGCTCGGCCTGTGGGGCTGCGAGAACCGCATCTTGACGCACCCGGATCTCTTCGACGAGGACTGCGACGCGACCTACGGCCTGGTGCAGCGTCGCATCGAGACGCTGGCCTCCCAGTGGATGACCCGCGAGCAGATCGGCGACCTCGATCGCCGGATCGACGAGTTCAAGCAGCGGTATCCGGGGCGCATGATGATCGGCTCGGTGCGGCTGGAGGATCTCACGCGACAGATCGCGGAGTTCGAGGAACGCACCGATCAGGTGGCACCGAGCCTCTTCAGCCCCGTCACCGAGGCCGCCCAGCAGCTCGAACAGGTCCGCCTGCTCGGCGACCGCGCGATCTGGCTCATGAGCCGCATGCCCGAGACCCTCAGTTGGCGGGCGTCGGCGTTCCTGATGGAGATCCTCTCGAGCGACGGATTCGCCGCGATGAAGGAACTTGCGGCGAGCATCGCGGAGCGGCTCAAGCTCGTCCACGAGAACGTCGCGCGTCTCGACGAGTCGATGGACAACCTCGGCAGCACGGTCGAGAGGGGAGCGGCGACGATCCAAGGCCTTCAAGGCCAGATCGGCGCGCTCGACGGAAGGATGTCGGATCTCGGGGGCTCGCTCACGACGATGGCGCAGGGGCTCGCCGGGACAAGCGCCGCGCTGGCCGCGCTTCCGAACCGGATCGCCTCGCTCGAAGCCGCACTCGGCACGATGAACTCGTCGCTCGAGGGGAACATCTCCGGACTCGCCACACTCGCCCAGGCCGGAGAGCGGCTCGACGCGAAGCTCGCCCTGCTCGACGCCAAGATCGAAGGTCTCGGCACGAGCGTCGCGTCGCTCACCGAGGAGATCGAGACCCTCGAGGGCGCGAAGTCGATCATCGACGACTCGCTGCTGAAGGCGGCCGGCCTTGGAGCGCTGCTGATCGTCTTCGCCGGCGTCTCCCGCTACGCGGTGCACCACCTGACGAAGGCGAAGTAGGGGTCGCGAACCTCGACCAAGGACGGCACCCGTAGCGCCGCGTTCGAATACGGAGAGCGTCGCTCTCGCGAGGGAAATCCCTCCCCCGCAGTCGCGCAGCGACCGCGGGGGAGGTCGGATCGCGAACTTGTTCGCGATCCGGGTGGGGGTGCCTGAAACCAACTGAAACGTCGCGACGCGCCAAGACCTGATGACAGAGCCCCCGGACCTCGGAAGGCTCTCTCAACTGGAGCGGCCGACTCACGACGGGCCCCTTGGTCTCGAGCTCCCCCACCGAGGTTCTCGCTTCCGCTCGAACCTCGACTCCCCCGCTTCGCTTCGCTCACGGTGGAGTGGCGGACTCTGCGCGGACCGCGCCTACCGCTTCCGGCGATCGAGCTCAGCGTTCTCAGCCCGCCGCCAGCCCCGAAATCCCCTCGATCTCCATGCGTCGACCGTCGGGAAACTCGGCGGTGAGATGCAGCTCTCCGCCAAGGGCGTGCACGTAGCGGCGAAGCGTGCTGATGTACATGTCCGCCTGATGCTCGATCTTCGAGACGCTCCCCTGCCCAAGTTCGAGCGACTCCGCCAACTCGACCTGCGTCAGCCCGATCGCCTTGCGGATCTCGGCAAGCGGCATCGAGGCAAGCGTCTTGCGGACGCGCGCATCCACCCGTGCCTTCGCCTCGGGGCTCATTCCGGCCTTCAGCGTGCTCCACTTCCGGCGTGGTGTCCTAGCCATGCGTGTCATCCTCTCGGGCGAGCTCGTCGAGATGCTCCTGACACAGCCGATCGGCAAGCGGCACGATCCGCTCGTAGAACCTGCGATCTCCGGACTTGTCGCCGCCGATCAGCAGGATCGCTCGTCGCCGCGGGTCGAAGGCGAAGGCGATGCGAATCGCCTGCCGGGCACTGCGCGTCCGCAGTTCCTTCATGTTCGGGAAGCGCGATCCCGAGAGCGTTCCCACGATCGGGCGCCCAAGCCCAGGCCCGATCTGACCGAGCACCTCGACGTCGTGCGCCACGGCTTCCTGCGTCGCCTCGTCCAGCGACTCCCACCACGTCCCGAACTCCTCGGTGAACTCGACGTCCCACATCGGACAGTATTCTTTCAAAGCGATATCGATCAAGCGCGATGACGCCATCCCGCTCTCGATCGACCGATCGAGACGCCGACGCCGTCGGTTCTCGGTCGGCGAACCGCGTTCGGCCGCCGATCCGGATGACGACACCGGGCACGCTACGGCCACCCGACCGCGAGTCTTGTCCAGCGGCGGAATCTCCGAACGATCGCCGCCATCCGGACCGCCGGCCCCACACCTCAACAACACAACCGAGGCGGACGCCACCCTGCGTCCGCCTCGGGTCGTGTGTGGGCGCGCGGTTGAGGACGGGTCCGCAGCGCCCACGGGGGGGGTGAGAACCGGTTCAGTTCATGGCGCGGTTCCGCCGGGCACGCCGTCGAGCGATTCGACGACCGCGTCGAAGAGCGTCTCGCGACGATCGCCCGAGGCCTCCCAGAACATGAGCCCGCCGAGGCCGCGCTCCCTCACGAACGAGCCCTTGAGCATCACGCTCGCCGGATCGTCGTAGCTGATGAAGTGACCGTTGAACGCGCTGCCGTAGAGCCACGGCGCCTTCGCCTGGGAATCCCAGTGCCGGGTGTACGAGCCCGAGGCGATCTTGTCCTCGAGGTTCGTCCAGTCGTAGACGCCCGTCGCGCCGCTCGACCAATCGTCCCACTGCCCCGGCGGCACGCTCGTCGCGGGCTGGAAGAGTCCGTCGTTCGTCGCGGGCACGCCGCCCCAGCTGCGGCCGTAGAAGGCGACGCCGGGCACGATCTTCGAGGCGGGCACGCCCGCGGCGAGATGCTGCTCGATCGCGCTCTCGAGGTTGTACTTCGCCCGCAGCTCGGGATTCACCGCGGTCATGCCGGGACTCGAACGGAGGCCCGCCTGATGCCCGGTGCTCGAGAGATCCCACGCTCCGAAGAAGTCGTAGCTCATCACGTTGATGAAGTCGAGATGGGGATGCATGCCCGCGAGGTCGAAGTTCTCGATCTTGTCGAAGCCCGCCGCCGAGGCGATCGTCAGCAGGTAGTGCGTGCCGTCCTCGGCGCCCGCGGCATCGAGCTGCGCCCGGATCTCCGCGACGAGCAGCGTGTAGTTCGTGCCGTCCTGCGGGCGGTAGACGTTGCTCGCAAGGCCGCCCGAGACCGGATACTCCCAGTCGAGGTCGACGCCGTCGAAGCCGTACTGCCGGATGAAGTCGACGCAGCTCTCGGCGAAGACCGATCGGCTCTGCGCGGTGAGCGCGACGTCGCTGAATCGGGCGCTCCAGGTCCAGCCGCCGACCGAGATGAGCGTCTTGAGATGCGGGAACTGCGCCTTGAGGACGTTGTTGAACTGGTTGTAGTTGCCGCGGACGGGCTGCTCCCAGTTGTCGCCGGGATAGGCCTTGTCGATCGCCGCGTAGGAGTCGCCGAGCGCGATGCGCCCGTCGGCACCGATGTTCGCGAACGCGTAGTTGATGTGCGTGACCTTGTGGAGCGGCATCGACGCGGGGAAGTACTGCCTTCCGTAGATGCCCCACTCGGCGAAGTAGGCGACGATGCGCTTCTCGGGGCACGCGCCGAAGAGCGCCTCGAGCATCGCGAGGTCCGTCTCGTCGACGAGGCCGTTGCGATCGAGGTCCGCCGCGAGCCCTTCGCCGGATTCGCCCAGCGCCGCCGCGAGCAGCACGAGGTCCGCTTCATCGACGGTGAAGTCGCGATTGAGATCGCCCTCGCAGGAGAAGCGCGGTCCGCTCTCGCCGCTCGAGCCTGATTCGCCGCCGCCGCCGTACTG
>CAZTMB010000058.1:0-17295 GCA_964614695.1 uncultured Isosphaeraceae bacterium | reverse complement strand
CCGTCCACGCACGTATCCACGGTGCACGGATCACCGTCGTCGCACACGATCGGCGTATGCACGCACTGGCCGTCCACGCACGTGTCCACCGTGCACGGATCGCCGTCGTCGCACACGATCGGCGTATGCACGCACTGGCCGTTCACACACGTGTCCGCCGTGCATGGGTCCCCGTCGTCGCACACCACGCCGCAGTCGCCACAGTTGACAGGGTCGGTCGACAGATCGACGCACTCGCCGTTGCAGTCGGTCAGGCCGCCCGAGCAGACCGGGCAGGCGGGATCCGCCTTGCAGTCCGGATCGTCGCAGTCGATGAGCGAATCGCCGTCGTCGTCGACGCCGTTGTCGCAGATCTCCGCCGGAGGCGCGCAGACGCTGCACATCTCGAAGGCTCGATTGACGCAGATGCTGTCCCAGGACGAGTTGCAGCAGAACGGATCCACGGCGCAGACCGCCTCGCAGCACTCGGCGTCGTCGCAGTAGGGATTGGAGTGCACGATGCAGCAGCTGTTGGATTGAGGATCGCCGCAGAAGCCTGACTTCGTGCAGTTCGGGAACTGAGCACAGTCCGGATCGTCGCAGTCGACCAACCCGTCGCCGTCGTCGTCGACGCCGTTGTCGCAGATCTCGACCACCGGGGCGCACCCCTCGCACACCTGCGTCGCAAGCAGCGCGCACGCCTGGTCCCATTCGGTCTGGCAACACGTCGGGTCGATCAGGCAGACCGTGTTGCAGCAGGCGCCGTCGGCGCAGAAGGGCGTCGGATTCGCCTCGCAGCAGTCGCCGGCCTCCGGAGCTCCGCAATAGAGCGCCTGCGGATCGCCGACGAGCCGGATGCGATCAACGAGCGCCACCGAGTCGTACTCGACATCCCCCGCATCCTCGATGCGGACCGTGTAGGAACCCGGCCCCTTGGTGATCGGCACGACCGCGGTGACGGTCTTCCAACCCGTGTGGCCGACGGTGTCGTCGCCGCCGGGGAAGTCGATCCCCTCGATCGGGAAGAAGACCGAGTCGTTGATCGTCTCGATCGCCAGCAGGATCTCGGCTCCATCGGGCTCGACCAGCACGATCCGAAGGCTGTCGTTGAACTGCGAGCCGACGTACTCGGGCCACTCCTCGGTGATGAAGTCGTAATCGAAGGTGATCGCGAACATCGTCACCCCCGGCTGCACGACGAAGTCCTTCCGCAGGCTCGCGGCGACGCCGGCTCCGGACGGGCCGGTGCTGACGTAGGCCATCCGCATGCGATCGGTCGGAATCAGCCGGCCAAGGCTCTCCAGCACCGAGACCGTGCCTTCGGTCGACCAGAGCGCGAGGGTCGGCAGTTCGAAGCTGCCGTCGAAGGTCGACTCGAGGAGATCCAGGCGTCCGTCCGCAGGGTCCAGCACGCTGGGGGGCAACGGCGCAGCGCCTGCGACGAGTCGCTCCTCGATCACGCTTGGCGGCGCCGTCGGATCGACCGACCAGACGACCGCCGCGGAGCCCGCGACCATCGCGGCGGCGGCGCTCGTGCCGGAAGCCGTTCCGTATCCCCCGCCCGCGAGCGTGGTCGGCACCGCCTCGCCCGGCGCGACGAGATCGATGGACAGGCTGACGTTCGCCCCAGCCAGCGGCGCCCCCGCGTTGTCGACGGCACCTACGCACAGCACGCCGTCGAAGGCGCACGGATAGGTGGTGACGTTCGCGCCATCGACCTGGCTGCCGGCGCTCGCGACGATCAGGCAGCCGCGTTCGCGGGCATACGCGATCGCGTCCTCGACGACGACCGTCGGCGTCTCGAGACCGCCCGACACGTTGATGACCCGAGCGCCGTTCGCGGCAGCGAAGACGATGCCCTGCGCGAGCGTCAGATCGCTCGAACCTTCGCCGAACGCTCGCACCGCGAGGACCGGGCTTCGCCACGCGACGCCCGCGATGCCGAGACCGTTGTTGCCGATCGCCGCGGCGATGCCCGCCATGCGCGTGCCGTGCCCGTCCGGATCGCCGGGATCGTCGTCGCCGTCGAGCACGTCCGAGCCCGGCAGGACGATCACCTTGCTCCCGCCGGTGGCGAGTTGGAAGTCCGGATGCGTTGCATCGACGCCGGTGTCGACGATCGCGATGACCACCTCGCCGTTGGCGACCGTCCAGGCCTCGGTCGCGCGGATCGTCGCGACGCCGAGCTGCGTCGGCCACAGCGGATCGTTCGGCACGAGTTCGGTCGTGGTGATCGGGAAGAGCGGCTCGACGATGTCGACGTCGACCACGGTCTTCATCTGCGCGATCACCGCCTGCACGCCCGCGAACGTCCCGTCGCCCGGGAACGACACCTGATACGCGCCCGTCGCGGGAACGCTGCCGACGATGGTGCCATCGAACAGGTCGACGATCTCCGCGATGCGGGCATCGCTCGTGCCCGGCGCGAAGAAGATGATCACTTCGTTCGAGTAGACCGGCGCGCCACCGGGACCTTCCACCACCGATCCCGGATCGGACGCCGCCGGCCCCACCGGATAGGACGTCACGTTCAACTCGTAGATCGGCGTCTCGAGCACGCCGCCCGCGAGCGGGACGCTCTCGAAGGCCTTGTAGAACCGCGAGTCCTCGGCGGGATCGGCGTTCACCGTGACCTGTCCGGAGTAGACGCCGTCGCCCGCGGCGAGGTCGGGCGCGACACCGTCGTCGCGCAACGTGGTCGGGAACGCGATCGGCGTGCCGTCGGGCTGCGTCCGCGCCAGCGTGAACTCCGCAGGCGGCACGCTGGTGCCGGAGAGGGCCACCGAGAAGACGACCGTCGTCGCCACTTCAGGGTTCACCGCCGCCGGCTCGACCGCAAGCGGCGAGAGTTCGGGGATGCCCGCGAGCGGCAGGACCGCGACGGGCAGCGAGACCGACGCCGGGTCGCCTTCCGAGGGCTGCACCGACGTCTCGAGCGAGAACGCGCCGGGTGAGGCGGCGCTCACGAGCGTGTTGAACACGAACACGCCATCCGAAAGCGCGATGAAGCCGCCCTCGGGAACGTCGTTCACGATCGAGAGGCCCGAAGGCAGCGAGAGCTGCGAGACCTCGAGCACCACGGCCGCGTCGCCGATTCCGCTCACCTCGATCGTGTAGGCAATACCGACGCTGCTGCCCTCGGTGAAGGAGAGCGCCTCGGCGCCCGCCATCACCGAGATCTCGACCGGCGCATCCGGGCACGGCCCCCACGAGCCGAGCAGAAGGCCGAGGTCGGTGCCATCGGTGTTGCCGTCGCCGCTGATGTCGCTCACGCCGGGTTGTCCCCACCCGCCGAGCAGGACCGAGAGGTCGGCTCCATCGACCTGACCGTCGCCGGTGACGTCCGCCGGACAGAAGCCGGACGCGAGGCTCGGCGCCGTGACCAGGGCGGTCGCGGCGACGGTCCAGGCCGCGGACAGACCGCGGGCGGAGGATCGACGATCACGAAGCGGATTGGGGAATCGCTGCATGCCGGGCTCCGGTGCTCCCCCGAGCAGGTGGCGTGGCCTCTTCGGGGATTCGATCGTGTTCACGCAAGGGACCTGGACGCCGACGGTGGGGAATCCGCCGATTTCCAAACAAGTCCTCCTCGACCCTCGGAGTATGCGTCTCGCGGCGACGAGGTCCAGAAAGAAACAGGTCGAACCGCGGAACCGCCGTTCGGGGACGATTGAGAGATTCCCGGTCCTTGCGAGATCCCAGACCGCCCCGCCACGGATCAATCAAGCCGTCGGGTCCGTGGGGGGCCCGGCCCTGCCCGCTCGGGTTCTTCCGGAGGGGACTCCGCGGCGACCGGGAGTTTCGGGGGCCCGGGTGCCCGCGAGCGTCACTTCCCGCAGGGCGTGCCGGCACACTCGACCGTCAGCCTGGCGGTACCAACCTGGTTGGCCGCGAACGAACCGACCTGCACGAGGTAGGTCTCGCCGCAGACCGCGTCGAAGAAGACCCGACTTCGGTACTGCTGGCAGGAGTCGTCGTCGCAGGCCACGATCTCGAGCGCCCCGCACGTGCCGGACCAGACCGCGAGGCGGGTGTCGAAGTCCGCGGTGCCGCCGTTCTGAGCGCAGAAGGACATCGTCACCTCGCCCGAGCAGGTGGCGGTGAAGGTGAACCAGACGTCGCGGTGGATGATGTCGCTTCCGTACTTCGCGCAGCCCTCGGGAAGCACCTCGGTTCCCGTCGTCGCGCCGATCGTGTCGAAATCGTTGTCACCCTCGACGAGCGGGATCGCGTCGACGCACTCGTCGTTGGCGATGCCCGCCGGGCCGCAGCCCGGGAACGCGGCGCACTCCGGGTCGAGGCAGTCGACAAGACCGTCACCGTCGTCGTCGATCCCGTTGTCGCAGATCTCGTCGATCGTCGGCTTGCAGAGCGTGCCGCACAGTTCCGCCGCTTCGTCGGCGCAGAGGTCGTCCCACGCGGTCGTGCAGCAGAAGGGATCCACCGCGCACACCGTTTGGCAGCACGACTCGTCGGAGCAGAACGGCAGCGGATGCGCGAAGCAGCAGCTTGCCGCCGCCGGATCGCCGCAGAACGACTCGTCGCACTGCGGGAAGTCGGCGCAGTCCGGGTCGTCGCAGTCGACGAGCCCATCGCCATCGTCGTCGTCGCCGTTGCCGCAGATCTCGCCCGGTCCGTTGCCGCAGTTGGGGGCACCGACGCAGTCGGGGTCCTCGCAGTCGGTCAGGCCGTCGTAGTCGTCGTCGAAGCCGTTGGCGCAGATCTCCGCAGGCGGCGGGCCGCAGAGGCCGTCGCAGACCGCCACCGCGACCTCGACGCATCGGGCATCCCACGCCACTTGGCAGCAGGTCGGGTCGTAGGTGCAGACCGCGTTGCAGCACGCGGGATCCACGCAGAAGGGCTCCTTGCGAGCGACGCAGCAGGGGCCCGCCGAGGCCGCGCCGCAGAAGACCGCGTTCGGATCGCCGACGAGGCGAATGCGATCAAGCAGCACCACCGAGTCGAAGCGGTTGTCGCCCGCGTCCTCGATGCGGACCGAGTAGCTGCCGGGCCCCTTCGTGATCGGCACCACCGCGGTCGCGGTCTTCCAGCCGGTGTGGCCGACCGTCTGGTCGCCGCCGGGGAAGTTGATCCCCTCGATCGGGAAGTAGAGCGAGTCGTTGATCGTCTCGACGGCAAGCAGCACCTCGGTGCCGTCGGGCTCGACGAGCACGATCCGCAACTGGTCGTCGAACTGGGATCCGACGTACTCGGGCCACTCCTCCGAGATGAAGTCGTAGTCGAAACTGATGCCGAACTCGACGACGCCCGGCTGCACCACGAACTCGCGGCGAAGCGTCGCCGCCGTCTGCGACGCGGCGGGCCCCGTGCTCAGGTACGCCATGTGCGTGCCGTCGGTCGGAAGAAGCGGACCAAGGCTCGTGACCACCGACACGGTCCCCTGCCGCTGCCAAGACTCGAGGCCGCCAAGCTCGAAGCTGCCGTCGAAGGTCGACTCGAACGCATCGACACGCCCCGAACCAAGGCCCGGCTGGCCTTTGATCGGGCTGGCGCCCGCGACGAGTCGGGATCGGACCTCCGCAGCCTCGAGCGTGGGATCGGTCGACCACACCAGCGCCGCTACGCCCGCGACGATCGCGGTCGCCGGGCTCGTGCCTGTCGCAGTCCCGTAGCCGCCGCCATTCTCGAGGACCGGCACCGCTTCACCGGGGGCCGCAAGGCTCACCCAGCTTCCGACATTCGTCCCGTCGAGGGCCAGACCGTCATTGGCGATCGCCCCGACGCACAAGACGCCCGGAAGCGCGCAGGGATAGGTCTCGACCGACTCGCCGCCGGCACCGCGATTGCCCGCCGCCGCGACGATGAGGCAGCCGCGATCCTGCGCGAAGGCCACCGCCTCGGTGAGGATCGCACTGGCCTCACGAAGCGTGCCCGACACGCAGATCACCCGGGCGCCGTTGGAGGCCGCGAAGACGATGCCCGAGGCGAGCGTCACGTCGCTGCCGCCGGCGCCGAACGCCCGCACCGCGATCACCGGGCTTTGCCAAGCGAGGCCGGAGAGTCCGATGCCGTTGTTGCCGATCGCCGCAGCAGCTCCGGCCATCCGGGTGCCGTGGCCGGAGACGTCGCTTGGATCGTCGTCGCCGTCGAGGACGTCGGAGCCCGGGAGCACCACGACCTTGTCGGCGAGATCGGGATGGGTCGCATCGACCCCGCTGTCGACGATCGCGATCGCGACCGAGCCGGTGGCGACCGTCCACGCCTCGGTCGCGCGGATCGCCGCCACGCCGAGCTGCGATGCCCAGAGCGGATCGTCGGGCACCAGTTCGGCGGCGAGAGACGGGAACACCGGCTCGACGATGTCGATGTCGACGACCGTCTTCATCTGCGCGATGACGTTGAAGACGCCATCGCCGGTGCCGTCACCGGGAATGCCCACCTGATAGGCGTTCGATGCCGGGATGCTGCCGATCACGGTGCCGCCGACCGAGTCGACGACCTCCGCGATGCGAGCCTCGCTCGTTCCATCGACGAAGATCATCAGCACCTGGTTGTCGTAGATCTGGCTTCCGTCGGCGAGGGTGACCACCGCGTCGGGATCGCCCGCGGTGGTGCCCACCGGGAACGAGGTGAACTCGACCGAAAGGACCGGGCTCTCGAGACCACTGCCGCACGCGAGCCCCGCCTCGCACGCCTTGTAGCGGCGACGTTCCTCGCCCTTGCCAGGCGTGATCGCCAGCACCGCCGAGTAGACGCCATCGCCCGCGACCACGTCCGGCGAGGTGCCGTCGTCGAGCAGCGTGGCCACGTCCCCGATCGCCTCGCCGGACTCGGAGACCTCCACCAAGCGGAACGACGCGGGCGGCGCGGTGGTTCCGGTCAAGCCGAGCGTGAACACCACCGAGCCGGTGGTGCCGGGGTTGACCGCCGCCGGCGCGGCCGAGAGCGGCGCAAGCACCGGCACGCCGGAGACTGGCACCACCTGCACCGGAAGCGTGACCGAGACGGGCGAGCCCGCATCGGGCGTGGCGGTGATCTCGATCGACGAGGCCCCGAGGGTGGAACTCGAAAGCAGCGTGTTGAAGACCGCCGTGCCGTCGGCGGAGAAGGTGAACCCCTCGGTCGGAATGTCGGTCGTCGCCACGACCGACGCCGACGACGCGACGAGGCTCAGCCCCACCACCACCGGATCGGCTCCGACACCTTCGACCGCGACGATCGTCGCGAAGCCGACGCTGCCACCTTCGGTGATCGTCGCTTGCGTCGCGCCGACCGTGATGGTCACGACCGGTTCCGCCGGCGGACAGTTGCCCCACGCGATCAGCATGATGCCCATGTCGCCGCCGGTGACGAGACCATCGCCGTTCAGGTCGCCGACGCCAGCGTTGCCCCAGTTCAGAAGCAGGATGCCGAGGTCGCCGCCATCGACGACCTGGTTGTTGTCGAGATCCGCGGGGCAGTCCGCGTGGAGCGAAGTCGGTACGACGAAGGCGGCAAGCGTCGACGCGAGCGCAGCGAACCGCCGCCACATCGCCTCACGGCGATGCATGCGACGCGGATCGGACGCTCGTTCGAAAGCTGGCATCGCGCGACTCGTCGCTGGACCGCCGAACTCCTGATGAAGGCCGGGCGAAGACGCCCCTGCGGGGATCGACCTACGGCTTCCGCGACGTTGCCGAAGCCTAGGTCGTTGGTGAGGACTTGAGGAGTATGACCCCAACCCGAAGTGTCCTGCCTCGGGTGAATTCCCGATTGGGCTCCGCGACACACTCTCGGACCACCGCCCCGGGCAGCCCCGCCACCGCGGTCTGTCAGGCGAGCCCCGTCGTCGTTTCGCCCCAGCGACGCCGGATCGCCTTCTCGACCTCGACCGCGGCCAGGATCACGCCCCCCGACGCGAACGCCAAACCCCAGCCCATCGGGTCGAGCGAGGCCGTGCCGAACACGGCCTGCATCGGAGGAAACGAGACGAACGCCACCTGCGCCGTCAGCATGGTCGCGAGCCCTGCCCACAGCCACGGGTTCGAGAAGAAGCGGACCGACCAGAACGGCTGCATCCCGCCCCGCGACGCGAACAGATAGAAGGCCTCACCGACGACGTGGGCGGTTGCGGCCGCCGCCCGTCCGGACGCCTCGCCCCGGCCCCGCGCCAGTTCGAGGTGAAAGAGTCCCGTCGCCGCGATCCAGAGCAGGATCGAGACGAGACCGATCCGCATGAGCAACTCGAAGTCGAGCAGCGGCCGCTTTGGGTCGCGCGGCGGCCGGCGCATCAGTCCCTTCTCGTGCGGTTCGAAGGCCAGCGGCACGCCGAGCAGCACGCTCGTCGACATGTTGACCCACAGCGCCTGCACCGGAAGCAGCGGCAAGGGCCCGCCCGAGAGGATCGACGCGAGGATCACGAAGCCTTCGCCGCCATTGGTCGGAAGCGTCCACACGATGAACATCCGCAGCGTCCCGAAGACGCCTCGCCCCTCCTCGACGGCATGGGCAATCGTCGCGAAGCGATCGTCGGCGAGGACGAGATCCGACGCCTCGCGAGCCGCTTCGGTGCCGGATCGCCCCATGGCGATGCCGATGTCGGCCTGACGAAGGGCCGGCGCATCGTTCACGCCGTCGCCGGTCATCGCGACGATCTCGCCGCGGGACTGGAGCGCCTTCACGATCCGCAGCTTCTGCTCGGGCGAGACCCGTGCGAGCACGTCCACGTGCGCGAGCCGCTCGGCAAGGGCTTCGTCGTCGAGGCGATCGAGTTCGCGTCCGGAGATCGTCCGCGGCGATCCGTCCGCCCCGTCGCCGATCCCCGTCGCCGCCGCGATCTGCGCCGCGGTCTGTTCGTGATCGCCGGTCACCATCTTGACGCGGATGCCCGCGGCGCGGCAGGAAGCGACCGCTGCTGCAGCCTCCGCCCGAGGTGGATCTGCCATGCCGACGAGGCCAAGCAGCGTCAGGCCGTCTTCAATCGCCTCGGGCCTGAAGTCATGCGGACTCGCGAGCTTGCTCCCCGCTGCGATCCGACGCTCGGCGATCGCGAGCACCCGAAGTCCCGCCCTCGCGAGTCTCCGAACCTCTTCCGTCGCCGCCGATCGCTCGAGCGGACGCGGCTCGCCTGCGGGGCCGATCATCGAGTCGCAACGTTCGAGCACCGTCTCCGCGGCGCCTTTGACGACGATCGCGTGGCGTCGACCCGCCTCGATCTCGTGCAGCGTCGCCATCAGGCGACGTTCGCTCTCGAAGTCGATCGCCGCCCGCCGCGGGCATCGTTCATGAAGCGCGACCTCGTCGAGCCCCGCCTTTCGCGCCGCGACGATCAGTGCTCCCTCGGTCGGATCGCCGTCGATCGCCCACGCCGACTCCCTCGACATCAGCCTTGCGTCGTTGCAGAGGACGGCGGCCTCGAGCAGTCGTTCGAGCGTCGGATGCGACCGCACCTCGATCGCCTGCCCATCCATCCGCCACGAGCCCGATGGCGCGTAGCCGACGCCTTCGACCGAGAATCGCTCGCCGCCCGCGACGACCTCGGTGACGGTCATCTCGTTGCGGGTCAGCGTGCCCGTCTTGTCGGTGCAGATCACCGTGGTCGAGCCGAGCGTCTCGACCGAGGGAAGGTGCCGCACGATCGCCTTCCGCTTCGCCATTCGAGCGACGCCGATCGCGAGGATGATCGTGATGCCGGCCGGAAGTCCTTCGGGGATCGCGGCGACCGCGAGCGCGACCGACGCCATGAACATCTCGTTCACCGGCCTGCCCTGCAGCCATCCCACCACGAACGCAAGCCCCGCGACGGCGAGGATCACCCAGACGAGCAGCCGGCTCAGCGCCCGAATCTTTCGAACGAGGGGCGTCGACAGATCCCCCGCCGCGGCCACCAGTCCACCGAGGCGTCCCATCTCGGTGCGCTCGCCCGTCGCGACCACAAGCCCCCGACCACGTCCGCGCACGACCAGCGTGCCGCCGAAGGCGATCGGCCGGCGATCGGCGAGCGCCGTGGATTCAGGCACCGCGTCGCTTCCCTTGGAGACCGCCACCGACTCGCCCGTGAGCATGCTCTCGTCGATCTCGAGCCCCTGCGCGTCCACCAGCCGCAAGTCTGCGGGAACACGATCGCCGGGCACGAGCCGAATCAGATCGCCCCGAACGAGTTCGCGCGCCGGAATGGTCCGCCAGTGCGAGCCGCGTCGCACCGATGCCTCGACCTGCAACGATCGCGAAAGCGACTCGATCGCGGCGAGCGCCTTGCCCTCCTGCACCAGACCCACCACCGCGTTGACCGCGACCACGGCGAGGATCACTGCGGCATCGACCGCTTCGCCGAGCAGGAACGCGCCGATCGCCGCCACGAGCAGCACCGCGACGAGCGGAGCCGTCAGCTGACCGAGCAGGCGCCGCGGGAAGCCGGGGCCGCGTCGCGCGGGAATCTCGTTGGGGCCGTCGGCGGCGAGCCGCTGCGCCGCGTCCTCCTCGCCGAGCCCCTGCGAAAGGTGACTCGATCGGTCGAGCGCCGCCGCCGCGGCGGCCGTGTCGAGCGCATGCCACGAGGTCGTGCTGTCGGGCATGGATCGACCGTATCCGCACGCGACCCCTCCGCCGCTACGCTCCGCAGGAGTTCGGCCTCGGGTCGAACGCCGCAACCGCACTCGATCCGCACCGGAGCACCGCATGCATCGCGACCCATCGCCCTCCGCCTCCCGACGCGAGTTCCTCGGGCAATGCCTCGTCGCCGGCGGCACGCTCTCCGCGACCTCGTTCCTCGCCGGACCCGCCAACGCGTACCTGCAGGCGATCGCCGCGGGTGATGTGACGACCGGTTCAGGCGACCAGCGCTATCGCGTGCAGCACGACTGGCTGATGCCTCCGGAAGGTCTCGCCTGGGGCGACACCCACGGCGTCTGCCAGGATCGCGCGGGCGACATCTACATCTCGCACACCGTCGGCGCCGGCGCGACCAAGGACGACGCGATCTACGTCTTCGGCCCCGACGGCAGCTTCAAGCGAAGCTTCGGCGCCCGCTTCAAGGGAGGCGGCCACGGGCTCGACGTGCGCGAGGAGGACGGTGTCGAGTTCCTCTACCACTGCGACGTCAACCGACGGCGGCTCGCGAAGACCACCCTCGACGGGACGCTGCTGTGGGAAGTGGGCGCTCCGATCGAGGCCACGTTCGACGGCAACCGCATCTACACGACGCCCGAGTCGTGGAATCCGACCAACGTCGCCTTCTCGCCCGACGGCGACTTCTTCGTCGGCGACGGCTACGGGCGAAGCTTCGTGCATCGCTATTCGAAGGACGGCCAGTGGAAGTCGATCGTGGCGGGTCCCGGATCCGGCGCGGGTCAGGTCTCGCAGCCGCACGGCCTGTGGCTCGACGAGCGTGGCGGCGAACCGCTGCTCGCGGTGGCCGATCGCGCCAACCGACGAATTCAGTGGTTCGATCTCGACGGGAACCACGTCCGCTTCCAGACCGAGGGCATGCGGCAGCCCTGCCACTTCAAGACCCGCGACGATCTGCTGCTCGTGCCCGACCTCGCGAGCGTGGTGACGCTCGTCGATGCGAACGGCGCGGTTGTCGCCCAACTCGGCGACGGCAACCCCACGAACCTGCGCGGTGCGGCTCGGAAGGACTTCATCCCCGGCAAGTTCGTGCATCCGCACTCGGCGACCTTCCTCGCCGATGGATCGATCCTCGTCGTCGAATGGGTGCCGATCGGCCGCGTCACGCGCCTCGAGCGAATCGCCTGATCGTCAGCGCGCCTCGCGCCACAACCGCTCGTAGACCGCGTTGATCCCGTCAGCCTCCGACTCGAGGCTGAACGCGCGGGCGACGTGCTCCCGCGCCGCGACCGACGCCTTCGCGAGCGCCGCGGGATCGTCGAGCCATCGCGCGGCGGCCTCCGCCATCGGCGCCACCTCGCCCGGCGGAATGAGCGAACCTGTCTCGCCCTCCACGACGAGTTCCTCGAACGCACCCACCGTGGTCGCGACCACCGGCACTCCGCTCGCCATCGCCTCGAGCGGCGTGACGCCGAAGCCCTCCCACCGCTGCGGGGCGATGAAGAGATCGAGCACGCGATACCACGCAGGCGTCTCCTTCGGCGCCACCTCGCCGGCGAAGAAGATCCGGTCGGACAGGCCCGCCGCCGCGACGCGCCGCTTGAGATCCTGCTGAAACGCCAGATGCGACTCCGTGGCGCGGCCGAGCACGATCGCCGCGACGTCGGGGCGAGACGGCAGCATCTCGAGCAGCGCGTCGATGAAGACGTCGGTCCCCTTCTGGCGCCGCACGCGGCCAAAGCAGCCGACGATGCGACGATCAAGCAGCGCCGCCGGCAGCCCGAGTTCCCGCTTCGCGCGAGCCTTGTCCTCGGCCGGATGGAACACCTCGACGTCGATCCCGTGCCGCACCACCGTCGACTCGCGGCGCAGGTACGCCGCGGTCTTCGAACTCGTCGCGATCACCGCGTCCATGCGCGAGATCAGCAAGCGGCTCCAAGCGGTGTGATGCCGCTGGCTCGCCGAGGTGAAGACGACCTTCAGAGGCATGCGCAGCAGGTCGCGCAAGATCCAGCCCGGCAGCATCTCGACGTTGCGGCGGGCGTGCCAGATTCGGAAGGGCTTCGTCGCGGGGCGGCGCCAGCCGCCGAGGAGATCTCGGAATCGGATCTTCGGCAGCGCCGCGGAGAGCCCCGGCCCGAGCGCCGCGATGCGCACGTCGCGAGCCTGCACCGGCACCACCCGCTCGAGCGTCGACGTCACGCCGGAGAGACGGCGCTTGAAGTTCGTCGCGATCGCCTCGACCTCGCGAAAGGCGGCTGGCCTCTCGGCCGCAGGCCTTGGCGGCGACGCTTCCTCGCGCGGGATCTCCCTCGTGGCCGGCATCCGTGGAAACGTACCCGACGCGTCTGCTTCGTACGATCCATCGATGCTTCCAGCGTCGCGATCCGAATCCGAGGGCGAACGGAACCAGCGAGTCGATCCGCCCTCGCTCGACCTGATCGTGCGTCTCGAGGAGGACCGCCTTCGCTGCTCGATCGCCGAGATCGCCGAGGCCTCCGAGCCGTGGCTTGGAGGCGTGCTCGCGGGCGGACCGCCGGGAACCTGGATCAACGCCGCGATCGGCGGCGGCCTCGGGGAGATCACCGATCCGGACCACGACGACGCGGCGGCGGTCGATCGCCTGATCGAGTTCTACCGGGACCGCGGGGTCGAACCGCGGATCGAACTGGTGCCGCAGGCACGACCGACGCTGCTCGCCGCGCTCTCCGCGCAAGGCTTCGTCCTGAGGCGATTCCTCAACCTCTTCGTGCGCGATCTCGAGGCCCGTCCTCCTGATCGAGTTCCACACACCCCGCGCGGCATCGAGTTCTCGATCGTCGATCCGAACGACGAGGTCGCCAGCCGCCGTTGGGCGGAAGTCTCGGCACGGAACTTCGCCCCTGCCCGCACGACGCGGGAGGAGGACGTCGAGCTCGGCCTGCGGATCGTCCGCCATCCGCGCTGCGTGGCGGTTCAGGCGACCGCATCGGGCCGACTCGTCGGCGGCGCGGCGTTCGAGATCGGCCCCGATTCACCCTTGGCGGCGAAGCACGGACGGATCGCGGCCCTGTTCGGCGCGGTGGTCGAGCCGGAGTGGCGGCGACGAGGCATTCAGCAGGCCCTCATCGAGCACCGGCTGCGCCTCGCCGCGGATCACCGCTTGCGATTCGTCACGATCAGTTCGCATCCGGGCGTGGCGACCGAACGCACCGCGCGACGCTCCGGCTTCGAGCTCGCCTGCACCAAGGTCGTGCTCGTCCGTCCCGAACCCGGGCTGCTGCCGGTCGCGGAGTGATCCTTGTCGCGATCAGTCGCCGCCGGCCTTCGCCTCGATCTGGGCCTTGATCTGCCCCATCAGGTAGAGCATGAGCGGCTTCTGATCCTCGGGGGCCATGTTGATCGCGCCTTCGAGTTGCGAGAGCACCTGCGGCAGCATCTCGGCGGGCGCCTGCTTCAGTTGCTCGATCATCTGACTCGCCCGTGCCTGCATGGCCGGAGTGAGATCCTCAAAGGCGACCGTCTCGACGACGGCTTCCTTGATCTCGACCTCTTCCCACGAAGTCTCCTCGACCGGAAGGTCGAGGTTGCCCTTGCTCACGACCATCGCGGTCGACTTCGCGAGCTCGTCGGTGATCGGCTCGGCGCGGCCGCCGAGATGCTCGGCGAGGAACGCCTCCGCCACCGCCTGGAAGGCGATGTTGTTCTCCGGCTTCGCGAAGCCGTGGCCCTCGTCGGGATAGAGGACGTAGGTCACCGGCAGGTCCTTCGCCTGCATCGCCTTCACGATCTGATCGCTCTCGGGCTGCTTGACCCGCGGGTCGTTCGCGCCCTGCCCGATGAGAAGCGGCTTCTTGATCTCGTCGACGTGCGTCAGCGGGCTCATGTCGCGCAGCTGGCGACGCCCCTCCGGCGTGCGATGGTCGGCGACGCGCTTCGCGAACATCTCGATCATCGGCGCCCAGTAGGGCGGCAGCGAGTTGAGGAGCGTGATGAGATTCGACGGGCCGACGATCGCGACCGACGCCGCGAAGACGTCGGGGGTGAAGGTCACGCCCGCGAGCGCCGCGTAGCCGCCGTAGCTGCCGCCGAAGATGCCCACGCGATCACGGTCGGCGATGCCGTTGGCGACCGCCCACTCGACCGCGTCGATCAGGTCGTCGTGCATCGCGTCGGCCCACTGGCCGTCGCCGGCGTTGACGAAGTCCTTGCCGAAGCCGGTCGAACCGCGGAAGTTCGGCGACACCACCGCGTAGCCGCGGTTCGCGAACCACTGGTGGTACGGGTTGTAGCCCCACGAGTCGCGGGCCCACGGCCCGCCGTGCACCATCAGCACCATCGGCAGCGGCTCGTTCGGCTTGCCGTCGCCGTCGGGATCGCTCCACGCCGGCAGCGACACGTAGCTCGGCAGCGTCAGGCCGTCGCGGGTCGGGATCTCGACGCCGTGCATCGGCACGAGCGGGAGACCTTCGAGCGCGTCCTTGCTCGAGAAGAGCCGAGTGGCGCTGCCCGCGCCGCGATCGTAGAGGTAGAAGACGGTCGGCCCGGCGTCGCCACGGAAGGAGACGATCCACTTCGAGTCGTCGAGCGAGCGGCTGCCGATCCCGATCTCGCCCTCCTGCAGGGTGCGGAGGTAGTCGAGATCCTTCTGCATGCCCGGATCGAGCACCGCCCATTCGGGCTTGAGGTAGGTGCTCGCGACGGCCTCGATCTCGTCGGTGATCGGATCGACGAGCGCGCCCGAGATGTCGGCCTTGGTGCCTTCGAAGATCGTCTCGACCTTGCCGGTCGCGAGGTCGCGCACCGTCAGGGCCGACTTGTCCCGTCCGCGGCTGTCGACCACGAGGAGCCGCTCGCCCTTGCGGTCGAGCCCGACCGCGCGCGTCCCCATGGTGTCCTCGAAGGGCACGGTGTCGAAGGGTGTGAAGTCGCCGCCCTCGACCATGAACGAGGCGAGCGAGCCGTCGGGGTTCATCTCCGAGACGAGCCGCACCCGCATCGCGTCGTCGAGGGTCACGTCGGCGAAGCGAGGGTTCTCGAAGAGGAGCGTCCGCTCGCCGGTCGCGGCGTTCACCAGATGGATGTCGTGGAACTGCGGATTGCGATCGTTGAGGCCGATCGCGAGCGTGTCGGGGTAGTCGCGGCTGACGTGGGCGATCTGCGCCGCGACGCCGTCCATGGGCGTCAGGTCGATCTCGGCGCCCGTCGCAAGGTTCACCGAGTACGCCCGCCAGTTCTCGTCGCCGCCGCGATCCTGCAGATAGACCAGATGCGTCGAGTTGGGCATCCAGAAGTACTGACGGATTCCGCGATCGGTGTCCTTGGTCATCGCCTTCGCAGCGTCGAGGTTGTCCGCCGGCGCCACCCACACGTTGAGCACGCCATCGAGCGGCGCAATCCACGAGAGCTGCTTGCCGTCGGGGCTGACCTGAACACCGGTGCGATCGGGATTTCCAAACAGCGTCGCGCGGGGAATGAGCGGCACCGAGTCGGGACCGCTCGCGGCGATCGCGGCACCGCTCACGAGGAGCCCCGCGGCAAGCACGGTTCCAACGTGACGCTGAACAAGAATGGGTGAACGCATCCGAAAGTCTCCGGGGTCGGGCTGGAAATCGAGGGTGGGACCTCTGCGAACAGGTCGCGGGGTCGGCTTGTTGGGGAAACAGCGTGCATGGTTGCGAAAGCGGGAAGGTAGCCGACCCGAGGACTCGCGATCGGCCCCGCCGGCCTGCGAGCCGCGCGGCGTCGAGGGCGTTACGGAGCACAAGCCGAAGCCCCAGCCGTTCCAGACGCCATGCGACGGGCGAGCGTCGCTACGACCTCACTCCGCCGTCGCGCCCGCCGTCTCGCCCTTGATCGACTTGGGTGACGGCGGCGGCATCGACGGATCCCACGCGCAGCGGAAGCCCTGATGCTCGGTCGAGGTGTCGGGGGTGTTGCCGCGGCGCGCGCTCGGCCGGTAGCTCGAGCAGTAGCTCGGATGGCACAGGAACGAGCCGCCGCGGATCACTCGCTCCGGCACGCCGGGACTGTTCGGGTTCCACGCGCCCGAGGGCTCGGCGGGTCCCTTCGGATTCTCGACCGGCTTGCCGCCTGCTTCGCGGATCGACTTGGCGTACGCATCCGCGCGGTACCAGTCGCTGCACCACTCCCACACGTTGCCGGCCATGTCGTAGAGACCGTAGCCGTTCGCCGGAAAGCTCTTGACCGGGGCACTTCGCTCGAAGCGATCGGTCGCGAGGTTCTTCGTCGGGAAGACCCCCTGCCACGAGTTGCACTGCGGATCCGTCTCGCTGTAGGGCTGCGGCCCCCATACGAACTCGACGCCCGAGAGCCCGCCTCGCGCCGCGAACTCCCACTCCGCTTCGGTCGGCAGTCGCTTGCCCGCCCAGGTCGCGAACGCCACCGCGTCGTCCCACGAGACATGCACGACGGGAAGAGCGCCCTGGCCTTCGATCGAACTGCCCGGGCCCTGCGGATGGCGCCAGCTCGCGCCGGGCGTCCACGTCCACCACTGGTCGAGGCCTCGCGCCGCGTCGGTCTCGCTTGGCGGTGTGAAGACGAGGCTTCCCGCGACGAGCATCTCGTCGGGCGGCTTCGGCGTGCCGGGCGGCACCTGCGTCTTGAGCTCCTCCCAGTCGGGCTTGCGTTCGGCGGTGGTGACGTAGCCGGTCGCCTCGACGAACGCGCGGAACTGCGCATTCGTGACCTCGGTCTCGTCGATCCAGAAGGGATCGATCTTGACCAGATGCGCCGGCCGCTCCGCGGGCCACGCCTCGCGATCGTCGGAGCCCATCATGAACACGCCGCCGGGAAGCGACACCATGCCGG
>CAZTMB010000057.1:0-17855 GCA_964614695.1 uncultured Isosphaeraceae bacterium | reverse complement strand
GCGAGCTCGTGCAGGATGTGGCTCGAGATCAGGATCGTCTTGCCCATCCGTCGCAACTCCTTCAGGAGTTCGCGGATCTCGATGCGGGCGCGGGGATCGAGTCCCGAGGCCGGCTCGTCGAGCAGCAGCACCTTGGGATCGTGCAGAAGCACGCGGGCGATCGAGAGCCGCTGCTGCATGCCGCGGCTCAGGCCGTTCACCTCCGCGTCGGTCTTGTGGACGAGATCGGTGAGCTCGAGGACGTCCTTCACGACCGCGCGTCGCGCGGGGCCGTGGATGCCGTAGCAGCTCGCGAAGAACTCGAGGTACTCGCCGACGAGCATGTCGTCGTACGCGCCCATGAAGTCGGGCACGTAGCCGATCACCGGGCGAATCAGGTTGTTCTGGTAGCCCACGGTCTTGCCGTCGATCCGCGCCTCGCCCCACGAGGGCTTGAGCAGCGTCGCCAAGATCTTGATCGTCGTCGTCTTGCCCGCACCGTTGGGGCCGATGAAGCCGAAGCATTCGCCCGCCTCGATCGAGAGGTTGAGGTTGTCGAGCGCGACGAGGTCGCCGTACTTCCGCGTGAGGTTGACCGTCTCGATCATCGGCATGGCGAGGGTTCGTTCAGCCGGCGGCGGCGGAGGGACGTGGCTCCGGGACGATCGCCGCCTCGACGGCGGGCAGCGGGAGGATCCAGCGGACGACGGTCAGTCCTTCGCTCGGCGGCACCTCGCCGTCGATCTCGATCGGCACCGGAATCGCCGACCCGCGAAGGTATCCGATCACCACGAGGCAGGGTCGGTTGAACCAGGCGCCCAGGTCGACGCGGCGGCCGAGCATCCGTTCGACGCGCGCGGTCTCGGCGCCGGTCGGCGGATTCTGAAGGTAGGGCGGCGGCATGAGCATCGAGTAGAGCGAGAGCATGTCGAGCCGGCGGATGCGATCCTCCTCGGTCGGGCTCGGCCGAGCCTGGAATCCGCCGAAGCCGAGCGTCGCCAGCAGCGGGTCGTAGTAGCGGCGGCGAATCTGCGCGGCGAGGCTCTCGGTGGCGCTGCGCGCCGGGGCCGGGCCTTCGGGATAGAGCGATGCGCCGAGATCGAGCGGCACGCCGGCGGGCCAGGAGGGCACGATCACGAAGCGCCCGAACTGCGGCATCTCGCCGGGACTCGCCACGATCGGAAGGGCGCCCGGCGCGAACCGGGGCAACGGCGTGCGCCACGGATTGACGTGGATGATCCGCACGTCGGTGAGATCCGCGGGCAGTTCGTGGATCAGCCGTCCGCGCAGCGCGACGGTCGCCGCCGCGAGATCGACGTAGAGCTCGACCGGCGCCGCCGCGTCGACGCGCGGCAGTCCGCCCCACGACGGAGCGAGCGGGCCGAGCCACGAGGCCGCGAAGGTCGAGGCGGTCGCGCGGGCGGGCACTTCGAGCGAACCGGGCGTGTCGAGATCGACGTCGTACCGCGCGATGTCGGGGAACCGTCCGCGCGCATCGCCGGGCGGCGCAAGCCAGCTCGACAGGAGATTGCGCTGCCCGCCATCGGGGTCGATCGAGATCGTCGCGGTGCCGTAGCCGGGAAGGCTCGCGGTGAACCAGCTTTCGGCACGCTGGAACTGCGGTTCGCTCGGCAAGCCGCCAAGACCGGCGAGCGGCCCTTCGCCTCGCGCGACATGATCCAGGAAGGTCAGGTGGACGATGCGGGTGCGGCCCTGACGCAATGCGAGGCTGCCGCCCCACGCGATCGCCGAGAAGACCGCCGCCATCGCGACGAAGAGCACCCACGAGAGCCGCTCGCGGCGGAATCGCTTGAGGATCCCGAAGCCGAGCGGGCCCGCGAGCAGCCAGTAGATCGCGAAGAGGCCAAGCGCCGCGAGGATGCCGACCGCCGCCTCGCCCGCGAGGTCGATGCGCTCGGTCACGATCGTGCCGTCGAGCGACTCGAGGATCGAAGGCCGCCGCACCAGGCGCCGCGGCTCGCTCGAGTCGAGTGCCGCGTACTCCGCGCCGCTGAGGCTGTCGCCGCGCAGTCCGAGCAGCGTGTTCCAGAGGCAGTCGGCCTGCGGGAGTCCGCCGTCCTGCAGCGATCGGCGACGAAGGGCGTCGAGATCGATCCCGACGATCACGATGCGACCGAAGCCAAGCGGTCGCGCGATCGCGAAGACTTCGCCTTCGACGGTTCCCTTCGCGGCGACGGGAAGCCCGCTTTGCGGGGCTCGGGGTGCCGGCACGGCGAGCAGGGGGATCCAAGGCGCCGGCAGGCTGGCCGAGTCGAAGACGCGCATCGGCATGCGGGCGCCGGGGTCGCGCAGCGTCGTGCTCTTGCTCAGCGCCGGCAGCACCTGTCGGACCAGCACCGCTTCGCGAAGTTGCGGCGACACCCCTTCAAGCGCGTCGGCGAGGAAGTGACGCCGGGAGCCTGAAGCGATCGCCGAGAGCGACCACGGATCGCCCGCCTCGGGCAAGACGATCACGAACGTGCCGCCTCGCTCGATCCACTCGCGAAGCGCTCGGCCTTCATCGAGCCCGACTGCCGTCGGACGCGTCGACGGGTCGTCTCCGGCCCACGCGATCGCCTCGTAGCTGGCAAGTCCTTCCCAGCGATCCGGGAATCCCGCGGCGCCGATGCCCGAGGCGATCCGGATCGACTCGTTGAGCGCCGGGATCGAGGCGAGGCCCGGCGGCGGCGTCTCGTAGGACTCGAGCCCGAGGCGTCCCGTGCCCACGACGCCGAGGAGGCCTTGCTCGAGCGGGACGCCACGCCCCGGCACGGCGGCGGTCGCGGCGCTCACGCGGGCGAGGCCGAGTTCCCGACCGCGTTCGCCATCGACCTCTTCGTGCACGCGAAGCGAGAAGACCGCGCCCTCGACCTCCGCTGCCGAACGGGCCGGAGGGAGGCGACCGTAGAGCCACCGCGCCGACGCCTGTCCCGGGGCGAGCACGAGCGATCGGCTCGACACCGCGACGTCGCCATCGGCATCGGGGATCTCCCACTCGATCCGCACCGGAGTCGGTGTCGTCGCATCGCTTCGGACGAGGACCTTGATCGCGGTCCAGTCGCCCGGACGAAAGTGGTCGCCCACGCCGAACTGCTCGAGCACGATGGAGACGTCGCCCGACGCACCGCCCGCGAGCGACGCGGCGATCGCCGAGGCGAGGCGCCATTGTCGAAGCAGGTTCGTCGCGGTTCGTCGCAAAGGCGCTTGTTCGAGGAGTCGTGGTTCAGGCGATCGAGGCGAATGACTCGAGCATCGCCGCATGGGCGCGGATGCCGCCGTGAAGGCACTTCACCTCGAACTTCTCGTTGGGCGAGTGCACGCGATCGTCGTCGAGACCGAAGCCCGCGAGGATCGAATCGATCCCGAGGTGCCGCTTGATCGCCCCGACCGCCGGAATGCTGCCGCCGGTGCCGATCACCGCGGCGTCGCGGCCGTAGGCGACGCGAAGGCCTGCGAGGGCCGCCTGCATCTCGTCGCCGTCGACGGGTACCGCGATCGCCGGATTGCAGCCGTGCGGATGGAACTCCGCGGTGATTCCGGGCGGCAGCCGGTCCTCGATGAACTTCCGAAGGGCCCGCTGAATCGTCGCGGGATCCTGCCCCGCGACGAGGCGGCAGGAGAGTTTTGCGCCGGCCTCGGCGGCGATCACCGTCTTCGCGCCTTTGCCGGCGTATCCGCCCCAGATGCCGTTGATGTCGCAGGTCGGCCGCGACCACATCCGCTCCATGGTGGTGCGGCCGGGCTCGCCGTGGGGAATGGAGACGCCGGCGGAGGCGAGGAACTCGGCCTCATCGAAGCCCAAAGCCCTCCACGACGCGACGACCTCCGCGGGCGGCTCGATCACCGCGTCGTAGAAGCCCGGGATGGTCACGCGACCGTCGCGGTCGTGCAATGCGCCGAGCACCTCGGCGAGCGCGTTGATCGGGTTGGCGAGCGTGCCGCCATACATCCCCGAGTGCAGGTCGTGGCTCGGCCCGCGGAAGAGGACCTCGTCGTAGACGAGCCCGCGAAGCATGGTCGTCACCGCCGGCGTGCGGTCGTCCCACATGCCGGTGTCGGAGACGACGCACACCCGCGCCGCGAGCGCGTCGCGATGCGCGGCGAGGAACGCCTCGAGGCTCGGGCTGCCCGACTCCTCCTCGCCTTCGAGCATGACCGTGACGGGCACCGGTGGACCGCCGTGCACCTCGCTCCACGCCCGGAACGCCTCGATGAAGGTCATCACCTGACCCTTGTCGTCGCAGGCGCCTCGCGCCACGATCCGCTTGCCGAGCGGACCGTCCTCGATCGTCGGCGTGAACGCGCCGTGCCGCCAGAGTTCGATCGGATCGGGCGGCTGCACGTCGTAGTGGCCGTAGTAGAGGATCGGCTTGCCGTGTCCCGGGCCGCGGTGATGGGCGACGACGAACGGGTGGCCCGCCGTCGCGACGACGTTCGCGTCGAAGCCGATCTCGCGAAGCTGCGTCGCGGCCCACTCGGCGGCCCGCTTCACCTCGCCGTCGTAGGAAGGATCGGTGCTCACGCTCGGGATGCGAAGGAACTCGCACAGGCGGGCGATCGAGTGATCGAGGTTTCGATCGACGCGTTCGAGGACCGGCAGAAGGCGAGCCGAGGGCGCGGGAGCGGATGAAGCGGTGGTCATGGAAGGTTCCGTCGGATCCAGAAAGGACCCGCCATCGTCCCCCGGCGATGCGGTTGGGGCAACCGATCGATTCGCGGGTCGCGTGCGGCCAGAAGTCGGATCTCGCCGGACGGGGCCCTGATGGAGCGAGGACGGAGCGAGGACGTGGCGAGGGCCACCTCTCCGGCCGCGTGAAGGTTCTCGATCTTGGCGTCGTCCCGCCTCGTGGATGTCCGCTCGCAGAGTCGGCTGCTGCCTCGGCGACGCTGCCCGGCGTCTTCACCGCCGCGGCCACCCCGGCCGATCACGCCGTCGGGGCGATCGTCGCCGCGAGCGCGACCAGTGCGGCCAGCACGAGCAGGAAGAGCACGCCGGAGAGGGTCCATCGAGGACGTCGGCGTCGCTGCTCGGCCGCGGCGCCGAGATCAAGCGGCGTCAGCCCCTCGAGCTCGGCGTAACTGCGTGGCGGTCGGACCGAGAAGTCGCACCCGCACTCGTGGCAGGCGTCGAGCAGTTCGCGGAAGGCCTGGTCCGCCGGCGCTCCGCACCCGAGGCACCTCGGTTCGGTCCACCGTGTCGATCGCGTGCTCGTCCGCCCCGCCATGACTCCGAAGGTAGCATCGCCCGGACGCGGGTCCACCTCGCATTCGCAACCTCGACGCAGTCGGTCGAACCGCGAGCCTGATCTCCAACGCTCGATGGCGTGTGCGGGCGACGAGTGGACTCATCGACCAAGGGCCGGTCCCGTGCAGCGCACCGAACTCGAGTGGTCACGACTGCTTGCCGCACAGAGCGGGCTCGACTCGGAAGCGTGCTCGGAACGGCCTCCGGAGTCGGCGTGGGGGGCGTCGCGCCGTGACGCGATCGATCGCCTCGTCTGGGATCGGGTCGCGACTGCTCGCGTTCCGGTCGGGAACCTTTCCGGACTTCGCCTTGATCGTCCGGGCTCGATCACCGAGCGAGGCGAGGACGACGCGGTCGAAGTCTGGGTCGATTCGGAACTGGCGGTGATGCACGGGCTGTGGCGGGCGTCGCGATCGCAGGGCGACGCGGCCCTGCGTCGGCGGCTGCTCGAGGCGGTCGCGTGGCATGTCGAGCACACCGGGACCGAGAACGCGACGCACCGACCGTGGGCGGCGCATGTCTTCCTGCTCGAAGGCTCTCCGGAGGCGAGGCTCTTCGCGGAGGGACAGGTGCACGCCTGCCTCGCCGATGGCGGGCCCGATGCCTGTTCGCGCTGGATCCTCGCCGACGCGGCTCGCGAGTTGGCCTTCGTGGCGGCGTCCAGGCCGACTTGATTGCGGTCCCGGGCGGCAAGGGAGGCGTTGGTAGACTCGCGCGGATGTCGAGGACGCCTCTGGAATCGTCCACCCGAATCGGACGAGCGGACCCACCCGCGGACTTCGCGGCCTACGGCGCGGACGACGTGCGCTTGCTGCGTCAGGCCATCGAGACGGCGCGCGGCGCGGCGGCGTGCCTTCATCCACGCCGCTTGATCCTCGGTCTGTTTCTCGTGCTCGTGCTCGTGCAGGTCGGATGGCTCTACGACCGTTCCACCGAGCCTCGCTTCGGTCCCGAGGGCCTTTTCGCGGACGACCCGCAGGGAGATCGCGAACTGGCGATCGCGGAGGCATGGGCGCTGATCACGGCGGCCTCCCACGAGGTCGACGCCAACGCCTCGCCGCCGACCGATCCGATCGCGTGGCGGGAGCGGGTGACCGAAACGGCACGCGAGATCGTGTCTGCGGCAAGGCAGACCGACGTGTCGGCCGAGTATGCGAACTCGGCCGTGGGCTGGCTCGCCACGCTCGACCGCGGCTTGCCGCGTGGCACCTTCGCGGCGGCGTCGGACGCATGGGCCGTCGAGTTCGGCGTCTTCTGCCGCTCGGCGGTGGCCTTGCGATGGAGCGAAGCGGCGACGTCCCTCGGACGCATCACGGTCGGGATTCCGGCCGCGATCTGGCGCCACGACCGGATGTTCTTCCTGGGATTCCTGCTGCCGGCGGTGATCCTGGCGAGCTTCTTCGGCGGCATGCTGAGTCGCCTCGCGGCGTGCCGCTTCGGACGTCGCGAGTGGATCACCATTCCCGAGTCCGCCGACTTCGCGGCCGGTTCGGTGACGCGACTCGTCTCGGCGCCGCTGCTTCCCATCGTGGTCGCTCTTCTGCCGCTCGGCGTGATCGCGCTTCTGGGCTACCTGCTGCGCGTGCCGGTCCTCGATGCGATCGGCGGCAGCCTCTTCGGCGTGCCGCTTGCGCTGTCGCTGCTCGCGGCGCTCCTGCTTCTGGGACTGATGGTGAGTTGGCCGCTGGTCGTTCCCGCAGTGGCGTGCGAGGACTCGGACGCCGCCGACTGCGTGCAGCGGGCCTACGCCGCCGTGATGCATCGGCCGGGTCGGTTCGTCGTGCTTGGCATCGCCGCCATCGTCGGACTCGTGGTCGGGGTCGCGGTGCTCGATGCCGTGATCGTGGCGACGCTTTCGTTGACGGCAGGTTCGCTCTCGCTGACGGCGCCGGAGTTCGTCAGGGCGGCGATCGGCGAGCGACCTTGGCTCGGCTTTGGCGAAGCCTCACCGAACGCCGCCTTGCTCGACATGCCATGGTCCGGCCGGGCGATCGCGGTGTGGGCGACCACGATTCGATGGCTCGTGGGCGGATTCGTGCTTGCATGGCTGTTCGACGCCGGCACCCGGATCTATCTGCTGCTTCGGGAGCAGGTCGACGGGAGTCGGCCCGAGGCGATCGCGAACCTGCCGACCGCCGAGACGCGGTCCGAGCGGATTCGCGAGGCGATCGAGGCCGCGCGCCGCGCGAGGTGACGGTGCGTCGCGTTCGCCGCGACCTCTTGAGCGGCACCAGCCCTTCGTGACGCTCCGGCCTGGCGGGACTTCGAGATCAGGTCGGCCCGATCGCACGTTCGATCGCCTCGATCTTCGCCGCGAGTTCGGCGAGTCGCTCCTCGATGGCCGCAAGGCGATCCCGATCTTCCGGCGAGGTCGTCGGCGGGGCGGACCGCGTCGAAGTCGCGGCAACCACGGCACCGCCGATCTCGATCGGATGAAGGTCTCGGCAGAGGAGTTGCCGCCAACGATTCGCTCTCGTGCCGGGAACCGGCGGGAGCTCCTCGACGAGCGGTGTTTCGCGGTCTCGCATCGAGTCGAGAAGGTTGCCGACGACCTCGAGCGACTCGATCGGATGCATGCGGCTCGCGCGGCCGCGGAGTTCGCCGACCGTCTGCGGGCCGCGGAGCAGAAGCTCGGCGAGGATCACCAGTTCGCTGGTGTTGACCGCAAGCACCTCACGCGAGAGATGGCGGAACTTGGGCACGCGGCTCCCGGTCAGGATGACCTCGTGCACCAAGCCGAGACCTCGCAGTTCGTCGAGCGCCGCGAGAGCCCGTTCCTCGTCGATCTCGACGACGGGATCGCGGTTGTTCTTCTGATTCACGCCGACGACGATCGAGTTGAGCGTCATCGGATACTGCGCGGGCACGGTATGCGCCTTCTCGACGAGCGTGCCGAGCACGCGGCAGGCATCGGGAGTGAGTTGCTGCATGCGGGCGAGTCTACGAGAGCAGTCCAAAGGCGGGCCGCCTTCGAGCGGGGGACCATCTACGATCCGCCCATGTCGAGAGACCCGGATGCCCGGTCGAGCCGCCGTCGCGAGGTCGAACGGATCGCGGCCGAAGCGGCACGTCGTTTCGAGTCGGGGCGATCGGAGTCGATCGAGGCCGCGATCGACTCCGTCATGGCAGGCGAGTCGCTCGGGGCGGGGGCGCGAGGGTCGGCGCGGCCGACGGCAAACCAGGTGCGACGTCACCTGCAGGCGCTCGCGCAGGAGCGGCTCGGGCTCGAGGGTTACCGAGCGGAGCTGGCGGCGACCCTCTCGGTCGCGTCGGAGGCGATGGAGGTGCTCGAACGCCGCGTGCCGGGATGCCGGACGTCGCTTGCCGGTCGCGCCGCCGCCGGCCGGCTCGACGGCGAGATCGACCTGCACATCCGGGCGGCGACCCGCGCGAGCATCGGCGAACTGGCCGAAGCGCTCGTGTCGGAAGGGTTCGAGGAGCCGCGCTTCGAGACGGTCGAAGCCCGATGCGGGCGGCTCGACCGGCTGCGCTTCGATCAGGACGGCGTCGAAGTCTGCGTGACACGCTGCCCGCCCGGCCAAGTTGCGCCGGGGCGGACCGATCTGGTGACCGGTCGACCCATCGAGGTGCTTGGCCTCGGTGAGCTGGAGCGAATCATCGAGGATCTGTCCGCGGGCGAGGATGGCTTCCGCGCAGGACGGTGACCTCGCGGTCGCTCACCACTGGATCTTGTCGGTCCCGAGGGCGCCGTGACTGTCCATGCCGCCCCGCATCGGGGTCTTGCCGCCGAACTTCGCGCGGAGCTTTCGCACGGCGGGATCCGCTTCGCGCTCCGGCTCGACCTTCTCGCGGCCTGCTTCGCCAGGCTTCGCGTCGGTCCTTGCCGGCGCGTCCTTGAGCGCCTTGATCGAGAGGCTGATTCGCGATCGACCGGGATCGACCGACAGCACCTTCGCCTGCACGACCTCGTCCACCTTGAGGACCTTCGCCACCGTGGGAATCCGCTCGTGGCTCACCTCGGAGATGTGGACAAGCCCATCGAGACCCGGTGCGAGTTCGATGAACGCCCCGAAGTCGGTGATCCGGCTGACGCGACCGCTGACGGTCTGGCCGGCTTCGATCGACTGCATCGCCTCGGCGACGGGGTTCGCGAGCACCTGCTTCCGACTCAGCGTGATGCGGGGCGGCGTCTGCTCGCGGTCGACCGCGAGCACCTTCACATCGACCGACTCGCCAACCTTGACCACGTCACCGGCGTGCCGAAGCCGCTCATGGGCGAGCTCGCCGATCGGGATCAGGCCGTCGATGCCTCCGAGGTCCGCGAAGGCCCCGTAGGGCTGCACGCCGACGATCGTCGCGGCGCGGACCTGTCCTGGCTCGAGGGTCGCGAGGATCTGCTCCCGCGCCGCCTCCCGCTCGGCGAGCTGCGCCGCCTTGCGGCTCAGCACGAGACGGTTCTTGTCCTTGCGGAGCTCGAGGATCTTGCAGGGGAACTTCTCGCCGAGAAAGATCGAGATGTCGGGCACCGAGCGGATGTCGACCTGTCCGGCCGGCATGAAGCCCCGGTGGTGGGCGACCTCCATCTCGAGACCGCCCTTGTTCATGCCCACGCAGCGCGCCTCGACAACCTGTCCGACCGCGAGGGTTCCCCAGTCCGCCTTCTGGACGACGCCAGGGAGCGAGAGGATCAGCAGGCCTTCGAACGCATCGAGTCGCTCGACGACGAACTCCTGCGAGGATCCCGCCGCCGGCGGCTCCTCGAACTGGGAGAGCGGGCAGACGCCTTGGCTCTTGGGGCCGAACTCGACGAACACATCGCCGGAATGGATGCGGACGATCGTGCCGCGACGCGTGGTGCGAAGTCCGGGCGCCGTGCCGCCGGACCGGACCGCGGGGCCGGCGTCGTCGAACATCTCGTCGACGCTCATGCCTGCGAGGGCCGCCTCGATCTCCTGTTGCAGCGAGGAGTCGATCGTCGGCTTGGGCCGCTCGGGCGACGGGGGTGTCGCGCCGGATGGCACGGCGGATTCAGGCGTGTTGGCGTCGTCTTGAAGGCCCATGGGAGGCTCCTCGTCTTGGGGGCGGGCGAAGACTACCGCAGGCGGCTGCCGAAGCGGTGGGATTTCGCTCGAATTCGACGCCGAGCAAGCAGTGGGCAGCGAAGCCTCGCCGCGACCGACCCGACCATCGGCGACGCAACCAGGCTGCGACGCTTCGCGTAACCGTCGAGGCGATGCGTCGCACTCTGGTCGAGGCCGTTCGAGATCCAGCGCGGCAACGGACTGGTGTTCTTCGCGAGGGTGCCGTCGACGCGACGGAGTCACCGTCTGCCCGATGCCCGCGGCGTTATCATCCGCGGGCCTTGTCTCGGGAGTCGCCCGCGAGGCAGCCGTTCATGCCGCCTTGCGGTCGATTCCGATCGATCGAACCGGTCGGAAGGCGCACGCTTCGGCGATCCTGACGGCTCCTCCGCTCCCATGACGGGCGAGGAGGCGGTGGTGAGAGTTCGGGTGTCGTTTCGATCGTTGTGGCAAGATTCGGTTCGCCATCGCAGGCGACGCAGAGCAGGAGGCCGTTCAGCATGGCAGCGACGAAGTCCGCGTGGGGCATCGAAGTCGGAGCCTTCGCCATCAAGGCGGTTCGCCTCGAGCGGCAAGGAGACGAGGTCCGCGTCGCGGACTTCGTGGTCATCCCGCATCGGAAGGTCCTCACCACGCCGGATCTTCAGCAGGACGAGATGATCCGGATCGGTCTCGGCCAGCTGATCAGCGAAAAGGACCTGCGGAACCAGACGATCGTGATGTCGGTGCCGGGGCATCTGGCCTTCGCCCGCTTCGCGAAGCTGCCCCCGGTCGAACCCAAGAAGATTCCCGACATCGTCCGGTTCGAGGCGGTGCAGCAGATCCCGTTCCCGATCGAGGACGTCGAGTGGGACTACCAGACCTTTGGCGGCGGCGACTCGCCGGAGGTCGAGGTCGGCATCTTTGCGATCACCAAGGAGCGATTGGCGCATCTCCTCGGTCTCTGGGGCGAACTGGGCATTGCGCCGCAGATGGTCACGCTGAGCCCGGTCGCGGCCTACAACGCGGCGCAGTACGACCTGGGCATGCTCGGTCGAACGGGTCCGCTCGTGATCCTCGACATCGGCACGACGGCGAGCGATCTGATCGTCGCCGAGCAGGGGAAGGCATGGGTTCGGACCTTCCCGCTCGGCGGAACCCATTTCACCGAGGCGATCGCCGAAGCCTTCAAGATGCCTTACTCCAAGGCGGAAAAGCTGAAGCTCGAGTCCGCCTCGAGCAAGTACGCCAGGCAGATCATGCAGGCGATGCGGCCGGTCTTCGGCGACCTGCTCGGCGATGTCCAGAAGTCCCTCAGCTACTACCAGAGCCTGAACCGCGGCGTCGAGCTCACCGAGATTCTCGGTGTCGGCTCGACCTTCCGGATTCCGGGGCTTCGAAAGTTCCTCGGTCAGCAGTTGCAGTGCGAGGTCGCCCGTCTCGACGAGTTCCGCCGAGTGCAGGTGCCCGGCGCGGCCGGCGCCGACTTCGCGGCGGCGACGGTGAACCTCGCGACCGCCTACGGCCTTGCGCTGCAGGGGGTCGGACTCGCCCAGATCGATGTCAACCTCGCCCCGGTGCCGGTGCTGAGGCAGCAGTTGTGGTCGCGCAAGACGCGGTGGTTCATGGCGGCGGCGGGTGTGGTGGTGGCCGCGGGCGGCTTGATGTTCGTGAACGGGCTGCTCGGCGGCCAAGCGGTCGAGAGCGGTCGGGCGGAGACCGACCAGATCGTCCAGAGCGCGATCAACAAGGCGAAGCAGGACCGCTCGACCCTTCAGGAACTCGAGCAGTCGAGTCGCTACGGGTTCACGGCGGAAAACATGCGGCGACTCACCGACGACCGGGAGATCTGGCCGCACTTGGTGGACGACGTCTTCGCGGCGATCGATTCGGCGGGACCGCAGGCCCAGCTCTTCGGTGGAGATCCGGCTGCCATCGCCGCGATCCCGCCCGAGGATCGGCGTTGGGTGCTGCTCGAGGATCTCTCCGCCGAATACCGCAATGAGCAGGGGCGTCGCGTGATGGACGTCTCGGTCGCGGTCGAGTTCAGCAATCGAGGTCGGCAGGACTTCCTCAACGAGACCGTCTGCGAGTGGCTTCGCAAGACGGCCGGCGAGACCCGTCCAGACATCCCCTACAAGATCGTGGCGAAGTCGGTGTCCCTGAACATCGATCGCTTGACCACCAGCACGGTCGGAGCGGCGGCTTCGACCGGTCAGGAAGCGTCGGGCGGCACTCGACGTGATCGCGGGCGCGAGCAGGCCGACGAGATGGGCAGCGCCAGCTTCGGGGGCGTGGGCGGTGCCGGCGGAGGGGCGATGCGAGGGCGTCGCACCGGCGGCGATCAGGTCCGAACCGGCGGTGGCGGACTCCTCGGCGGCGCGGGTGCCGACGGCGGATTCGTGCCGGAAGGCCAGGACGGCGGCGATCAGCCCGCCGGGCTTGGAGTCCGCCGGCGCGACCGCAACCGTTCCACGGGCGATTCGGGAGAGTCGGCCTTGGTCGCGGATCTTGAGAAGCTGGCGCCGCTGCCCGAGACGCCGGCCTTGTACGCCGAGGGGCAGAAGTTCCACGAGGCGGTGATCACGTTCCAGATCGAACTGCTCGGGGGAGGCCCGGCGGCGATGGAAGCCCCGGAGATGGGTGACGGAGAGGACTTCACTTCATGACCAAGGTGCTCGAATGGGTTCGCGGCAACTGGGTGATCGTCGCCTGCGGCGTCGTCATCCTGCTCGTCCTCGTGTTGGCGCCGCTCTTCTCGGGATCGCTCGAGGCAGGCGTCCGCCAAACCGCCGAGGAGCGGGCTCGCAAGGTGTCCGAGATCGCGGGATTCGAGAAGTCCCCGGTCCAATTGGAGGTGCCGGGACAAGCGCCGCGATCGGGAACTGGCGTCGTCAACGCGGCGCTCCTTGAGACCTATCGGGAGGTCACGACCGCTTTGCGCGAGGATGCCGATGCGGTTCGGACGCTCGCGGTCGATCACAACCGAAAGGGTCGTGGCGTCGTGGCGCCGGAGGCGTTCCCGAAGCCGCCAGCCAGCCAGCGGGAGACGATCCAGTTCGACGTTCACCAGAGAATCTTGCGGGCCTACGACGAACTGCTCAAGAGCGTTCGGGCGGGAGAGCCTCCTGCGGCGGAGACGGTCGCGGCCGAGCTGCAGCGACGCGAGTCGCAGTTCATCACCAACACGCTGCGGAAGCGATCGCGGGCCGATCTGGACGCGAGAGAGTCCGCGGACCTCTCGGCAGAACTCGCCAAGGCTCGTCTGGTTCGTTACGGCGAGCGGGCGAGGGAGTTGTCGTTCTACGCGTCGCCGACGTCGCTCGACATGCCTGCAGCGCCGCAGCAGGCGAGGATCTCGACCGCCGAGATGTTCGACTGGCAGTGGCGGCTGTGGATCGCGGACGACCTGCTCAACGCGATCGCGATGGCCAATGCCGGGTCCGCCAGCGTCGTGGAGAGTCCGGTGAAGCGGGTGGTCTCGTTGACGGTGCTCGACGAGCTGCCCGGCTCCGATCGCCCAAGCGGTGACGCGAGTGGGTTTGGTGGCGGAGGAATCTCGGGCCGGCGAGGGGTCGATGGCGAGGGTGGCGACTTGGGGGGCGGAGTCGACGCCGGCGCTCCGACCGATGATGCGGTCGGCCCGGTGGCGATCGATGCCTCCGTCGAGGCTCCGCTCGACTTCAGCCGAAGCTTCACGGGACGCAGGAGCAACGCGGTCTACGACGTCCGCAACGTGGAACTGGTGCTGATCGTGTCCACTGAGCAGCTGCCCACGCTGTTCGATGCGTTGGCGAAGCGGAACTTCATGACCGTGCTCGATCTCGAGTTGCGACCGGCCGACGCGTTCGAGGCGGCTCGGCTCGGATACATCTACGGCACCGCGCCCGTCTCCGAGGCGACGCTGCTGATCGAGACGGTCTGGCTCCGAGAGTGGACCGCACCGTTCATGCCCGCCGATGCCCGCGCTGCGTTGGGGATCGGTGGCGGCATGGCGATGGGCGAAGGTTGATTTCGACTGAACAGACTCGCCGGCGTTCACGCCGGTTCATCCACCGCCGCTTGCGGCGACGAGGCGAACCATGAAGGTCAAGGGAATCTCGTTCTTCGAACTGCATGCCGAGAAGTTCGTGCTCGGGCTTGCGGTTCTTCTGCTGCTCGCCGTCGTGGCGATGCAGTTCGTCGGGGGCGGATCGACCGTCCGCGTCGACAACCGCGAGGTCGGGGTCGGTGAGGTCAACTCAATCCTGAAGCAGCGTGCGGAAGCATTGGCCGCGAGGCTTCGTGAAGATGCGCCGTCGGGGGTGGATCTCTTCGACGGCGAGCCGCCGGTCATGATCGGTTCGTTCTCCGAGGCGATTGCATCCTCGATCTCGCCGCGCACGGAGTTGCCGAAGGGACAGCCGGCACTGGCGTCCATCCTGGTTCCGAGCGATATCGCCGACGTTGCCTGGTATCACGAGCCCCGCTTCAGCGGCGTCTCGATCGGCGAAGTCGTGCAGACGTCGGATGCCGTGACGACGCAGGGATGGGGAGCCTTGGCACCGCTCGGCGGTCGCTTCGAGTCCGAGCCGACGACGTTCGATCTGACGTGGTTGACCCCATCGGTTCGGATCGACTTGACCGCCTTCCGAAACGAGTTGCTGCGCAACGCGCCGAAGGCCAGTCCGCCGAGGCTGCCGATCCCGTCCATCTGGCACAACGAGACTCTGATGCTGGTGGACGTCGTCTTCGAGCGCCAGGAACAGACTGCGACGGGATGGGGATCGATCGAGGTGGTCGGAGCATTTCCGACGCAGGACTCGTACCGCTCGTATCTCGCCGCGGCTGATGCGTCCTTGCGCGACGACGTCTTCGAGGAACTGGCCCGTGAGGCCCGGCAACTCGAGATCCTGCAGCCCGACTTCGTCGAGACTGTGAACGGATCCTTCGTGCCGCCGATCGATGCTCCCGCGGCGTCGCAGGCCGATCCCTCGGCTGCTGCGGCCGGCGAGGAGATCTCGAGGCTCCGACGCGAACTGCAGCGATTCCGTCAAGACGAGGCGAGGACCAAGGCTCGGCTGGACGAATTGGGGGGACCGGTCCGGGACGACGAGGAGAAACCGGCAGGAAGGCCCGGAGGGCGGGATCGAGGTCGAGACGACGGTTCGTCCGGTGGCGGCGCGGCACCGCCGCGCGGCGGCGGTCTCGGTTCAGGTAGCGGCATGCAGGGGCGGCGGGGGGCTGGGGACGAAGCCCAGGACGAAGCCACCAAGCGGCGGCGTGTGGCGTTGAGCGAGCGCCTGCAGCGAATCGCGTCGCAGATCGCCAGGACCGAGTCGGAAATCTCTCAACTCGCGCCGGGGCTCGTGGGGGCGGACGCCGTCGTCCAGATCCCCAACGTGAACGAGGACCCTGCGATCGTCGCTTGGACGCATGACCTCGACGTCTCGCCTGGCGCCGTCTACCGCTACCGAGCGAGGGTCGAGGTCTACAACCCGTTCTTCGCAAGGACGACGCAGCTCGTGCCCGAGCAGCAGCAACTGGCCGGCGGATTCACGATCTCGAGTGTTGCGAGCGAATGGTCACCGCCGGTTCGGGTGGCGCCGCCGGTTTCTTTCTTCCTCGCCAGAGCCGTGCCAGGGGAAGGTGGTCTCGGCCTCGGGACCGCAAGCATGGAGGTGTTCGCATTCCGCGATGGCAAGCGCCGCACCGAGAGTTTCAGCGTGCAGCCGGGCGACGTGATCGGCGCGCCGGCCACGGTCCGACGAGGGGGGCGAGTTCTGGCTGAGGTGGACTTCACCACCGGCTGGTTTGTGGTGGACATCCTCGAGGATCCCTCCCGCGACGATGTGGCCGGAGGCGATCGGGCCAAGGGGGCCATCGTCCTCGTGGCACGGGTCGACGACCCTGGCGTCGTCGAGGCCCGCTACGTCGAGGTGGATCGCTCCAGCGAGACGCGGAGGCGATTCACGGATGAGGTTCGAGCCGCCTCCGACGCCGAGTCCGGATGAGATCGCCGCGAAGGCAAGTTCGGTTCAACTTCCGACCCCCCGCATCGCGGGGGGTTTTTCTTTGCGGCCATGAGCTCGCCCTCGTGGGGGTAACCACGAGGGCGAGCCCGGAATGCCAAGGGCATCCTGCCGTGAGGGGCGGACGGCTGGGGGCGGGGGGAGTCGGGGTGGGGGCGGCGGAAGAATCGAGCCCCACAGACTCGACGGGCTGCAAAATTTTCGAGACCAGAGCCCTTGCAGGCGTTGACAGGCGATTGGGACTCGATATCCTCCCCGATCCTCCGGTCGCCCAAAGGTGACGGCCGGGAGAACACCTTGAAAAGTTCAGATCATGTCGCGAGTTCGGCGACGTGACTCGATCAGGACTCTCCCCGAGTCGTGAGTCACGTCGACGGACAAACCGAGTGAAAATGAGCAGCTTGAGCAGGCCCTTGCGAGCATTCGCAAGGTCGGTGAAGGCGTCGTACTTGGGAAGTACGGAGTACGTCGCTCACCGATGGTTGCACTGAATAACTCCGAATATCGTCGGAGCGAGGTCAGAGCGACCAAGCCGTCAAGGGCACATGGTGGATGCCTTGGCGTCGAGAGGCGATGAAGGACGTGGGAACCTGCGATAAGCCCAGGGGAGCTGGTAACCGAGCTTTGATCCTGGGATCTCCGAATGGGGAAACCCGGCCCGCAAGGGTCATCCGTGCCTGAATGTATAGGGCACGTGAAGCAAACCTAGGGAACTGAAACATCTTAGTACCTAGAGGAAAGGAAAGCAACCGCGACTCCGTGAGTAGCGCCGAGCGAAAGCGGATTGTTGATGCGCGTCTTGAACCGTCTGGAAAGTCGGACCACAGAAGGTGACAGTCCTGTAGCGGCGTAGTCAACGAATGGCCTAGAGTAGGTTCGGGCTCGTGGAACCCGGACTGAATATGGGGGGACCACCCTCCAAGCCTGAGTACTCCTCGACGACCGATAGTGAACCAGTAAGGCGACTGAACGGTGAAAAGCACCCCGACAAGGGGAGTGAAAAGTACCTGAAACCATGTGCCTACACAGCGGTCGGAGCCCGCATTGCGGGTGACGGCGTGCCTTTTGCATAATGAGCCGACGAGTTGCTCTCTGCGGCAAGGCTAAGCTGAACCCCAGCGCAGCCGAAGGGAAACCGAGTCTGACAAGGGCGTCGAGTCGCAGGGAGCAGACGCGAAACCAGTTGATCTACCCATGGGCAGGTTGAAGGGAGGGTAATACCTCCTGGAGGACCGAAGCCGTGAACGTTGAAAAGTTCTGGCATGACCTGTGGGGAGGAGTTAAAGTCTAATCATAACTGGAGATATCTCGTTCTCCTCGAAATAGTTTTTGGACTAGCCTCACGTAATAGTGTATGGGGGTAGAGCGACTGGATGGGGCTGGGGGGCCACAAGCCTACCCACTCCAACCAAACTCCGAATACCATGCACCGTATCGTGGGAGTAAGACTACGGGTGATAATATCCGTGGTCAAAAGGGAAACAACCCAGATCACCAGCTAAGGTCCCTAAACACCTCTGAGTTCTAAAGGTAGTTGGATTGCCGTGACAGCCAGGATGTTGGCTTAGAAGCAGCCACCATTTAAAAAGTGCGTAACAG
>CAZTMB010000056.1:0-17954 GCA_964614695.1 uncultured Isosphaeraceae bacterium | reverse complement strand
TCAGTTGGCGATCGCGTCGCGGCGGGCCGGTGCCGAGGTCAGGATCGCGGTGCCGAAGCGGATCGTGCGGCGACCCGAGACGCCAAGGCCCTGCAGCGCCGCAGCCGGCAGCAGCTCGCGGCACCGCAGCAGTTCGCGGGCGAGCGTCGCCTGGTAGATCCGCCGACGGGTCCTTGCCTCGTCGAGCGGGCCGCCGAAGCTGCGCGAGGGATCGTTGTAGATGAGCTTCACCGGGATCTCCCGGACGACGAGGCCCTCGGCGGCGGCCTGCACCCAGAACTGCATCGGGAAGTCGTAGCCGTCGACGTCGAGCCGCAGCCGATTGCAGGCGGAGATCCGATAGGCCTTGAAGCCGCAGAAGGCGTCGGTCAGGCACCAGCCGAGCCGGCGATTGAGTTCGGCGGTGATCTCGGCGTTGATGCTGCGGCGATCGGCGGGTGGCGTGTCGCCATCCTCGGTCGCGCGGAGGTAGCGGCTGCCGCTCACGATGTCCGCGGGCCGCTCGCCGGAATCGGCCGCTTCGATCGCCGCCACGAACTCGGGGATCGCCTCGGGCTCGTGCTGCTCGTCGCAGTCCATCACGATGAGCCACTCGTAGCCGTCGAGGGCCGCGGCCCGGAGCATGTCGCGCATCGAGCGGCCGTATCCGCGGTTCTCGCGATGACGGATCACCTCGACCGGATGCTGGGCGAGCAGCTCGGGGGTGCGGTCGGTCGAGCCGTCGTCGACGACGAGAACGTCTCGGGCGAACGTCCGCACCTTGGCGAGCACGCGCGGCAGGTAGCGCTCTTCGTTGAAGACGGGAATGCCGAGCAGGATCCGGGTTCGGTCGGTGGAAGCGTTCATGCAGGTCTCGCGATCGGAACCGGCTTCGCCCTGGCGACGCCGCGGTTTCGCGGCAGCACGCCGCGCGACCGGGCACCGTACGGGCGAGGCCGGCGAATCGTGCGCGGCAAGTAGGGAATCGTCGACGATTGGGTCTCGAGCCCGGCCCGGTTCCTCCGTCGACTCCGAGGTTCACTCGATCGGCAGACCCTTGCTTCGCCAGACGCGGCGCAGGGCGTCGAGTTCGATCGCTTCGGTGATGGTGCCGTCGGGATCGCGCCGCTCGACGAGCCGACCCTTCGAGTCGAAGCGCTGCACGAGTGGAGCGGCGTCGTCCGGATGGGTCAGCGTGCGAATCTCGAAGCCGCCGGAGTCGCCGACCGGAACGAGCACCTCGAGGCGTCGCGTCACGTCGCCGAGACCTCGGTCGTAGGTTCGCCAAGCGAACTCGCCGGCCACCGGATCTCCGCTGGCCGCGAGCAGGGGACCGAGAAGCACCGCCTCGACCTGCGAGAGAAACGGCTCGTCGGGCAGCGTCCAGCGACGCGGCTCGCGCGACATCGCCTCGCGACTCGACTCGATCACTTCAAGCAGCGGTCGCGGTTGGCCCGCGGATGGTGCGAGGCGAACACCGGTCTCGGCGACGGACGGCTCGCGTCGATCGCCGCGGATGGTGCGTCGCATCGACCACGCCTCGCCGCTGCGATCGAGCGCGAGCCACGCCCGCAGCGAGACGTCGAGCCAGGTCGGCTGCTCGCCGGGGGCGGTCTCGGGCGGGAGCATGCGCGCCTCGATCGAGACGAGCACCCCGGGCTCCTTCTCCGAAGCGCGAAGCGAGTCGGGATCGCGGGCCGGATCGAGCAGGCCGCGAGGCGCCGGGACGGCGCGGACCATGAAGGCACCGACCTCGACCAGGGAACCGTCCGCGTTCGGGCGCCGCAGGCGATGCCAACGCTCCCGACCGTCGGCGGCGGCCAGCAGCCGTTCCGAAGAGAAGGCCGAGAGCCGCTGCCTCCCGGCTTCGAGCACGTCGGACTCCCAGAAGACCAGCGTCTCCGGCGGATCGATGCGGATCGTCGAGAGCGACCGCTCGAGAAGCGGAAGCGCGGACTCGAATGCCGAAGTCTCCACCACGAGCCGGAAAGCCACGAATTCGCGGCCCGCCCGCGGAACCACGAGGAATCCCGTGATCCCCGTGGCCGCGGGTTCGCTCGCGTCGGCGTCGGGGGTCGCGGGATCGAGCGGCACCTCGACGAGGAGCAGGTGGCCGCTTCGGCCATCGACGTCGAAGGGGCGATTCACGCGGGTCGTGAAGCGGACCTTGTCCTCTCGCAACGCCTCGAGGTAGTCGATCGCCTCGTCGATCGCCTCCGACGGCAGATCGCCGCGGTCGGTCGCCTCGAATGGCTCGATCGTCATCGTCCACCGGGGATTCTCGGTGGGCTCGGCGAGGAAGGCCCGCGGGTCGCCGTCTTCACGGAGCCGCACGGTCCAGATCGTGCCTGGCGGCGGATCGAAGGAGAGCCCAAGACCGCGAAGCGTCAGTCGCTCGGCGGGCGGCGGCTTCGGAGGTTCGCGGAGCACTTGCCCAAAGGCCCGGGGACCGGCCGCGACGATCGCAAGGAGACCCAGGACCGCAAGGATGGGGCGTTGGCGCATGGGATCGTCGGGGGACCGCGGGGGAAAGGCGAACTCTGGACCGATGGCCAAGCATGCTAGAAGAGGTTCCGAGGCGGCCGCCCGCACCAGTTGGGAAGGCTTGCCTTCCAAGGTGTTGACAGCGGATTGCTTCCCCGTACACTGCCCCGTTCGCGCCTCGGTCGAGGAGCGAAGGCGTCCGACGCCCGGACCTCCCCGTCCGCCGCGTTTCAAGCCGAAACCCGAGTCGTTCGCGCCCGCCGCGAGATCTGTGCGGCGGGCGTTTCAGTCACCCGACGTTCGCCGCTTCCGGCGCCCGATCGGAACCGGTCGTCCGAAGTCCCTTCCACGGTTCACCCCAAGGTCCCCCAGAGACATGAGCGGCGGCAAGATCAGGATCAGGATGGAGGCCTACGACCACCAGGCCCTCGACGCGTCGGCTCGCGAGATCGTCGATCACGCGAAGCGCACCGGTGCACGGGTGGCTGGACCGATCCCGCTTCCGACCCGACGCGAGATCTACACCGTCAACCGTTCGCCCTTCATCGACAAGAAGTCGCGCGAGCAGTTCGAGATCCGCACCCACAAGCGGATCATCGACATCAGCGAACCGAACCATCGCACCGTCGAGGCCTTGAACCGCCTGGTCGTTCCGGCCGGTGTGTTCGTCAAGATCAAGGCCTGATCCGACGCCCGTCCACCGCACTGAAGAGCCTTTCCAATGCCCGCCGCCATCATCGGACGCAAGCTCGGCATCACCCGCTCCTTCACGCCGGAGGGGAAGAACATCCCCGTGACCGTGATCGAAGCCGGTCCGTGCGTGGTGACGCAGGTCAAGACCTCCGCCTCCGACGGCTACGCCGCGGTGCAGATCGCCTACGGCGACGTCGCGGCTCGCCGCTCGACCCGTCCGGTGATCGCCCACGACGCCAAGGCCGGCACCGCCCCCAAGCGGCTCCATCGCGAGTTCCGCTGCGGTGACGATGCCGAGGCCGGCACGTTCGAACTCGGTCAGGTGTTGACCGTCGAGAGCCTCGAGGGCACCAAGTTCGTCGACGTGATCGGCACGTCGAAGGGCAAGGGCTTCGCGGGCGTCATGAAGCGCCACAACTTCGCCGGTCTCGAGGCGTCGCACGGCGTCGAGCGGAAGCACCGCTCCGCGGGTGCGATCGCCAGCCACGGCACCGACCGTGGGCACGGCGCGAAGATCAAGAAGGGCAAGCGAATGGCGGGCCAGATGGGCAACGCCCGCGTGACCCTTCGCAGCATCGACGTCGTCGGGATCATCCCCGACCGCAACCTCCTTCTGCTGAAGGGGCCGGTCCCCGGTCCCAACGGCGCCACCGTGTTCATCCGGGCCGCGACGCGGCTCTACAAGCGAAAGGCGCGGATCCAGGCGGGCGCGTGACCGCCTGGCGGATCGGAGAGGCCCTCGTCGGCGGCTGACGCCGGCAGGGGAACCGCCCGATCGCGACATCCTTCGTGATCCGAGTCCGAGCCTGCCCGCGGTCATCCGTGACGACCGCCGGAGGCAAGGGCGAGACGGCTCCTTCGAGAGCCATCGAGGAACTCCATGATCGAACTTCCGATCTACGACCGCAAAGGCACGCAGGTGGACACGCTGTCCATCGACGAGGCTTCCCTCGGGGGGCCCGAGATCCGCTACGAACTGCTCAAGCAGGCGTACGTGATCACCCACGGCAACCAGCGACAGGGCTCTTCCCGAACCCGCAACCGCGGACGGGTCGAGGGCTCCACTCGCAAGATCTACAAGCAGAAGGGCACCGGCAACGCTCGCGCCGGCACCGTCCGCACCAACATCCGCAAGGGTGGCGGCGTGGCGTTCGCGAAGGTTCGCGGCCGCGAGGACTTCCGCACCTCGCTGACCAAGAAGATGCGTCGCCTCGCCAACCGCAACGCGCTGCTCGCCAAGCTCGTCGACGGCGAGGTCAAGTGCTTCGCGGATCTGGCGTTCGAGGCGCCGAAGACCCGCGACTTCGCCGCGGTGCTCGGTTCGGTCGGCATCGACCGCACCTGCCTCGTGGCGCTCGCCAAGGAGAACCGCAACGGTCTCCGCAGCGCCCGCAACATCGAAGGCGTCGACTGCACCCGCATCGACCAGCTCAACGCCTTCGAGCTGCTCAACCACCGCTACCTCGTAACCGACCGCACGAGCCTCGAGGCGTTCCTCGACGGCTCGTGCTTCGCTTCCGCCGATTCGGAGGAATCCCGATGATCGCGACGCAGGTCATCCGCCGCCCGCTCGTCACCGAGAAGGCGAGCCAGGGATCCGGCGAGCATCAGCGCTACGCCTTCGAGGTCGACGGCCGCGCCACCAAGATCGACATCCGCAAGGCGGTCGAGGAGCTCTACGGCGTCCGCGTCGTGAAGGTCGCCACCCGCATCCGCAAGGGGCGGGCCCGTCGCCTGAAGTACGGAGTCGTCCAGACCGGCTCCATGAAGCACGCCATCGTCCGCATCCACCCCGAGGACCGCATCGAGCTCTTCTGAGCCCGAGCGTCCGCCGAACCAGACGAGACACGCCATGGCCGTCCGCGTCTACAAGCCGATCACCAACGCCCGACGCAACGCTTCGGTGAACCTCAACAGCGAGGTCACCAAGCGCACGCCGGAGAAGTCGCTCCTCGCTCCGCTGCACGGCACCGGCGCCCGCAACTCGCAGGGCAAGCGGACCGTTCGCGGCCAGAGCGGCGGCCACAAGCGCCGCTATCGCAAGATCGATTTCCGTCGCAACAAGGACGACGTGGTCGCGAAGGTCGTCGGGATCGAGTACGACCCGAACCGCTCGTGCCACATCGCCCTGCTCGAGTACGCCGACGGCGAGCGACGCTACATCATCGCCCCGAAGGACCTCACCGACGGCGCGACGGTCGCGAGCTCCAACGGCGCCATCGAGCCGAAGGCCGGCAACTGCATGCCGCTCAAGTACATCCCGACCGGTCTCACGGTGCACAACGTCGAGATCGTCCCGGGAGCGGGCGGACGCCTCTGCCGTGCCGCGGGCCTGGGAGCGCGCCTCACCAACCGAGAGGGACGCTGGGCGACCCTGGTGCTTCCGTCGGGCGAGATCCGTCAGGTGTCGGTCGACTGCCGCGCGACCATCGGAGTCGTCGGCAACGCCGACCACGGCAACGTGAAGCTCGGCAAGGCCGGTCGCTCCCGCTGGATGGGGCGCCGTCCCGTCACCCGCGGCGTGGCGATGAGCCACCACCAGCACCCGCACGGCGGTGGCGAAGGCAAGTCCAAGGGCGGCCAGGAGCCGTCGAACGCCTCCGGCACGCAGTCCAAGGGCGGCCGCACCCGTCGCCGCGGCAAGTCGAGCGACAAGCGCATCCTCCGTCGTCGCCGTTCCGTCCGTTACGGCCAGTTGACCATCTGATCCAGGCTTCCGCGCGAACCCGCAGGCATCCGACCGAGACCCGACCATGAGCCGATCGACCAAGAAGGGACCGCACGTCGACGAGAAGCTCTACCGCAAGGTGGAGCGTCAGGTGGAGAGCGGACGCAAGGTGCCCATCAAGACCTGGGCCCGCGACTGCACCATCGTTCCCGAGTTCGTGGGCATGACCTTCCAGGTCCACAACGGCCGCTCCTTCGCCGAGGTGTTCTGCACCGAGGACATGGTCGGCCACAAGCTCGGCGAGTTCAGCCCCACCCGCATGTTCCGCGGCCACACCAACAAGAAGGAGGGCCTCAAGTCCTGAGCGGGTCCGCCCGTTCGGCGAGGTGATCTTCATGGCCTACGTCGCATCCCACCGATTCGCACGCATCGCCCCGCGAAAGGCTCGGCTCGTCGCCGACCAGATCCGCGGCCATGCCATCGACCGCGCCCTCGCCACGCTCGAACTGTCGAAGCGTCGCGGCGGCTGGTTCCTGCAGAGCGTCCTCAAGAGCGCGATCGCCAATGCGGAGGAGCAGTCCGCCGACATGGCGAGGCTCGTCGTCTCGGAGGTTCGCGTCGACGAGGGGCCGACCATCAAGAGGTTCCAGCCCAAGGACCGCGGACGGGCGCACCCGATCCGCAAGCGCACCAGCCACATCCACGTCGCGGTGGAGGAGCGGGACTGACCGCCTCGGCGGCCGGAGTCACGAGACCATGGGACAGAAGACGCATCCATTCGGCTTTCGCGTGGGCATCACCGAGGCGCATCGCTCTCGGTGGTTCGCCCCGAAGGCGCTCTTCGGCGAGCTGCTCGTCGAGGACTACCGCATTCGTCGCTTCATCGACCGGCGGCTGAACCGCACGCCTCCCTTCGCGGCGGTGTCGGACATCCACATCGAGCGCACCCGCGAGGAGCTGACGGTCATCATCAAGACCGCCCGCCCCGGACAGATCGTGGGTCGGCAGGGGGCCGAGGTCGAGCGACTCACCTCCGACCTGCAGGCCCTCACCGGCCGCAAGGTGTCGATCCGCATCATCGAGATCAAGAACCCCGAGATCGACGCGAAGCTCATCGCCGAGACGATCGGCGACCAGCTCCGCAAGCGGGCCAACTACCGACGCCTTCTGAAGCAGCGCTGCGAGTCGGCGATCCAGAACGGCGCGAAGGGCGTCCGCATCCAGATCTCCGGCCGCCTCGGCGGCGCCGAGATGTCGCGGACCTTCGCGCAGCGTCTCGGCTCGATTCCCCTCTCCACGCTGCAGGCGAACGTGGACTACGCCTGCACCGCGAGCTTCACCACCTACGGTGCGCTCGGCGTCAAGGTCTGGATCTTCAAGGGCATGTACGGCGAGAAGGAGGAGGACTACACCTCCACCGCCGCCGGCGGACGGGCCCGCGCCCGCGGTCGCCGCTGATCGCCGCACCGATCGAGCAACGTCAGGAGCACGACCATGATCTCAATGCCCAAGAGAATCAAGTTCCGCAAGCAGCAGCGCGGACGCCTGCGCGGCAACGCGACGCGGGGCAACTACGTCGCCTTCGGCGAGTTCGGCCTGCAGGCGCTCGAGCACCACTGGCTCAGCGCCCGCCAGATCGACGCGGGCCGCATCGCGGCGCAGCACTTCCTCCGTCGTCAGGGCAAGGTCTTCATCCGGGTCTTCCCCGACAAGCCCATCTCCAAGAAGCCGCTCGAGCAGCGGATGGGCAAGGGCAAGGCCGAGACCGCCTTCTGGGCGGCCCGCATCAAGCCCGGCACCGTCCTCTTCGAGATCGCCGGCGTTCCCGAGGACATCGCCCGCCAGGCGATGGCCCGCATCGCCCACAAGATGCCCGTCCGCTGCCGCTTCGTCGGCCGCCGGCTCACCGTCTGATTCCTCTTCGATTCCAGAGCGTCAAGCCCGAGCGTCAAGACATGACCGCCAACGAAGCCAAGAAGCTGTCCGACGAGGAGATCGTGGTGGAGACCGCAAGGCTCCGCCGACGTCTGCTCGATCTCCGCACGCAGACCGTCACCGACAAGGTCGCCGACCACTCGCAGTTCACCAAGACCCGCCGCGACATCGCGCGTCTCCTCACCGAGGCGAGCCGCCGCAGCAAGGAGGTCGCTTCCTCATGAAGCCCAAGGACCAGCTCGTGGTTCCCGAGAACAGCCCGCGCAAGATCGGCGTGGTGGACAGCGACCGTCGCGACAAGACCCGCACGGTGGTCATCGCCCGCTCGATGAAGCACTCCAAGTACGGCAAGTACCTGCGTCGCCGCACCGTGCTGCATGTCCACGACGAGTCCAACGAGAGCCGCCGCGGCGATCGCGTGGAGATCGCGGAGTGCCGCCCGATCTCCCGCACGAAGCGGTGGACCCTCGTCCGAGTCGTCGAACGCGGACACGCTCCCGTGACCGCGGATTCACTCCCGTCCTGAACCGACCCGCCCCCAGGTCCGCGGCCGAGTCCGCGGTCCGGAGTTCCCAGCGATGATCCAGAAGGAATCAAGGCTCGAGGTCGCCGACAACAGCGGCGCGAAGATCGCGATGGTGATCGGCGTGCTCGGCTCGTCGACCGCCCGCGGCGCCTTCACCCGCCTCTCGATGGGTGTCGGCGACCGGGTCGTGTGCACCGTGAAGAAGGCCCTTCCGCACGCGGACATCAAGGCCGGCGACAAGGTGCAGGCGGTGATCGTCCGCACCAAGTACCCGACCCGCCGCGAGGACGGCTCCTACGTGCGGTTCGACTCCAACGCCTGCGTGCTCGTGGACAAGGAAGGCAATCCGAAGGGCACTCGCATCTTCGGCGCCGTCGCCCGCGAGCTTCGCGAGCGCAACTACATGAAGATCGTCTCACTCGCGACGGAGGTCGTCTGACATGCCGCGACACATTCGCAAGGGCGACACCGTGGTGGTGACCGCCGGCAACTTCAAGGGCGCCGTGGGCGAGGTTCTTCTCGTCGATGGCGACGCGGGCACCTGCGTCGTCAAGGGCGTGAACGTCCGCGCCAAGCGGCTTCGCCCCAACGCCAACCGGCCGCGCGGCACCACCGTGCGGACCGAGTATCCGATCCACATCAGCAACGTCAGCCCCGCCGTCGACGGCAAGCCGTCGCGGGTCCGCTTCGAGACCCGTCCCGACGGGTCCAAGGTCCGCATCGCGACCCGGGGCGGCGCGGTTCTGCACACCCTCCGCGGTCCGCGCGGCTGAGGTCACGTCAAGAGGACTTCCACCCATGGTCGCCAGCAAGACGACTCCCCGGCTCCAGGCTCTCTACCGCGACAGCGTCGCATCCGCGGTCAGGGAGAAGTTCGGCCTCGCCAACCCGCACCAGGTCCCGCGGATCGCGAAGATCGTGGTGAACTGCGGCATCGGCCGGTTCCTCGAGAACCAGAAGCTCAAGCCCGAGGTCCGCGACACCGTGATCTCGACGCTCACGACGATCACCGGCCAGCGGCCGGTCATGATCGCCACCCGCCACGCCGTCGCGAACTTCAAGGTCCGCGAGGGCGCGCCGTCGGCCTTCATGGTCACCATCCGCCGCGAGCGGATGTGGAACTTCCTCGATCGGCTGATTCATCTCGCCACGCCCCGCATCAAGGACTTCCGGGGCCTGCCGAAGGACGCCTTCGACAAGAGCGGCAACTACTCCATGGGCCTCACCGAGCAGGCGGTGTGGCCGGAGATCAACATGGCGAACGTGGTGTTCTCGCACGGCATGAACATCAACGTCGTCTTCGAGAACAGCACCCCCGAGATGAGCCGGTTCATCCTGACCGAGCTCGGCATGCCGTTCGTCCGAGACGAGGACGCGAGCTCCCGCCGCGGCCGCTGAGCACGACCCCGAACCCGAACCAGTCCACGCGGATCCACACGAATGGCCAGCAAGCGAACCTTCGCCAAGATGAAGCGAGCCCCGAAGTTCTCGACCCGCCAGCAGGTCCGGTGCGAGATCACCGGCCGCAAGCGGGGCGTCTACCGGAAGTTCCGCATCAGCCGCATCATGCTCCGCGAGCTCGCGCTGCAGGGCATGATCCCCGGCATGAGGAAGGCCAGCTGGTGATCGGCTCCGCCGAACACGCAACCACGATCGCACTGGGACCACAGTCCCGAACCGAGACGGAAGGCACGTCATGAACGATCTGACCGCCGACATGCTGACGAGAATCCGCAACGCGGTGCGCAACCGCGAGCGGACCGTCATGTGCATCGCCAACAAGCTCAACGCCGGCGTCGCGTCGGTGCTCGCCGACGAGGGCTACATCGAGGGCTTCGAGCGGGTCGAGGACGGCCGCCAGGGGCTGCTTCGAATCAAGCTCAAGTACGGCAGCCGCGGCGAGCAGGTGATCAACACCATCGATCGCGTCTCGCGAGGCGGATGCCGGGTGTACCGCGGCGTCGCGGACCTGCCGCGTCCGCTGCAGGGTCTCGGCATCGCGATCGTCTCCACCAGCCGCGGCGTGATGAGCGACCGCAAGTGCCGCGAAGCCAAGCTCGGCGGCGAAGTCGTCGCGACCGTCTATTGATCGAGCCGGAAGCCCCACCAAGACCGGCAGCCCCATCAAGAGTAGTTCGGAGCGAATCGTCATGAGCCGCATCGGAAAGAAGCCCATCCCCGTGCCCGCCGGCGTCAAGGTCTCGATCGACCCCGCCGCGCACGTGATTCGCGTGGAAGGGGCCAAGGGCAAGCTCGAGCAGCGCCTCCGCCCGGAGGTCCGCGTCGCGTGGAGCGAGTCGGAGAAGGAGATCGTCTGCACGATCGATGCGGACGACTCCGACGACAAGCAGGTCCGCGCCTACTGGGGCCTCACCCGCGCCCTCGTCGCCAAGATGGTGCAGGGCGTCTCGGCCGGCTTCGAGAAGAAGCTCGAGGTGGTCGGCGTCGGCTGGAACGCCAAGCTGCAGGGCATGAACCTCGTCCTCAACGTCGGCTACGCGGATCCGGTCGTCATGCCGGTGCCCGCCGGCGTCAAGGTCGAGGTCGCCGGCGCGATCATCACCGTCAGCGGTCCCGACGCGCAGGCGGTCGGGCAGTTCGCCGCCGCGGCCCGTTCGAAGCGCAAGCCCGAGCCGTACAAGGGCAAGGGCGTCAAGTACGTCGACGAGACCATCACGCGCAAGCAGGGCAAGGCCTTCGGGTCCTGACCGCAGTCCGCTGGAACGCCATCAAGATGAAACGACACGACATCAAGATCGTCCGCCGCAGCCGCCGCCGGATCCGCGTTCGCAAGCGGGTCTTCGGCATGCCGTCGCGGCCGCGACTCACCGTCTTCCGCTCGTTGAGCCACATCTACGCCCAGATCATCGACGACCTGAGCGGCCGCACCCTCGCCTCGGCCTCGAGCCGGGACAAGGGCTTCGCGGGTCCGACCGACGCCGGCAAGACCGGCGTCGCGAAGGCGGTGGGCGAGACGCTCGCGAAGCGGGCCTCCGCCGCGGGCGTCGCCGCGGTGGCCTTCGACCGCAACGGATACCGGTATCACGGTCGCGTGAAGGCGCTCGCCGAGGGCGCTCGCGAAGGCGGCCTGCAGTTCTGACCCCCGACGAGTACACCCTCGACCACCGAAAGCGAATGCAAGCCCATGGCCGAACTGCTTGACGAATCATCCTCGATCGAATCGACCACCGTCGGAATCAACCGAACCTCCGCCACGGTGAAGGGCGGACGCCGCTTCAGCTTCAGCGCGCTGGTGGTGGTCGGAGACCGCCACGGCCGCGTGGGGCTCGGCTACGGCAAGGCCAACCAGGTCCCGCAGTCGATCGAGAAGGCCCAGAAGGAAGCGAAGCGCAAGATGCGGGCCTACCCGTTGCAGGGACAGACGATCCCGCACCAGGTCGACGGCCGCTTCGGCGCGTGCGGCGTGCGTCTCGTTCCGGCCTCGCCCGGCACGGGCATCACCGCCGGCAGCGCGGTTCGCGCGGTGCTCGAGATGTTCGGCGTCAAGGACTGCCTGACCAAGTGCTACGGGAGCACCAACAAGATCAATCTCGTGAAGGCGACGATCGAGGCCCTCTCGAATCTGCGCCGCCGCGAGGAGATCGAGGCCCTGCGGGGCGTCGAGCTCGGCGAGAGCGCCGTCGAGAGCATGGTCCGCCGCGGCATGGCCTTCATGCCGGTCGCCTCCGGCGGCGAGCGGGCTGCGGCGCCCGTCAACGTGGTGGGTGACGATCGGCGTTCGCGCGGTCCGCGTCGAGGCGGTCCGCGACGGGGCGGTCGGGGAGATGGCGGCTCGGGCGGCGGCGGTGCGCCGGCGAGCGAGTCGAGCAACTGATCGAAGGGTGAAGTGCGGCGCGAGCGCCGCGAGGATCCACAGTCATGATGATCCACGACATCACCGCCCGAGTCGGGCGACACAAGGCCCGCAAGCGGATCGGCCGCGGCGAAGCGAGCGGCGTTGGCGGCACCTCCGGCCGCGGCCACAAGGGCGCCAAGAGCCGCTCGGGCTACAGCCGCCGCGCGAGCTACGAGGGCGGACAGAAGCCCTTCGCGCAGCGGTTTCCGAAGCGAGGCTTCAGCAACGCGCCGTTCCGCCGCGACTTCCAGGTCGTCAACCTCAAGGTCCTTCAGGACCGCTTCGAGGCGGGCGCCGAGGTCGACGCCGCGGCACTGGCGGCCGCCGGCATCGTTCGGGACGCGAAGGCCCCGGTGAAGGTGCTCGCCGAGGGCGAGCTCACCAAGGCGCTCAAGGTGGTCGCGGCGAAGTTCTCCGCGGCGGCGAAGGCCCGCATCGAAGCGGCCGGCGGCACCGCCGTCGAGGCCGCCTGAGGACCGGACCGGACGAATGCTCCAAGCCTTCCTGAACATCTTCCGGATCGCGGACCTGCGGAACAGGGTGCTGTTCACGCTGGGCATGATCGCGATCTATCGGATCGGCTTCTGGATCCCGCTCGTCGGCGTGGATCAGTCCGCGCTGGCGGAGGCCGCCAAGAGCGCCGCGCAGGAGGAGACCGGCTTCGGTCGCCTGCTGCAGTTCGCCTCGATCTTCTCCGGCGGCAGCCTGCAGCAGTCGACGGTGTTCGGCCTGGGCATCATGCCCTACATCACCGCCTCGATCATCTTCCAGCTTCTGGGGTCGGTGATCCCGTCGCTGCAGGAGCTGAAGAAGGAAGGCGCGAGCGGCCAGCAGAAGATCACCGAGTGGACGCGCTACACGACGGTCGGCCTCTGCCTCGTGCAGGGCATGATGTGGCTGAGCTTCCTCCGCACCTCGAACCTCGTGCAGCCATCGTTCGCGGGCGGGACCAGCCTGATCGTCTTCTACGTCGCGGGCATCGCCGGCCTCACCGCCGGCAGCGTGTTCCTGATGTGGCTCGGCGAGCAGATCGACAAGTACGGAATCGGCAACGGCGTCTCGCTGATCCTGACCGCGGGCATCCTGTCGCAGCTGCCGCAGGCGATCGGCTGGGTGGCGGACAACTTCTCCGCGAGCCAGGCCGGCGACACCGCGCAACTGGGCCTGCTGGGCGTCTTCTTCCTGGTGGCGGCGTTCCTGTTCGTGACCGCGGGGGCGATCATCATCACGGTCGCGCAGCGGCGCATTCCGATCCAGGCCGCCAAGCAGACCCGCGGACGCAAGGTGTTCGGCGGCCAGCGGCACTACCTGCCGCTTCGCATCAACCACGCGGGCGTGATGCCGATCATCTTCGCCAGCAGCCTGATGATCTTCCCCTCGACCTTCTTCGGCTGGCTCGCGACCCGGGCGTCGCAGTCGGGGCAGGCGGGCTGGTGGAGCGCGACCTGCGACTGGTTCGCCAACAACTTCCAGATCGGCGCGTATCCGTACATCCTTCTCGAGATCCTGCTGATCTACTTCTTCAGCTACTTCTGGACCACCGTCCAGTTCAGCCCCGAGGACATGTCGCGGCAGTTGCGTGAGAACGGCAGCTTCATCCCCGGCCTGCGGCCCGGTCCTCGCACCGCGGAGTACCTCGAAACGGTGATGGAGCGCATCACCTTCGTCGGTGCCGGATTCCTCGCGGTCATCGCGGTCATCCCCACGATGGTCGCGGACAAGATGAACATCCCGTTCTTCGTCTCGAGCTTCCTCGGCGGCACCGGACTGCTGATCGTGGTCAGCGTCGGCCTCGACCTGATGCAACGCATCGAGGCGAACCTCCTGATGCGGAACTACTCCGGCTTCCTGAGCGGGGGCGACGGTCGCGGCCCGCGGCTGCGCTCCGGCCGAAACTGATCCGACACCCCCGTACCCAATCCCCACCCGACCACCGTGTTTCGAACCGACGTCCCATCCCGAACGCCCCGCGTCTCCCGCATGCGGGCCACGCTGCGCAGCGACCGCGAGATCGCGGCGATCGCGGCGGCGGGGTCGGTCGTCGCCGAGGCGCTCGAGGCGGCGCGGCATGCCGCGGCTCCCGGCGTTTCGACCGGAGAGATCGAGTCGATCGTCGCGGGCGTCTTCGAGTCCCGCGGCGCCGATGCGATCCTTCGCGAGGGTGCCGCGGTTTCGGGCGGCCGCCGGTTCCCCGGCGCGTGCTGCACCAGCGTCAACGAGGTCGCGCTGCACGGCGTGCCTGGCGAACGCGTGCTTCGCGACGGCGACCTGTTGTCGATCGATGCGGCGTGCCGCTTCGAGGGTTGGTGTGCGGATGCGGCGATCACCGTGCCGGTCGGAGCCGTCGATGCGGCTCGGCGCCGGCTCGTCGAGACGGTGGAGCGAGCGCTCGTCGACGCGATCGCGGAGATCCGCCCGGGTCGCCGCTGGAGCGAGATCGCCGCGTCGATCCAGGCGTCCGCCGAGTCGGCCGGATTCGCGACGGTGACGGGCTGGACCGGTCACGGCATCGGTCGGCAACTGCACGAGTGGCCGCCGGCTCCGGCGACCTTGACCGAGGCTCTTCTCGTGTCCGAGGACTTCACGCTGCTGCCGGGCATGGTGCTCGCGGTGGAGCCGGTCTTCGTGATGCAGTCGCCGTCTCCCCAGTTCCAGGGCTGCGCCCGAGGCGTGGCCACCCGGATCGGCGCGGACGGATGGTCGGTCGAGACCCTCTCGGGCTCGCCGGCGTGCCACGTCGAGCACACCATCGCGGTCACTCGCCGCGGTGCGGAGATCCTCACGAGTCGCGGTTGCTTGGAGTTCGGCGGGACGTTCGCCGGAGCGATGGCCGCCATGGAAGGGGCGGTCGCATGAGCAAGGAAGAGAAGATCACCCTCGAGGCCGAGGTCACCGAAGCGCTTCCCGACGCGAAGTTCCGCGTGAAGCTGCCGAATGGCCAGCAGATCATCGCCTACGTGAGCGGTAAGATGCGGAAGTTCTTCATCCGCATCGTGCCGGGCGATCGGGTGACCGTCGAACTGAGTCCGTACGACATGACCAAGGGGCGGATCACGGTCCGCCACTGATCGTCGTTGTTTGCAGATCGCCGCGCAGCGGCGAAAGGAGTTCCAGCCGTGAAGGTCCGCAGCAGCATCAAGCGACGCACCCTCGATTGCCAGGTGGTGATCCGCAAGGGCAAGCGCTTCGTCATCAACAAGAAGAACCCCCGACTGAAGCAGCGTCAGGGCTGAGTCCGTCCTCGGAGCGATTGCCATGCCCCGTATTGCCGGTGTCGACATTCCAGAGAAGAAGAAGATCCTGTACTCCCTGCAGTACATCCACGGGATCGGCCCGAAGTTCGCCGCGCAGATCCTCGAGCGGACCGGGATCGACCCGGATCGCCGGGCGAGCGAACTCGACGACCAGGAGCTCAGCTCCATCAACGCGGTGATCGACACCGGGTTCGTGGTCGAGGGCGCCTTGCGGCGTCAGGTCCAGCAGGACATCCAGCGGCTCAAGGACATTCGCTCGCTCCGCGGCGATCGTCACCGTCGAGGGCTTCCTGTCCGTGGGCAGCGCACCCGCACCAACGCCCGCACCCGCAAGGGCCGCAAGAAGACCGTCGCCGGCAAGAAGGGCGTGAAGGGCTGATCGCGCCCGCGGCCCCGCCGCGAGCCGAGTTCCGAACCAAGAGATCCAGACCATGTCGAGCAAGAAGAAGGTCCGCAAGAACGTGCTGAAGGGGATCGCCCACATCAAGGCGACCTACAACAACACGCTCGTCACGATCACCGACGTCAACGGCGAGACCCTGTGCTGGGACTCCGCCGGAACCGCCGGATTCAAGGGCGCCCGCAAGAGCACCCCGTTCGCCGCGACTCGCGCCAGCGAGCGTGCGGTGGGCAAGGCGAAGCGGTTCGGAATGCGGGAGGTCGAGGTCCGCGTCCGCGGCGCCGGCCCCGGCAAGGAGTCGGCGGTGACGGCGCTGCAGGCCAACGGCCTGAAGATCACCGCCATCGAGGACCACACCCCGATCCCGTTCAACGGATGCCGCCCGCCGAAGAAGCGGCGCGTCTGACCGTCAACTCCCCGCGACGCAGCAGGGCGGGGGGCGGCTCCGGCAGGCCGCCCTCTCGATCCGAACGGTCGCGGGTTTCCTTCACGGAACCTGCCGGAACACCTGGAGCAAGAGCATGCATGTCCGCTGGCGTGGCCTGGAACTTCCGGCCAAGGTCGAGGCCGATCCTCGCAGCCTGACCCCCACCTTCGGTCGCTTCGTCGCCGAGCCCTTCGAGCGAGGCTTCGGCACCACCGTCGGCAACAGCCTTCGCCGGATCCTCCTCTCGAGCCTCGAGGGCGCGGCGATCACCAGCGTCAAGATCCAGGGTGTCGAGCACGAGTTCTCGTCGATCCCCGGGATCTACGAGGACGTGACCGACATCATCCTGAACATCAAGGGCCTCGTGGTCAGCAGCGAGTCCGACGAGCCGCGCCGCATGAAGGTTTCGGCGGAAGGCCCGGGCGAGGTCACCGCGGAACTCATCGAGGCCGACCCGACGGTCGTCATCCACAACCGCGAGAAGGTGATCGCGACGCTCACCGAGCCGGTCGACTTCATCGCCGAGTTCACCGTCGAGCGAGGCCGCGGCTATCGGCCCGCCTCCGAGCAGCGCGACGGCGAGGATCAGGTCATCGGCGAGATTCCGATCGACGCGATCTTCTCCCCCGTGCAGCGGGTTCGCTTCCGCGTGGAGGACACCCGCGTCGGTCAGCGGACCAACTACGACCGGCTGGTGCTCGACATCTGGACCAACGGCACGCTGCGTCCGGAACTGGCCCTCGTCGAGGCCGCGAAGATCCTGCGGAAGCACCTCAATCCGTTCGTGCAGGCCGACGAGATCGGCTCCATGACCGTCGCTCCCGAGGTCGTCGCGAAGGGCGCGATCGACCAGGAGCTCATCCGCAAGCTGAACACCCCGGTGTCCCAGCTCAACCTCTCCGTCCGCGCCGCCAACTGCCTTGAGAGCGCCCGGATCCGCACGGTCGCGGAACTCATGCCCAAGCAGGAGGAGGAGCTCCTCGCGATCCGCAGCTTCGGCAAGACGAGCCTTCGCGAAGTGAAGCGGAAGCTCGAGGACCTTGGTCTCGTCATGGGCAGCCCGCTGCCCGAGGGCTTCGTCGCGGAGGAACCGCGGCGCATGCTCTCCTGATCCGTTCCCCCGTCCCGGCCCCGGCCGAGGAGTTCGACCGATGCGTCACCGTATCGCTGGCAAGCAGCTCAACGTCAACAGCAACCACCGCCGCGCGATGCTCCGCAACCTCGCGGCGGGGCTCTTCGAGCACGGGCGGATCGAGACCACCATGGCGAAGGCCAAGGCGGTCCAGCCGTTCGTCGAGCGGCTCATCACGCTCGCCCTCAAGGGCGACCTCTCCGCGCGTCGCCGGCTGGTCTCGCGACTGACCGACCGCCGGATCTTCGCGTGGGTTGCCGACCCCAACGTCCCCGACGATCGCAAGACGAGCCCGTACTTCGATCTGCCCGATGCCTCGGCGATCAAGTTCAACCGGTACGGCGAGCTCAAGAAGTCCCCGCGACTCGTTCAGCACCTGATGGCGACGGTCGCGCCGATGTATCGCGACCGTCCCGGCGGCTACACCCGCATCGTGAAGCTCGGCAAGCACCGGCTCGGCGACGCGAGCGATCTCGTCATGCTCGAGCTCGTCGGCAAGGAGGAGGGGCCCCAGATCCGCGGGCAGTCCTCCCGCCGCCGCAAGATCGCCGAGGGGCGGACCGCCTTCGCCGCCAAGTTGATGGCGGAGCGGAAGGGTGC
>CAZTMB010000055.1:0-18286 GCA_964614695.1 uncultured Isosphaeraceae bacterium | reverse complement strand
TCGAGCTGCGGGGCGAAGAGGCGCTCGTTCGCGCCGAGACCGGGGAGCAGGACGATCGAGGTCTTCACGAGGTCGGGCGGCATCGAGACTCGACGGCGACGCGGCGGACGGCCCGAGCGGTCATTGGCCCTGCGCGAGCGAGAAGCCCGGCTTGCCGTCGTAGATCTTGAGCGGCTGGAAGTCGGTCACCTCGAACTTCTCCGCGACCTTCTCGAGGAGCTTCACCGTCGGCATCTGGCCGAGGCGGCCGAGCATCGCGGAGTCCTTCAGCTCGAAGCGGGCGCGGTAGTAGTCGACGACCTCGGTGTAGACCGATCCGGACGGCCAGACCTGGGTGCCGCGGTTCGAGATGAGCGTGAGCTTGAAGGGGCCGCTCTCGCAGATCGCCTGCAGCTTCGCGGCCAGTTCGAAGGGCGGAAGCGTCGTGCCGATGTAGAGGTCCGCGCCGCAGACGTGGCTCGTCACCTGCTCGAAGGTGCGGCGGAGGCGGTAGCTCGACGGCCGCGGCGGCGCGGCGTGCTTCACGGTGTCGTGGGTGCCGACCACGCGCGGCGGGCAGGAGGTTGGCATGCGGCCGAGGTTCGCGGCGATCGCCTCGGCGAACTCCATCGTCCGGACCGGCGGCTTGTCGCCCTTGACGTCGCCGGTGTGGATGCCGTCCTCGAGCGTCGCGAGCAGCGCGTTGTTGATGATCGCCGCCTGCTTCGCGAGGCCGATGTGGCGAAGCATGATGAGGCCCGAGAGCAGGAGCGAAGTCGGATTCGCGACGCCCTTGCCCGCGATGTCGGGTGCCGTGCCGTGCACCGCCTCGAAGATCGCGACGCCCTCGCCGATGTTCGCCGAGGGTGCGAAGCCGAGTCCGCCCACGAGGCCCGCGGCGAGATCGCTCACGATGTCGCCCTGAAGATTCGGCAGCACGATCATCTGGTAGGCGTCGGGACGCAGCACGAGGTTCATGCAGAGCGCGTCGATGATGACGTCGTGCGTCTCGATCGAGGGATGATCCGCCGCGACGTGGCGGAACCGCTCGAGGAAGAGCCCGTCGGTCATCTTCATGATGTTCGCCTTGTGCGAACAGGTGACCTTGGTGATGCCGAGCCGCGCCGCGGTCTCGAAGGCGAAGCGATGGACCTGGTCGCAGCCTGGCGCCGAGATCAGCCGCTTGCACTCGACGACGTCGTTGGTGAGGCGATGCTCGATGCCGCCGTAGGTGTCCTCGATGTTCTCGCGGACCACGTAGAAGTCGACCGGCACGCCCGCCTTCGAGAAGACCGTCTCGACGCCGGGCAGCGACTGGAAGTGCCGCAGGTTCGCGAAGGCGGAGAACTTCTTGCGGAGCGTCACGTTGATCGACTTGCCGCCGCCGCCGATCGGCGTGCCCATCGGGCCCTTGAAGAGGAGACCCGTTCGCTCGATCGCCTCGATCGCCTCGTCGGAGATGCCCGAGGAGTTGCCGCTCGCGAAGACCCGCTCGCCCATCGGCGCGTCGATGAACTCGACATGGTCGAGGACGCCCGCGGCGCGGAAGACCGCGAGGACCGCGTCCATGATCTCGGGACCGATGCCGTCTCCGGCGGCGAGGGCGATGGGCAGCTTGGTGGCGGATGACATGCGTGGGCTCGGCGAGAACTCGGAACGGCGACGCATCGGTCGCGAAGGGTCGGGAGGGTAGGGGCGCGAGGTCGTGGAATCGACCGCCGTCGGTTATCGGCAGGTCGCGAGGGCGACTGAAGGGCGCACGGGCCGGTGAAGGACGCCGCCGTTCAAGACCTCGTTCGCCGGCGATGGATGGGATCGCGCGGGGAACCGACCTCGACGGGGGAGCGCCGCGAGACCCCAGCCTTCGCCACGACTTCACATGCGACGCGGCGGGTGAATCCGCCGTGAGGGGTCGACGTGACTGCGACAGCACGCCTCCGTGCGAGCGGCTACTCGTCCTGGCACTCCCAGAAGCCAAGGCCCCGGGATGGCTCGCCGCTTGCGCTCGAGAAGTAGCCGCCCGCAACGAGGGTGCCGAGCGTGGCATCGCCCGGAGAGGCGATCGAGACGATCGAAGTCACGTTGCCGTTGGTCCCGAGGTCGAGCGAGGACCAGGAGCTTCCATCCCAGAGGGCGATTCGCGACGCGGGCGTGCCATTGAAGGAGCCGCCCACCGCGAGGCGTGGCCCGTCGCCGAGATCGACCGGCTCGAGGGCAAGCACCACCGCGGACGCGCCGCCGCCGACCTGCGTCCAAGCGCCCGCCTGCCACTTCGCGAGCCGCTCGAGCGGGACGCCCCCGAGGGAGGTGAAGTCGCCGCCCGCGAAGAGCGCCGGACCCGAGCCGTCGTCGAAGACTGCGAGGGTCCGAACCGAGGGCGGATTCGCCGAATCGATCGTGCCGACCGCCGACCACGCGCCATCTCGCCACGCGGCGATCCCCTCGACGGGCAGGGCGCCCGCGCGGTTGAAGGTGCCGCCGACGTAGAGCGCCGGTCCCGAGCCGTCGTCGAAGACTTCGAGGGCATGGATGAAGGGCGCGTAGACCGAGGCGCCGCTCTGGATGACGAGCTCGGTCGGCATCGGCTCCCACTGGCCGTTCCGCCATCGCGCCAGGCTCGAGACGCTCGAGCCCTCCGCACTCGTGAAGAAGCCGCCCGCGTAGAGGGCCGTTCCGGTGCCGTCATCGAACATCGCAAGCGTCAGCACGCGTCCCTCGATGCCATCGCCATAGGCGGACCAGGTCGTGCCGTCCCATCGTGCGACCGAGTTCGCGGCGATCCCGCCCGCCCGCGTGAACGCCCCGCCGACGATCAGCGACGCACCGCTTCCGTCGTCGTGGACGAGCATCGCCGAGACCGTGTCGTTCGTGCCGCCGCCGATCGGCGACCACGAGTTCCCGTCGAAGCCCGCGAGATAGGCGATCGGCTCCTCCTCGATCGTGACAAACGCGCCCGCGGCGACGAGAGCAGGCAGCGACTTCGACTCGGTCGCGGCGAGCGCCTGGGCGTTCGCGGGGAAGAGTCCGCCGGTGCCGTTCGAGAAGCCGCTGCCGATGGGCGTCCACGACGAGCCATTCCACGCCGCGACGCCGAGGCAGGTCGTGCGGTCGGCGAGCAGGAAGGAACCGCCCGCGAAGAGGCGCTCGCCGGAGCCCGAGCCGTCGTCGTGACGGATGAACGCGAAGGGCATCGGGTACGAGTCGAAGCCTCCGAAGATCGAGGTCGGCAGCCCGAGTCCCTCGTTCATCGGTGCCCAGCTCTGGCCGCTCAGCCGCGCGACGCCTTGGTAGAGCTCGGGCGTCGTGAAGGACATCGGACCAGCGAGCACGAGGTCGCCGACGGAGGATCCGGGGTAGGTCGCCACCGCCGTGCGGGTCCAGCCGAGGAGCGGTTGCGAACTCGGGACGCTCCATGTCGAGCCATCCCACAACGCGATCCCGGGACCGGGGATGGTGAATCCGCCGGCCGCGATGAGCCGCGGCGCACCGGACACAGGATCGAACGCCGACGCCAGCGCCCAGACCGAGGTGGTGCCGCCTCCCCAGCCCCCCGAGAGACAGGCGCCCGGACCGATGGGACAGACGCTCGACCACGCCGAGCCGCTCCAACGGAGGAGCGGTCGCGCCGCGACGCCGGGAACGCCGACCGCCGTCCCGCCGAGGTAGAGCGAGGGACCGCTTCCATCGTCGTGCACGTGGAGCACCTGCGGCGAGCCGGTGGCAGTCCCGCCGCCGACCGAGGACCACGTCGAGCCGTCCCAGCGGGCGATGCCACGGGTACCGGCGATGCCGCCGAGGGACGCGAAGGAGCCGCAGGCGTGGAGCGCTGCGCCGCTGCCGCCATCGAAGACCGCCAGCGAGGAGATCGAGCCGAAGGAGCCGTCGCTCGCGCCGGGCACCAGGCTCCAGGCGCTGCCATCCCACTTCGCCAGCGCGACGAAGGGACCATCCGGCGAGGTCGCGAAGAGTCCGCCCGCGAAGAGCGCCGGACCGCTGCCATCGTCGAAGACCTCGAGCGCCGCGACCGTGCCCTCGAGCCCCGCGCCGACCGGCGACCATGCGGTGCCATCCCAGCGGGCGATCGATCGCGCCGCGACGCCGCCCGCGAAGCGGAAGGAGCCGCCGGCATAGAGCGCGGGTCCGGTGCCGTCGTCGAAGACCTCGAAGGCGAGGACGCCGAGAATGCCGGCGGTCGGATCGAGCGGCGCGACCGTGCCGAAGGGCTCCCACTCGAAGCCGCTCGCGCAAGCGGTGGGGCACGCGCCCCATGCAGCGAGCATGATGGCCAGATCGGCACCGGAGACCACGCCGTCACGGTCGAAGTCCGCGGCGCACTCTCCCGTCGCCGGGCACGGCCCCCATGCGGCAAGCAGAATCGTGAGGTCGGCGCCGGTGATCTCGCCGTCATGGTCGAGATCGGCCGGGCATCCGGCGCCGAGCGAGGTCGCGGCGATTGCGAGAGGAACAAGGCTCGCCACGAAGCGCCGCGATCCGAAGATGCGTCGAGATCCACCCAGTGCGTTCGAGGTCGCGGATGCCGTGATCGACATGGAGCGCTCCGAGAATCGCCGGTTCGATGCTGCGACGCCGGCGATGAGGAATGGACTCGACTCGAGTTCCGACCGTCGTGCGGTCCTGGCCAGATGACTGTATCGAGGCCGATCCGAGCCGAGAATCCTGAAGTCCGTGCTCGAATCCGACCGCGAGCCGAGGCTGAAGCAGCCCTCGCACTGCGACCGTCGAGCGAGCTCCCGAACGTTCGCGGCGATCAATCCGGGCGTCTACCGCCGGATGTTCCGACTCGACTGGGCTCCCGCGGCGGATCGCGACCCAACCGACCCGCTTGGGGGTAGAGGGCATGGCGCCACGTCGAGAACGAAGTTCGATGGGCATGGACGGGCTTCGATGCCCCGCAGGTCGCCCACGAAGTCGGCCCATCGAGACGATCGCCAGTTCGGCCTGGGCGATCGGCGCCGAAGACTTCTGGGTCGAACGCGGAGTCTTCATTGCCGCACCCGCGGAGTGCTGCCCGAGATCGGCTCGGGCGAGGCCCGACGAACTCCTCGCCCCAATCGACGAGAAGCGTCTGCCTACTCGCCGATCACCTTGACGAGGACTCGCTTGGCGCGGCGGCCGTCGAACTCCCCATAGAAGATCTGCTCCCACGGCCCGAAGTCGAGACGCCCCTTCGTGATCGCGACCACGACCTCGCGTCCCATGATCTGCCTCTTGAGGTGGGCGTCGGCGTTGTCCTCGCCGGTGTCGTTGTGGCGGTACTGGCTCGTCGGGGCGTGCGGGGCGAGCTTCTCGAGCCAGACCTCGTAGTCATGGTGCAAGCCGCGCTCGTCGTCGTTGATGAAGACGCTCGCGGAGATGTGCATCGCGTTGACGAGGCAGAGGCCTTCCTGCACGCCGCTGCGGCGGACCGCATCCTCGACCTCGCGGGTGATGTTCACGAAGGCCCGCCGCGAGGGGATGTTGAACGTGAGATGCTCGGTGAGGTGCTTCATGGCTTGCCCGACTGCGGCTGATGGATCGAACGCCTTCCGCCGCGAGGCGGCCGATCACGGTTCGAAGCGAAACATACGCGTCGACCGGCGAGGCGGCGACGCGCCGTCGCCGTCGGGAGACGAAGCCGCCCGCACGAAGCGGGAATCCACGTGACTTCGCGGACTGCCGACCTTCCGGACTCCTGTCCCTCGCGGCGATCGCGTACGTGTCGGACCTCGAAGGCGAACGCCGGCTTGTCGCGATCGAACTACGTCGTCGCCACGCCCGGATCGTGGTCGGCGGCCTTCTCGCCCGCATCGGGATCCTCGTCGCCGGGCTTCTTCGTCGGATCGATCTTGAAGACCTTGACGCGGATCATGTCGAGCCCGACGTAGAGGACCGGCACGATGAAGAGCGTGAAGAAGGTCGCCAGCGCCAGCCCGCCGATCACGGTGATGCCGATCGACTGGCGGGCGTTCGCGCCGGCGCCGGTGGCGTCGGCGAGCGGCACCACGCCGAGGATGAAGGCGAACGCGGTCATGAGGATCGGCCGAAGCCGCAGCCGCGCCGCGGTGACCGCCGACTCGAGCGCGGTCTTGCCGGTCTCGCGGGCGTCCTTCGCGAACTCGATGATGAGGATGCCGTTCTTCGCGGCGAGCCCGATCAGCATGACGAGGCCGATCTGAGCGTAGACGTCGAGGCTCTTGCCGAAGTGACCGAGGGCCAGCACCGCGCCGAGCGCTGCGAGCGGCACCGTCACGAGGACGAGGATCGGCAGCGTCCAGCTCTCGTACTGCGCCGCGAGGAAGAGGAAGACCATGATCACCGCGAGCCCGAAGACGATCGGGGCGAGGTTTCCGGCCTTGAGCTGCTGGTAGACGATGCCGGTCCACTCCATGGTGAGCCCCGCCGGCAGGACCTCCTTGGAGAGGGCGTCGAGGGCCTTGATCGCCTCGCCCGAACTGACGCCCGCCGGGCTCGATCCGTTGATCGTCACCGAGTTCATCACGTTGTAGTGCGTGAGGTTGTCGGGCCCCGTGGTCAGGCCGACCGTCGCGAACGCGGAGAAGGGGATCATCTCGCCGCGGTCGTTCCGCACGTACATCTTGAGCAGGTCGTCGGGCTGCATGCGGCTGACCGCGTCGCCTTGGATGTAGACGTCGTAGACCTGCCCGAACTCGTTGAACTGGTTCACATACGCGCTGCCGAAGACGAGCTGCAGCACGTCGAATGCGTTACCGACGGTGACGCCGAGGGTCTGCATCTTGATGCGGTCGATCTCGAGCTCGAGCTGCGGGACGTTCGCCTGGAAGGTCGTCGAGACCTGGGCGATCTCGGGCAGCTCGCGGGCGCGGGCCATGAAGTCGTCGGACGCCTTGACGAGCGCATCGACGCCGAGCCCCGACTGGTCGTTGATCTGCAGCTGGAATCCGCCCACGGTGCCCAGTCCGGGAATCGCCGGCGGCGGGAAGCTGAAGGCGAGCCCGTTGGTCAGCTCGAAGAGCGGGCCGGCGACGCGATCGATGATCGCCTGCGCGGTGTGGGTGGCGCCCTGCCGCTGATCCCACGGCTTGAGCACCGGCACCATGAAGCCGGCGTTCGTCTCGGCGACGTTGGTGATGAAGTTGACGCCGTTGATCTCGATGACGGTGGCGACCTCGGGCTGCGCCTCGAGGATCTTGCGGACCTCCGCCGCGAACGCCTCGGTGCGGGCGAGCGAGGCGCCCGGTGGGGTCTGGTAGAGCGTGAAGAAGTAGCCGTTGTCCTCCTCGGGGATGAAGGCCGTCGGCGTGCGCACCACGAAGTAGGCGGTCGTCGCGAGGAGCCCCGCGAGCACGAGGAGCATCACCACCCAGACCCGCGAGATTCCGCCGACGACCTTGGCGTAGCCGTTGCTCAGCGCGTTGAAGCCCTTGTTGAACCAGCCGAAGGGACCTCGCTCGATCATGCCGCCCGGGCGCAGCAGCACCGCGGCCATCGCGGGGCTCAGGGTGAGCGAGTTGATGCCCGAGAAGATCACCGAGATCGCGATCGTCGCCGCGAACTGGTTGTAGAGCTGCCCGGTGATGCCCGGCATCATCGCGGCGGGGATGAACACCGCCGCAAGGACGAGGGTCGTCGCGACGATCGGACGCGCGACCTCGGCCATCGCCTTGCGAGCGGCGCGGCGGGGCGAGGTCTCGCCCTCCTCGAACTGCCGCTGCACGTTCTCGACGACGACGATCGCGTCGTCGACGACGAGGCCGATCGCGAGCACGAGGCCAAGGAGCGTGAGCGTGTTGATCGAGAAGCCCACCACGGGCATCACCGCGAAGGCGGCGATGATCGACACGGGGATCGCGATCATGGGAACCAGCGTCGCCCGCACCCGCTGCAGGAAGACGAAGATCACGACGATCACGAGGATCGCCGCCTCGGCAAAGGTCCGGATCAGCTCCTGGATCGACGCGGTCACGAACTCGGTGGTGTCGAAGCTGATCTTGTACTCGAGGTCCGCCGGGAAGTCGGGCGCGAGCAGCTCCATCTGCGCGCGGATTCCCTCGGCGACCGCGTAGGCGTTGGCGGCGGGCAGCTGGTAGATGCCGAGCAGCGCCGCGGCCTTGCCGTCCTGCAGGGCGCTCGAGTCGTAGTTCGCTGCGCCGAGTTCGACGCGGGCGACGTCCTTGAGGAGCACCACCGAGCCGTCGTCCTTCGTCGCGACCACGATCTGCTCGAACTGCTCGACCTCGTCGAGCCGGCCGACCGCGTTGACCTGCAGGATGTAGGGCGGCGCTTCGGAGGTGGTGGGCGGCGCGCCGGACTGCCCGCCGACGGCCTGCTGGTTCTGCTGCTTGACCGCGTCCTCGACCTGCTGCGGCGTCAGGCCCATCGACGCGATCTTGGGCACGTCGAGCCAGATCCGCATCGAGTACTCGAGCACGCCGAAGTTGGTCACCTCGCCGACGCCCGGCACCCGCTGCAGCGCCTGCAGGACGTTGATCTGCGCGTAGTTGCCGAGGAAGAAGGAGTCCCAGGTCCCGTTCGGCGAGTAGAGCGAGACGATGAGCAGCAGGTCCGTCGACTGCTTCTCGATCGAGATGCCCTGCTGCTGGACCTCGACCGGCAACTGCGAGATCGCGACGGAGGTGTCGTTGTTCACGTTGACGGCGGCGATGTCCTGGTCGGTGCCGACGTCGAAGGTGATCGTGATCTGGCTGGTGCCGTTGTTGGTCGAGTTCGAGGACATGTAGATCATGTCCTCGACGCCGTTGATCTGCATCTCGAGCGGCCGCGTGACGACCTCCGAGACGACGGCGGCGCTGGCGCCGGGATAGTTCGCACTGACCTGGATCGTCGGCGGGACGATCTGCGGGTACTGCGCGATCGGAAGCGTCGCGAGGGCGAGACCGCCCATCAGGATCATGACGAGCGCAATGACCGACGCGAAGATCGGCCGGTCGATGAAGAAGCGGATCATGAGATCGGGTCCGCCTCGAGGGTGCGGGCGGCGCGGGTCGCGGCCGTGGCCGGATCGCCCGACTCCGCGGAGGATGTCTTCTTCGCGCCACCGCCCGAAGCGGCAGGCGTCTCAGGCTTGGCGGCTGGAGTCTCGCTCGCGGGCTTCGCGAACTTCTGCGGCGTGAGCACGTCGACCTTCGCGCCGTTGCGGAGCTTGGGCTGGCCCTGCACGACCACCTGTTCGCCCGCCGCGAGCCCCGTCGCGACCGCCACGTCGCCGCCGAAGCGGGCCCCGAGCGTCACGGTCTTCATGGTCGCGGTGTCCTGCGAGTCGACCACCCAAACGACCGACTGCGCCGCTTGCCGGACGACCGCGTCGATCGGAACGATCACCGCGCCTTCGTCGAGCGACTGTCGGAACTTCGCGTTCAGGTAGGTGCCCGGGAGGATCGCGTGATCGGGGTTGGGCACCTCGACGCGGACCATGATCATCGAGCTGCCCGGGACGACCGCGTTGTCGATGAAGATCACCTTGCCGGTCCGCTTCCACGATCCATCGGGCAGCGACACCTCGACGCCCGGAGACTCCTGGCCGAACTGGTCGCGCAACGCCGGCAGGTCGCTCGAGACCGCCATGAACTGCACCCAGATCGGATCGAGCGGCTGCACGGAGACGAGCGGCCGCTGCTGCTCGCCGCGCACGAGGTCGCCGACGTACTTCGACGTCGCGGAGATCTGGCCGGCGACGGGCGACACGATCGTGCAGTAGGAGAGGTTCAGTTTCGCGATCTCGATCTCGGCCTGGGCCGACTGCACCTGCGCTTGCGCGGCGAGGTAGGACGCCTCGAGGCTCTCGAGCTTCTCCTGCGAGACCGCATCCGAATCGAGCAGCGGCTTGTTCCGCTCGTACTGCTGCTTCGCGTTGAAGAGCTGGGCGTTGGCGACGGCGAGCTGCGCGTTCGCGGCGTCGAGCTTCGCCTGGAAGGGCGCCGGATCGATCCGGTAGAGGACCTGGTTCGCGGCGACCATGTCGCCGTTCACGAAGTTCTGCTCGAGCAGCCAGCCTTCGACGCGCGGCACGATCTCGACCGGCTGCGTCGACATCGCCGTGGCGGGATAGTCGCGGTAGACCGGGACGTCCGCGGTGCCGGCGGCGGAGACGACCACGGTCGGCGGAGGCTGCGGGCGAGGCGCCGGCTTCTTCTCCTCGCATCCGAAGGCGACGAACGCGGATGCGGCGAGCGCGAGGGACAGATGCTTCACGACGCGGGCTCCGCGGCGGCGACGGCGGTCGCGGCCGGTGACTCGGGCGAGGAAGGAGGCGAGGTCGAGTCGATGGGCGACTCGCCGTCGGGATCGGACTTGGGATACGCCTCGTCGGCGGGCTTGGGCAGGGGATCGGGCTCCCAGCCGCCGCCGAGGGATCGGTAGAGCTCGACGATGTTCTGGGCGTAGAAGCCCTCGGCCTGCGCCTGAGAGTTCTGCAGTTCGAGCACCATCCGCTGGTACTCGATGAGCCTCGAGAGGTCGATCGTCCCGGCGGCGTACTGACGCTCCGCGAGACCCACGCCCCGCAGCCCGTCGGTCACGGCGTTGTCGAGCCGATCGAGCGTGCTTCGCGCGTAGCCGACGTTGCTTGCGGCGGTCTCGACCTCGGAGACCGCTTCGAGCACGGTCGAGCGGTACTGGATCTCCGCCTGCTTCGCCACCGCCTCCTGCCACTGGACCTGCGACTGCGTGCGGCCGGCGTTGAAGAAGTTCCAGTTGATCATCGGGCCGACGCGATACGTGAGATTCGACAGGTCGAAGAGCCCGGAGAAGTCGGTGGCGAAGATCGAGACGTTGCCGGAGAGGGAGATCTCCGGATAGAAGCCCGCGACGGCGACGCCGATGCGGGCGACCTCGGCGGCCATGCGACGCTCCGCGGCTCGCACGTCGGGGCGACGCAGCAGCAGTTGCGCCGGCACGCCGAGCGAAAGCGTGACCTCCGGCTGCGGTACGGGCTTCGCCTCGGCCATGCGTTTCGCGACCTCGCCTGGATACTGGCCGAGCAGGACCGAAAGGCCGTTGGTTCGGGCGGCGATCTCCGCATCGAGCAGCGGAAGCTCCGACTCGATGATCGCGAGCGACGCCTCCGCCTCGGCGAGGTCGAGGCCGGTGACGGTCTTCGCGGCGACGCGGGCCTTGACGATGTCGAGCTGCTTCGAGAGCAGGTCGATCGAGTCGGTGAGGATCTTGCGCCGCGCCTGCAGCACGCGGACGGCGAGGTAGGCGTTCGCCACCTCGGAGCGGAGCGTGACCAGCGTGCTTCTCCACTCCTCGACGGTCGCCTGATACTCGCCCTGCGCGAACTCGATGCTTCGTCGGATCTTCCCGAAGAGATCGATCTCCCACGACGCGAGGTTCAGTCCGTACGACCACGCGTTGAAGGCGCTGGGCAGCGCCGAGCCGCCGAGCAGCGCCTCGTTCATCTGCACGTAGGAGTAGCCGGCGTCCGCATCGAGGCTCGGGTAGAGCTTGCTGTTCGCGACCCCGAAGCTCGCGCGGTACTGCTCGATCGCCGCGATCGCCTGCTTCAGATCGAGGTTGCCCTGCTCGGCCTCGGCGATGAACGCCGTGAGCAGGGGATCGTCGAAGCGCTCCCACCAGCGGAGGAGTTCCTCGTCGGAGATCGCGTTGCTCGGGTCGGGCACGTCGCCGTCCTCGACGAAGCGATCCGGAAGGTCGACATTCGGCCGCTCATAGTTCGGGCCGACGACGCAACCGCCTGCCGCGACGATCAACGCCGTCGCGGCCGCGACGATCGCGAGACGTCGTGGAACTCCGTCCGGAACGGGCATCGAAGTCGCAGTCATGGGCGGGGACTCTACCAACCGCCGCGTGACGCCTCGCCGGCGGCCGAAGAGGCGGCGTCGCACGAAACGACGACGCGGGCTCCGATCGGAGCCCGCGCCATCGATGACGAACGCAAGGTCGGAACTCGAACGGCTCAGTCGACCGCCTCGTAGGTGAAGGTCGATCCTCCGACCGAAGCCTCGCCCATCAGGCCCTTCATGTTGTCGCAGAAGATCATCACGCCGTTGCGGTAGCCCGCGTTCGCGGCGGCACCAGCCTCGACCGCCACGCCGCTCGCGGTGGCGCTGCCCTTGAGGCCGCCGTTCTTGAAGTTGTCGAAGGCGGCCTGGTTCTGGAAGAGGATCAGCATCGAGTAGCCCTGGCCGCCGATCTGGGCGCCGATGGTGACGGTGGTGAAGCCGGCCCAGCCGACCTGCGCGCCGTCGCGATAGACGACGCCGTGCGCGCCGCCGCCGCCGATGATGAAGCCGCCCTTGCCCGCATCGGGGAAGACCGCGTAGGCGTAGGCGTCGGCGATCTTGCCAGCGAGCGTCGGGTCGTTCGACTCGAAGGTCGAGAGCGCTTCGTTCGCCGCGGTGACGAGCGAAGAGCGATCCGACGCCGACGATGGCGCCGCGGAGCAGCCGACAAGCGTGGTGCCGACGATGGAGGCCGAACAGGCCAAGGCGAGCGAGCAGAAGAACTGCTTCATGGGGAAGTCTCCGAGGAAGTGGGATGGGATGGACGCCGCGGAGTCTAAGGCGATCGCCGCGATCCGTCGAAGGCTCGGCTGCGTGCTCGTCCGTGTGTCGGAGGGTGTCCGAGGCAACCGCTGGTTGGCGGCGTGCGATCCTCGAGAACGTTCACGTGTTCTGCGAGGACGTGGAACCGGATCGCGCGATGCCGCCGACACCATGTCGCGAGCGATCAGGACGTCCAGTCGCCGAGCAGGATCGCGAGATCCGCCCCGTTCACCTCGCCGTCGCCGTTGAGGTCGGCGAGTCCGCGGCCGCCCCACGCGCCGAGCAGAATTGCGAGATCCGCCCCGTTGACGACGCCGTCGCCGTTGAGGTCCGCCGGCGAATCGCCGCCGGAGATCGGCACGCGGATGATCGCGTCGAACGCTCCCGACTTCGCCGATTCAGCGACGATGCCGACGAACACCCACGGCTGATCGGAGATTCCGATCCCGGGGCCGATCACCGAAGAGGTTGTGAAGTCCGTCAGCGTGGCGTCGCCGTCGCCGTCGCCATCGAAGTCGAGCGCATCGCCGATCGAGACGAGGGCGCGGCTGACCGGAGCGCCGCCCTTGAGTTCGGTCAGGAAGAGCGTGCCGGAGGCCGATCCCGACTCCCACACGTGCAGGACCTGATCGAGATCGTTGATCGCCGCCCAACGGACCGCATGTCCGGCGGAGAGCTCGACGCCGTCGACGACGTCGCCTTCGCGCACGAGGATCGCCCCGTCGACGGCGACGTACTCGTTCGTCGCCGGATCGCCGCCGGTGAGCGGGCCGAACGAAACGTAGGTGCCGGCGTTGTTGATCCCCACGCCTCGGAAGAGTCCCCACTTCTCGCCGGAACCAGGAGCGATCGCATCGCCCTCGCGTTCGCGCAGCACGCCGTTCACGTAGAGGAAGTCGTCGCTCGACGTCGGAACACCCGCCATCTTCAAGATGAGGATCGTGCCGCTCGCGTCGGAAGAGACGCCGTAGGCGAATCCGATGCCGATCGTGCCGATCTCGTAGAAGTCGTCCCCGTCTTCGATCGCATCGCCCGTGCCGATCAGCAACTCGGCGGAGCCCGGATTCGCCGGATCGGCGCATCGCATGAAGCCGCGTCCGTAGGTCGCGCCGCCTTCGGACGCCGCGAGGCCGACGATCCAGAACGCCGTGCCGCTCGGCGTCATTGTGGGACGACTGTTGAAGGAGCTCCACGTCTTGACTGCGCCGGGAATGGGGTCGGGCTCACGAAGGAGCAGCCCCGCCTGCGTCCAGACCGCGTCCTCGCCGTCGACTGCCGGGCTGTAGATGAAGCCACCGGTGTTCGAGATTCCCATGGTGCTCTCGGCGCCCGTCAGCAGGTTCCCCGGGAGGGCGTCGCTGTTGAGCCAGAGGATTCCTTCTCCGCTCCAGACGAAACGATCGCCGCTGGCGAGTTCGCCCGTGAACCCCGGTTGACCGAGCCCGTTCGAGAAGGGGGCGTTGAGCGAAACGATCGCGGTGCCGTCGCCTCCCGAGGGGACGTCCCCGGTTCGGGCGACCAATCCGACTTCGACGATCTCGCCGCTCGCGATGATGGCGGACGCAGCCCATGGAAGACTGCAGACGAGCGCAAGCAGTGGTCGGTCGAGCATGACGGAGCCCTTTGGAATGGGAACGGGCGGGTCGAGCGGTCGACGGTTCCGACTCGGTCGGACCGCCAAGCCCTTCAGCATGCCCGAACCCCGGGCGAGATCCACCCGGAACCCCGCGCTTCCTCTCATCTCCTCGGGTCGTCTCTTCCGGACGTCTCTTCAGGCCGACTTCGGCCCTCCGCAGACGGGGCGCCGTGGCCGGAGCCGGTCGGGAGGGGCCTTCGATCGACCTCGCAAAGCCTTGCCCCTTGTGGCGATCGGATCGCTCCGTATACTGCCCGATTCCGCCAAACCCCCCGGCGGATCGACGCCGACCGCGGCCAGCGCCGCGGCGAGAGGAACGAGCCGTGTACGCGATCATCGAAGACAGCGGTACCCAGATCAAGGTCTCCAAGGGCGACGTGGTCGATCTCGACCTGCGTGATCTCGAGGAGGGCGCGAAGGAGGTCGTCTTCGACCGCGTGCTCGCGATCGGCGGCGGCGAGGGACCCGCGTCGATCGGGAAGCCGTATGTCGCGGGCGCGACGGTCACCGGCGAGATCCTCGGAGAACTCCTCGGCGACAAGATCATCAACACCAAGTACAAGCGGCGGAAGGGCTACCGCCGCAAGCTCGGGCATCGCCAGCCGTACCTTCGGGTTCGCATCGGCGAAATCAAGGGCTGAGTCGCCCTCGCGGCTGGCGCCGCGGGACCGTTCGAATCGGTGATTCCGGAGGTCGCATGCGTTCGATCGCTTCGACGAGCCTCGAGCGTCGGGCCGCTTTGGCTCGCCTCGCGGCCGTCGCCGCCTCGTTGGCCGTTCCCGGGTTGGCAGAACTTGCCTCGGCGGGTTTCTCGAGTTCCAAGACGGTGTTCTGGGAAGGGAGGGGCAAGAGTCGAGCCCTCTTCACCCTCGACGGCACCGTGTTCTGGGAGGGTCGCAGTGTGACCAAGGCACTCGCCAACCTCCGGGGACGGGTTGCGTGGCGGGGGCGGGGAGTGCTGTCGGCCATTCTCTCGGTCGACGATCGGGACGTCGCTTGGCTCGGCACCGGCCGCAGCAAGCCCCTCTTCTCGAAGGACGCAAACGGCGTCTTCTGGGAAGGCAACGGTCGCAACAAGGCGTTGGCCAACCTCGACGGACGAACGATCTGGGAAGGGCGGGGGCGTCAGCGAGCGCTCGCAAACTGGGAGGGCGATCGATTCAGCGACCCCGCACTCTTCACGGCGATCTGGTTCCTGCTTGATCCATCGAGGTTGGCGGGCGACTGACTCCCGGCGGGGGCGTTCGAGGACGGGCGGCTCCGTGGACCAGCGAGAACCACGCGGCGATTCTCCAGGGATTCCGCCGCGACTTGGCAACCTCGATGGGACGCCCGTTCGGCCGAGACCTACCATGGGATCGCTGGACAGGCGACCGCGTCCGGGCGCTCCGCCCGGCCGAGGAAAGTCCGAACACGGAAGGACAACGGTGGTGGGCAACACCCACCGGCCCGCTGCGGGTCAGGGAAAGTGCCACAGAGAACAGACCGCCATCGTTCTTCGAGCGATGGCAAGGGTGAAACGGTGCGGTAAGAGCGCACCGCCCGACCGGTGACGGTCGGGGCACGGCAAACCCCACCGCGTGCAAGCGCAAGCAGCCCATGGACTTCGGCGAAAGCCGCCGTCCTCACCGCGGTCCGCGGGACAAGGGCGGGTCGCGTGCTGGAGGGCGTCGGCAACGGCGCCCCGAGAGAAATGGTCGCCACGCCGCGAGGAACCTCGCGGCGAACAGGATTCGGCTTACGTCCAGCGGCAGTCGACGCCGCCCTCGCCTCGCTGCGGGGGCGGTGTTCGTTCTCCACCAGATGTGGTGGACTTCGCCGCGACCGGGCCCATCATCTTGTGCGGGTAAAGTTGCCGGTTTCTTCTTGTAATCGGTCGCTTCGCGACAAGAATGCCTCCTTCATTGCGGGTCAGGACGGTCCACCCGGCACCGCGTCCGAGTCTTGGACGCCATTTCGAAGGAGTCGAGATGTCCTTGGGATCGAAGATGACGAGCCTCCAGGCTTACAACATGCTCATCTATCGCCGGGCCCTGCACCCCGAGTTCTTCGGGATCGAGGGCCGGCGACGGTTGACCCACGGCGACTTCGAGTTCGAGGCGTGGATCTTCCGCGGCGGACACGCCCTGCGCATGCAGCATGAGGGCAACTGTGTCTGCGAACTGGTCACCGACCAGCTCGACCATCTGCCCGAGAAGGGGCTCGCGACCACGCTACCCTGCGCCGGCGAACGGGACCACGAGGAGCGCATCGGCGAGGACGTCACCTTCATGACGTCGATCCAGACCGAGACGCTGTCGGACCACCTGTACGTCGGGACGTATCGCGAACTGCTCGATCATGCTCGCTCGGCCAACTCGTTGCTGGTGCAATGGGACGACGATCACGGCAAGGGCAACCTGTCGATCCTCGACATGCAGCGGTTCCGCGACGAGGTCCACATGCAGGGCTACCACATGCGGAGCGACTGCGGACTGGTGCTTCGCACCCAGTCGATGTTCCAGTTGGCCGCGGATCCGGCGGGCGTCTGAGTCCGAACCGATTCCGAATGGCGTGCGTCGTCTCGGTCGCCTGATCTCTCGATCCTTCACCCACCTTCAAGCGAGCGGATCGCATGCTGGCGTTCGACACGATCGCCTCGGCGGGGCCGGTCGTGGCCGCGGCTTCCGCGACGCCAATAGCTCCGTTTCCGTTTGCCGGTGAAGCCGCCGGCCTCTGCACGGCACTCTGTTGGGTCGGCACGAGCTTCTGCTTCGCAGCCGCCTCGCGGCGCCTCGGTGCGGGCACGGTCAATCTGACCCGAAGCATTCTGGCGCTTGGGCCGCTGCTGGCGCTCAATCTCCTCATGCTCGGCCACGGGTGGCCGGACGCGACGTGGGAGTCGATCGGCTGGCTCGCCTTGAGCGGCGTCGTCGGCCTGGCGTTTGGCGATCAGTTCCTCTTTGCGGCGCTCGTCGACATCGGGCCACGGCTTTCGGTGCTGCTCATGACGCTGGCGCCGGTGTTCGCCGCGATCGCCGGCTTTCTGATGCTCTCCGAGCGCATCGCAGGGCTCGCCCTTCTCGGCATGGCGATCACGCTCGGAGGCATCGCCTGGGTCGTCGCGGAGCGCCCTGCGCCAGGCGACGGTCGGACCTCCACACTGCCGCCGGGCGTTCGAACCCGAGGGATCGTGCTCGGTGTGCTCGCGGCCGCGGCCCAGGGGATCGGTGTGGTGCTCGCCAAGCAGGGCATGCTCGGTTCTGAACCGCGTGTCGAGCCGATCGCAGCGCAACTCGTGCGAATGACCGGAGGCGTCGCAGCGCTGGCGCTGGCGTGGACGCTCTTCGGACCGAGGCGATGGCTTGCCGGCATCGATCTTCGCTCCGCGGGGGTTCGCATCACGCGACCGGCCGTGTTGGGTCTCGTCGCCGGCACGCTTCTTGGTCCCGTGCTCGGGGTGTGGATGAGCCTGGTCGCGGTGAAGGCGCTCGACGCAGGCGTCGCCAGTACGCTCATGAGCCTGAGTCCGGTGCTCGTCTTGCCGATCGCTCGACTCGTCGATCGCGAGCGAATCGGATGGCGGGCGGCGTTCGGGGCGATCGTCGCGGTCGGAGGCGTCGTGCTGCTCGCCACGGCCGACAAGGAGATCGCGCCGGACGCCGCGGTTCCGGATGCCGTGCCGAGCCTCGAGTTCGTCGAACCTCAGGAGACCTCGTCCAATGACCCCGAGTGAACCTGAACGTCGACGGGCGGTGGCTCGCGTGCTGGTGCGAGCCGATCGAGACTTCGGACTTGCGGCGGTGTGCCTGTCTTGTGCCGATGCCATCACGGACGAAGCCCCCTCGACCGACCATGCACCGACCCGATCCGAGGTGCGTGCCTCCGCCGCGAGCGACGGACCCAAGTCCCGACAACTCGCGGCGCTTCGCGAACGCCATGATCGGGAGTGCCCGCACTGCACGACCGCCACCGCCCACACCCAGACGGTCTTTGGCGAGGGATCGCCCGATGCCGCGGTGATGTTCGTCGGCGAGGCGCCCGGCGAGCAGGAAGATCGCACGGGAAGGCCCTTCGTGGGGCGAGCGGGGCAGAAGCTCGAGGACATGATCCGTGCGATGGGCTTCGCGCGGGAAGAGGTCTACATCGCGAACGTCCTGAAGAGCCGACCGCCCGACAACCGCAC
>CAZTMB010000054.1:5290-18726 GCA_964614695.1 uncultured Isosphaeraceae bacterium | reverse complement strand
CGCCTCGCTTCGCTCGGCACCTCCCCTGAGTCGCTTCGCTCCACAGGGGAGGAGTGTCGCCATTCGCGCGACTGATACTTCCGTGTCGCTACCGGCCGTCTCGCGCGCGGTCGACGAACGCCTTCGCTCGCGCCGGATCGATCGGGTTCGCCCAATGGCCGTCGCGCTTGATCGAGCTGCCGACGATGATCGCGTCGGCGACTTCGAGCAGTCGCGCCGCCGTGGCTGCGTCGGCGCCCGAGCCGACGACGACCGGCAGCGGGCCGCCGGACCTTGCCGCGGCCAAGTCGTCGAGCGAGGTCGGCTTGCCGGTCGCGGAGCCGGTGACGACCACCGCGTGGGCGCCCATGAACGCAGCCCCCGCGGCGTGCTCGGCAAGATCGAGGTCGGCGGTGATCGCGTGGCTCGAGTGCTTCTTGCGGATGTCGGCGAGGATCGCGACGCCGGTCGCGCCGAGTTCGCGGCGGCGCCGCAGCAGGCGCGGCGCGTCGGCTTCATCGAAGATCCCCTCGTCGGCGACGGACGCGTAGGCGAAGCCTTCGGCGCGAATGAACGCGGCGCCGGTCGCGACGCAGATCGCGAGCGCCTCGAGGTTCGCGCCCGCGAGGACCTGCACGCCCACCGGAAGCGTGGTGGCGCTTCGCACCGCCGCGGTCGCGATCGTCATCGCCGCGACCGTCTCCGGGCCGACGGTGCGTCGCAGGTATGGCCGGTCGTGCATGTTCTCGACGAGGATCGCATCGAAGCCCGCCTCGGCGAGAAGCGCCGCCTCGTCCGCGGCGACCTTCGCGATCTCCGCGACGCTGCGCGCCGCATGCGGGCTGCCCGGAAGCGCACCGAGGTGCACCATGCCGATCAACGCGCGGGCAGGCAGGCTGGGCAGCGGTCGGTCGTCGTCTGGATCGCTCATGGGAGGGTCCGTTCTCGAGACGCGTCAGACGCCGGGTTGGCCTTCGCCGTTGGCGAAGAGCAGGCCGAGGTAGCGATGGCGGACCCACGTCCAGTTGGGGTTCGCGATCTCCTGCAGCATGGCCACGTCGATCGCCTCGAGCAGCAGCGGAGGGAGTTCGCGGGTGAAGGCCAGTGCGAGATAGTCGCGTGCGATGGGATGCGGCAGCACGCGCAGGCCGCGCTCCTTCCGCGGATCGATGTAGTAGTGGAGCACCGCGTAGTCGGAGACGAAGGCGTCGAGCCGGCCCTTCTCCAACGCGTCCACGCCCGCGGTGTCCGATTCGAACGGCGTGAAGGGAATGTGCATGCGTCGAAGGATGGAACTGGTCAGCGTGCCGTCGATGGCGCCGATCCGCTTGTTGGCCAGATCGTCGGCACCGCTCACGGCGTACTTGCCGGCGGTCAAGGTGATGCGGCTTGCGATGATGCCGGTGAAGAGCGCCACGAGCACGACCGACAGCAGGATCCACGTGGCGGCGACGAATCGCCCCGCCACGGTGTGCGGCACCTTGTCGCCGTAGCCGATCGTCGCGAAGGTCACCACCGACCACCACATGCCGTCGGGGATGCCGCGGCTCGGATGGTGGTGGAAGTGCTTCGCCTCGTGGCGGCGCTCGCAGAGCCAGATGAGCAGTGCCGCCACGAAGAAGAGGACGATCAGAAGAAGCAGAAGCTGCACCACCTCCATGAACTCGAGTGAGGCGGAGACGCTCGGAAGCAGCCCGATCCGCTCGCGGGTCGCGATGCCGACGCCGGAGGTCTCGAACGCGTGCGTCAGGAAGCTCGCCTTCGCGCGTTCCGGCGTGATGGCGACGCCGATGATCGTGGAGCCGGTGCCTTCGCCGACGGAATGGACGATCTGCTTCAGGTCCCGCTCGACCATCACGAACTCGAGGTCGAGCCGTTGGGCGATCTGTTGCCAGAGCGAGACGGACAAGCCGTCCCACTGACCGAGTTCGTCCTTGAACGCGAAGGGCGGCCGCTCGGCGACGAGGATCTCGATCGGCCTCTCGGGCGACCCGGGCAATCCGGGCTCCGGCTGCCAGAGCGAGGCGGGGTCTGCGGCGGTGGCGACGATCGCCGGATCGGAGCCGCCGACGAGTGGCGCGGGCGATGGGGAGTTCTCGCCGGACTGGACGAGGGCGAGCGCCGGCGATGCGGCGAGGAGCAGGAATCCCGCGGCGAGTCGGGCGAGCGACCGCCATCCGAGGCGCCGCGGCAGCCTTGTGCAAGACTCGTTCGGGCGTCCGGATCGGTCTGGCCGATTCATGAAGTCGTGAAGGGCGACGGTTGAACGGTGCAAGGGACGCATGAAGGAGTGACCCGGGGTCCAATGGCAGGGCGAGACTCTATCGAATGACGAAGTCCGAACACGAGTCCCCCAGGATCGAGGCCCGCACGCGCGAGGGCGTCGGCTTGTTCGCGCTGGTCGTGCCCGCGGCGCAGAGCGAGGCCGAGATCTGTCCGGCCGCGGGCTTCTCGGCGACTTCGCTTCGGGTCGGAGGTGGGGACTACCTGCACCTTCCCGCGCCGCTTGCACCGTTCGTCGCGGCGGTCCGGACCGGCGGCATCCCGCTGCTTCATCCGTTTGCGAATCGGCTTCGCGGCACGCGATGGACCTTCGACGGTCGCACCGTCGATCCCGACGCGACGCCCTTTCGCCATGCCGATGGTCGAGGGCTTCCGATGCACGGCTATCTGCTGCGATGGCCCGGGCTCGCCGGGGCCGGCGGCTGGTCGATCCGCACGGCCGCGGACGGCGAGTGGGCCGAGATCGAGGGCTCGATCGAGTGGGGGGACCACGCGGATCTCATGTCCGCCTTCCCGTTTCCGCATCGATTGACGCAGCGGTATCGCCTTGCGGGAACGTCGCTCGAAGTGCAGGCGATCGTCGAGGCTCGTGATCGACGGATGCCAGTGAGTTTCGGTTGGCACCCCTACTTTCGCCTGCCCAACGTGTCGCGGGACGCGCTGTCGCTCGCCCTGCCTCGGCTCTCGAGGATTGCGCTCGATGCCGAGGGGTTGCCGCAGCGCGAGGCGGGTCGCTTGGTCGAGGACGAGCAGTTGCCGCGTCGCGCGGTCCTCGCGGGCGAGACGTTCGACGATCTCTTCCGCCTCGGCGAGCCGGTCGGTGCGATCACGCTTCACGGCGGCGAGGCTTCGGTCGTGATCGAGCCGTCGCGCGGCGTGCGATTCCTGCAGGTCTACAGCCCGGCGGGCCAGGCCTACGCGGCGATCGAGCCGATGACCGCTCCGACGGCGGCGCTCGACGACGGCGGGACCGACCTGCCGGTCGTCGAGGCGGGCGGGACCTTCACCGCGGGCTTCCGCGTGACGGTCCGGTCAGGGGCGACCGCCTCGAACCGTTGATGGAAGTCGCGGCGTTCGCCGAGTGAATGGGCTCGTGCCCCTCGCAGAGGGGGGCGGCGAGGCCGTTGCCCTCACGCAAGAAGCCCGCCGACTGCGATCACGATCGCCGCCTCGATCGGCAGCCGGAGTTCTGCCGGATCGCGCACGGTCGCGGGACGCCTCACGATCATCGCGAGCGATCCGATCGTCGCGGCGATCGCGGCCGTGAAGCCGATCGCGTTCGGGCACGCGGCGATCGCCGCGGCCGCACCCGCAAGGGAAAGCACCAAGCCGATCGACCACGCGGCGCGATCTCCCCATGCGGCTGGAACGCTGGCGGTGCGATGGCGCCGATCGGACGTGGCGTCGTCGAGATCGCACCAGACCGCATCCGCCGCAACGCGAAGCGCGATCGCGAGCGTCGCGAGCGCGATCGGCCGCGTGGCGATCGCCTCGGCCGCGCGGGCCGGCGCGTCGGCAAGGCCGGCCGAAGCAAGCACCGCGGCGAGGCAGAGCGCTGCGATCGAGGCCGCGACCGCGGCGTTCTTCAAGGCGATCCGATCCTTCGGCCGGGCGAGGCGACGACGCGGTCGGCCGCCGTAGAGAAAGGCGCCAAGCGCCGCGGCGGCGGGAAGCGCCGCAGGCCAGGCGGCCAGCGTCGGCGAGCCGGACGGCGCGAGCCCGGTGCCGAGCGCCGTCGCGGCGGCAAGCGACGCGATCGCCGCCAGCCTCCATCGGATCCGATGAGAGAGCAGCCGCGCCTGCCGCCGCGGATGCGCGTCGGCGTCGGCGGGATCGATCCAGGCGTCGCGCCACTTCACGCGATCGAGCAGGTAGATCGCCCACGCGACGAGCCCGACGAAGGCGATCGCGTCGGGCGCGATCGCGAGACCGGCAAGGAGAGAGAGCATCGCCGCGGCCGCGGCGACGTAGGCGGCCGGCAGCACGGCGAGATCGCCGGAGAGCTCGAGCGACCGCGCGATCGCCGATCGACCATGGTCTGAGGCCTCCGCCATCGCGGGCATGATGGCAGACGCCGCGCGCCTCGCGCCTGCGAGACCGATCAGTCCGCGATCATGCCGCGGGTGCGGAGCAGCTCGATGATCCGATCGACGCAGGCATCCGCGTCGAGGGTCTCGGTCCCGAGCACGAGATCGGCGTCACGCGGCGGCTCGTAGGGGAAGTCGACGCCGGGCAGGGCGATCGAGCTCGAGTCGGAATAGAGGCCGGGCAGCGCCTTGCGGCAGTGTTCGAGCGAGGCGTCGAGGTGGACCAGCACGAAGCGGTCCCGGCCGACGAGATCGCGGGCGCGGTCGCGCGTCGACTCCTCGGGCGCGACGAACGAGCCGATCGCGATGAGCCCCGCGTCGTTGAGGAGCTTGGCCACCTCCATCGAGCGGCGCAGGTTCTCCGAGCGCTCCGCGGCGGAGAACCCCAGGTCGCGGTTGAGGCCCCTGCGCATGCTCTGACCGTCGAGCACGACCGAGACGTGGCCGAGGTCGAAGAGCCGCTTCTCGAGGCGGTGCGCGACCTCGCTCTTGCCCGAGCCGGAGAGCCCAGTGAGAAGGACCGTCGCCGGCGACTGCCGGAAGCGCTCGCGCCGCATCGCCGCATCGACGAGGCTTCGCTCGCTGACAAGCGTGGCGCTGCCGGGCGAAGTGTCCCAGTGCTCGCCGCCGCCCGAGCTCGTGCCGATGATCATGCCCGCGCCGACGGTCGCGTTCGAGATCCGGTCGATCACGATGAACGCGCCGGTGGTGCGGTTGCGGGTGTAGGGGTCGAAGCAGAGCGGCTCGTTCACGACGAGCTGCACCGTGCCGATCTCGTTGAGGCCGAGCGCCACCGCCGGCGAGGACTCGAGCGTGTTGACGTCGATCTGGCTGCGGATCGCCGCGAAGACGCCGGGCGTCTTGCGGCTCGTGTGCTTGATGAGGTACTCGCGGCCCGCGACCATCGGCTCCTCGTGCATCCACACGAGGGTCGCCTCGATGCGGGTGCCGACCTCGGGCAGCGAGTCGGGGTGGACGAGCATGTCGCCGCGGGAGATGTCGATCTCGTCCTCGAGGGTGATCGTCACCGCCTGCGGGGCATGGGCGCGATCGAGGTCGCCGTCGAAGGTGACGATCCGCTCGACCTTCGAGCGCCGACGCGAGGGCAGGGCCATGATCTCGTCGCCCGGGCGGATGACGCCCGAAGCGAGGCTGCCGCAGAAGCCGCGGAAGTCGAGGTTCGGGCGGTTCACCCACTGCACGGGAAGCCGCAGGTCCCGCAGGTTGAGGTCGCTCGCGACCGGCACCGATTCGAGGTGCTCGATCAGCGTGGGGCCGGCGTACCACGGCAGGCTCGTGCCGCGGTTGACCACGTTCTCGCCCTTGAGTGCCGACATCGGGATGAAGGTCATCTCCCGCTCGGGGAGCTTGGCGGCGAACTGCAGGTAGTCGTCGCGGATCCGGTCGAAGACCGCCTCGTCCCAGTCGACGAGATCCATCTTGTTGATCGCGATGACCGCGTGGCGGATGCCGAGCAGCGAGGTGATGAAGCTGTGCCGGCGCGTCTGCACCATCATGCCGTGGCGGGCGTCGATGAGGATGACCGCGACGTCGGCGGTCGAGGCGCCGGTGGCCATGTTGCGGGTGTACTGCTCGTGGCCCGGCGTGTCGGCGATGATGAACTTTCGCTTCGGCGTCGTGAAGTAGCGGTACGCGACGTCGATCGTGATGCCCTGCTCGCGCTCGGCGCGAAGGCCGTCGGTCAGGAGCGCCGGATCGAAGTCGTCGCCGGTCGTTCCGAAGCGGGCGGAGTCGCGCTTCACCGCGGCGAGCTGGTCCTCGAAGATCATCTTCGAGTCGTAGAGCATGCGTCCGATCAGCGTCGACTTGCCGTCGTCGACCGAGCCGCAGGTGATGAAGCGGAGCAGCTGCTTGTGCTCGTGCTGCTTGAGGTAGGCGACGATGTCGTCGGCGGGATCGATGGCGGGGGCGCTCATGGTGTGCTCTTCGTGCGGCTCGCGGATCAGTAGTAGCCCTGGACCTTCTTCTCCTCCATCGACGCGCCCGGGTCCGCGTCGATGACGCGACCTTCCCGCTCGCTGCGGGTGGCGAGCAGCATCTCGCGGATGATCTCAGGCAGCTCGGTCGCCCGGCTCTCGGTGGCGCCCGTGAGCGGGTAGCAGCCAAGCGTGCGGAAGCGGACCCACTTCATCTCGGCGGTCGCCGCGAGCTCCTTGGGCATGCGATCGTCGTCGACGAGGATCAGCTGCCCCTCGTGCCTGACGACCGGACGCTCGGCGGCGCGGTAGACGTCGACAAGCGGGATCTTCTCGAGGTGGATGTACTGCCAGACGTCGAGCTCGGTCCAGTTGGAGATCGGGAAGACCCGGATCTGCTCGCCCTTGTCGACCTCGGTGTTGTAGAGGTTCCAGAGCTCGGGTCGCTGGTTCTTGGGATCCCAGCGATGCTTCGAGTCGCGGAAGGAGAAGACCCGCTCCTTGGCGCGGGACTTCTCCTCGTCGCGGCGGCCGCCGCCGAACGCGGCGTCGAAGCGGTACTTGTCGAGCGCCTGCTTGAGGGCGCCGAGGTTCATGATGTCGGTGTACTTCTTGGAGCCGTGGGTGAACGGGCTGATGCCATCGGCGAGGCCCTTCTCGTTGATGTGGACGATCACATCGAGGCCGAGCTGCTTGACGACGTACTCGTCGCGGAACTCGTACATCGACTGGAAGTTCCAGGTCGTGTCGACATGGAGCAGCGGGAAGGGGGGCTTCGCGGGGTAGAAGGCCTTCCGCGCGAGATGGAGCATCACGCAGGAGTCCTTCCCGACCGAGAAGAGCATCACCGGGTTCGAGAAGGTCGCGGCGACCTCTCGAATGATGTGGATGCTCTCGGCTTCGAGGGCCTTCAGATGAGTCAGGGCGAGGTCGGACATGGCATGGCTCGGTGGGCAGGCGGCGGCCACGGGACGGCCGGCGCGGAGTCGAGGTCATCGGACATCGGCGGTCCCTGCTGTGGCGAATGGGACCGAGAAGTTCGATCGGATGACGCGATCGTCCGATGAATCGGGCGGCGGGTCGCGGACGGCTCGCGAACACGGAATCAACGGTAGTCGCTCCCATGCCCGATCCGACCGGAAAGTCCGACGGCCCCTCCCGCGACGTGGTCTGGGACTCCGGCGTGCTTCCTCGGGAGACCCGCGAGCGCCTGCTCGGTCAGCGGGGCGGCACGGTCTGGATGACCGGGATCTCCGGCAGCGGCAAGAGCACCGTCGCCGCCGTCCTCGAACGACGGCTCGTCGAGCGGGGCCGATTGGCCTACCGCCTCGACGGCGACAACCTTCGCCACGGGCTCAACGCGGATCTGGGCTTCTCGGCGGAGGACCGCACCGAGAACATCCGCCGCGCCGGCGAGGTCTGCCGACTGCTCGCCGACACCGGCACGATCGTGATCGCGACCTTCATCAGCCCGTTCATGAAGGATCGCGCGGCGTGCCGAGCGGTCCACGAGCAGGCGGGGATCCCCTTCTTCGAGGTGCATGTCCACTGCCCGCTCGACGTGGCGGAGTCCCGCGACCCGAAGGGCCTCTACAAGAAGGCCCGCAGCGGCGGCATCGCCCACTTCACCGGCATCGGTCAAGACTACGAGCCGCCGACGGCCCCCGACGTCGAACTCGACACGGCTCGGCTCGCGGTCGACGAGGCGGCGGAGACGCTGTTGACGTTCCTGCGCGGAAGACTGATCTGACCTGATCGGCCTGAACGGAGCGGCTCCGATCCGATCCGATCGAGTCGCCGAGGCCTCGACCGGATCGCCGACAGGAAGGATCAGACGTGCGCGATCGCCTCGATGAGCCGCGGATGCAGCGCGGCGCTTGCCGCGACGATGCCGCGGTTTCGCTCGAGTCCGCGCCCATGCGAGAAGTCGAGCGGCTTGCCGTCGATGTCTGTGACGACGGCGCCCGCCTCGGTCGCGACAAGCGAGCCTGCGGCGTGGTCCCAGATCCGCTCGACGTAGCCGGCCTTGGTCGGCAGGCGCAGATACGCGTGGGCCTGGCCTCGCGCGACGACCGCGTACTTGCACTGGCTGTCGAGACGAACCGGCGGCGCGGCGCTGCCGCAAGCAGCAAGCACCGCGGCGGTGCGGTCCTGCTTGCTGTGGCCGCTCTCGACCGACTCGCAGCAGACGATGCCTTCGCCCGGCGACCATGCCGCCGCGTGGATCGGGCGAGCATCGCTCGCCGACGCGCCGATGGCCCGCAACGTGGCGCCGCCGCCCCGCGCTGCCGATGCGATGCAGCCGGTCGCGTCGGCGCGTTCGACATCGCCGTGCGGGTCGGGCGGCAGGTGCGGGCAACCCAGAGCGCCGACGATCGGCACGCCGTGCTCGATCCAGGCGAGCGCGACCGCGTACTGCTGGCGCCGAAGGAAGCCCTTGGTGCCGTCGACCGGATCGAGCGTCCAGAAGCCCGCCTCGTTCGGTTCGGCGGTGCCGTGGCCGACCGCTTCGAGCACCTCGTCCGTGGTTGCCTGCCGAAACACCACGCGGACCGCCGCGGTCACCGCGTCGAGCATCGGGCGACCCGCGTCGCCCTCGAGTGCGGAAGGATGCTCCTCGCCCACGAGGTGCGGCGCGGCCCCGGTCGCCCGCGCGAGCGTCATCGCGACCACGGCCTGCGCGGCGAAGTCGGCGATCGTCACGGGGCTGCGATCGTCCTTCAGGAGCGACGAGACCTCGCCGGGGAGTTCGTGGACGGCGCGGGTCGCGCGCGACGCGGCCTCGACCGCGGCCTCGGCGAGGAAGCGGCGGTCGGCGAGAGCGGAGGTCGATGCGGTCATCGGCGAGGTATCGGCTCGGCGACCGAGTCGGGTTGCATTCGGTTCGTCGAGGCGGATGAGGATCTCGAATTCCCTCGGAAGAGGGCTTGCCATCACCACGAGGGGTTTACACTCGCTCTGCCGGATCGAGACTCCGGTCGCAGGTGCCGCGGGCATGGATGCCGCCCGATGGCCACCGCCGTCCGCGGCCCGCGAAGCTTCCGCTTCCGCCACTCTTCCCCAGAAAGGAAGGCGCCGCGATGGCTGCTCATCCAACCCGTCCCGGATCCACCCGCAACATCGCCCTCGTCGGCCACAGCGGCGCGGGCAAGACCACGCTCGCCGAGCGGCTGCTCGCGCACTCGGGCGTCATCTCGAAGGTCGGACGCGTCGAGGACGGCAACACCGTCTGCGACTTCGAGGCCGAGGAGAAGGCCCACGGCCACAGCCTCTATCCGGCCGTCGCGACGCTGCGACACGACGGGCTGCTCGTCCATCTGATCGACACGCCGGGCTTCCCCGACTTTCTCGGGCAGACGCTCTCGATCCTGCCCGCCACCGAGACGGTGGCGGTCGTCGTCGCGGCGGACAAGGGCATCCAGACGACCACGCGGCGCATCCTGAACGTCGCCGCGCAGCGGCGGCTTCCGCGCATGATCGTCGTCAACCGCATCGACGAGCACGTGGGCGACTGCGAGGCGTTGCTCGAGCGTCTACGCGAGACCTTCGGCAGCGAGGTGCTGCCGATCAACCTGCCGACGCCGGACGGCTCGAGCGTGGTCGACCTGTGGGAGTCGGAGTCGGGCGACGTCGCCTTCGGCTCGGCGAAGGAGGCGCACCAGCGGGTCGTCGATCAGACCGTCGAGGTCGACGAAGCGCTGATGGCCGAGTATCTCGAGCAGGGATCGGTCTCGCCCGAGGCGCTGCGGGGCGCGTTCCAGAAGGCGCTGCGCGAAGGGCATCTCGTGCCGGTCTGTTTCACGAGCGCGAAGACCGGCGCCGGCATCGCCGAACTGCTTGCGGTCTTCGAGCACCTCTGTCCGAGTCCGCTCGAAGGGAATCCGCGTCCCTTCGCGGTGATCGGCGAAGACGGCTCCGAGACGCCCTACGTCTGCGCGCCCGATCCGGCGAAGTCGCTCGTCGGGCATGTCTTCAAGGTCACGTCGGATCCCTTCGTCGGCAAGCTGTGCCTGGTGCGGATCCATCAAGGCACGCTCAAGGCGGGCGATTCGATCCGCATCAACGACGGTTCGAAGGCGATTCGCGTCGCGCACCTCCACGAAGTGCATGGAAAGGACCACCACGAGGTGCCCGAAGCGGTGCCGGGCGACATCGTGGCGATCGCGAAGATCGACGAACTGCACTTCAACGACGTGATCCATTCGGGCCCCGAGCTCGGCGGGCTGCGCTTCAAGGCGATCGAGATGCCGCGGCCGATGTACGGCCTCGCGATCGAGGCGAAGAGCCGCAACGACGAGGCGAAGGTCTCGACAAGCCTCGCGAAGCTCTGCGAGGAGGACCCGGCCTTCAAGGTCGAGCGGGTCGCCGCGACGCACGAGACGGTGGCGCGGGCGATGGGCGAGCTGCACATGCGGGTCGCGCTCGAGCGGCTCAAGAACCGCTTCAAGCTCGAGCTCGACACGCATCCGCCGAAGGTCGCCTACAAGGAGACGATCGGTGCCGCCGCGGACGGTCACCATCGCCACAAGAAGCAGACCGGCGGCGCCGGGCAGTTCGGCGAGGTCTTCCTGCGCGTGAAGCCGATCGCGAGCGACGGCGCCGCGGCGTTCGAGTTCGTCGACGCGACGGTCGGCGGTTCGGTGCCGCGGCAGTTCCTGCCGGCGATCGAGAAGGGCGTCCGCCAGGTGCTCGCCGATGGCGCGATCGCGGGATACCCGCTCGGCGGCGTGCGGGTCGAGGTCTACGACGGCAAGCACCATCCCGTCGACTCGAAGGAGGTCGCGTTCGTGACGGCAGGGCGGCGCGCGTTCATCGACGCGGTGCTCAAGGCGAAGCCGCTGCTGCTCGAGCCGATCGTCGAGGTCGAGGTGACGGCGCCCTCGTCGTCGATGGGCGACCTGACCTCGGACTTCTCCGGCCGTCGCGGCCACGTGCTCGACACGGAGATCCTCGCGGGCGACCTGTGCCTGATTCGCGCCGAGGTTCCGCTGTCGGAGATGGGCACCTACTCGAGCACGCTCAAGAGCATGACCGCGGGACAGGGCTCCTTCGTGATGGACTACCGCCGCGATGCGCCGACGCCGCCGAACGTCCAGGCGCAGGTGGTGGCTTCGTTCACCCGCAAGGAGGAGGAGGACTGACGCGGCGCCAGCCCCCGGGCCCTCGCGGAGTGCGGGCTACGCGTCCGATGCAGGCGCTGCGCTTCGCGGTTCGGAGTCCATCCCGTCCATCGAGTCCATCCCGTCCAAGAGGCGTTCCGCCGAGCGAAGCGAGCACCCACCGTGCGACGTGGCCCGCGATCGAAGCACCAGGGTTCGGTTCCCGTCCAGAGCCTCGGCCGTCTGCGAGCGTCGCGCGGCACAGCGATCTCGCTCGCCTCGGGGGCGATAGCCCCGCCCCATTGGTGAATGGACACGAAATCCGGTTGCCGCCAGTTGAATCGGGGTCATGCTTCCGCGGGCGGGGGTGCGCACGATCGCGCCCCGCGACGCGGACATTCGAACCCACTTCGGGTGGTTCGAGCCAAGGAGATCCACCATGACCAGGCACCGCGTCGCTTCCGCTCTCGTTCTCGCGGCATGGGTTGGAGCGCCGACAGCCTTCGGCGACGACTTCCAGTTCAACGGCACGCTCACGAACGGCTACTCGGTGCAGGGAGTGCTGAAGACGAAGGCCGGCGCCCCCGCGTCGTTCATCGAGAGCAATCCCGCCTTTCCGAACGCGCCCTTCGCGACGCAGTTCCTCGAGTCGGCGAGCCTGTCGGTGTTTCTGGCGGGTAGCGAGATCGCATCCGGGACTCCCGTCGTGGGAGGCATCTCCTACGAGGCGTACCTGTACACGGCGTTCGACTCGTCGACGCTCACGCTGTCGGCGCTGGACCTGCAGGCCCGCGATCCGGGAGCCGGATCGGAGCCGTACTACTTCATCTCGAACGGAGTCGCGCCCGATGCGACTCCGGTGGCGTACGGGACGACGACCTTCAACCTGTTCCTCTTCGATCCCAGCAACTCGAACTACACCTACCTCGGCTCGACCACCACGTTGGCGGTGACGGTCATTCCAGCGCCGGCGGGCCTCGTCGTGTTCGCACTCGCGCCGGCCTTGCGGCGCCGCCGGCGATGCGCGTGACGTTCAGCGAACGCCCGCACTCGCGCACCAGTTCTTGATCGCGTCCGGACCGCCGATCGCGGCGATCACGCCGTCGGGCCGGATCAGCGCCGCATCGTGCGGTCCAAGTCCGATCGCATGCGCTAGGCTCGACTCCGCCTCGCCGAGGCGGTGCACCGCCAGCGACGCGAGCCATCCCGGCCGCCTGAAGCGTGATTCGTCGGCCTGCGTGCCCAGCAGCAGCGTTCCGCCGGCGCCGCGAAGGAGGTCGGTCGCTGGGCGAGCGCTTCGAAGAGTCCGCCCTCATGCCCGAACACGCCACGCCCGCCCGCTCCGAAACGGTCCTCGTCGTCGGCGCCGGCCCCGACTTCGGCGAGCGTTGGGTCGAGCGAGAAGAGAAGGAGGCTCGCCGCGAACCGGTCACCGTGACGCGGCGGCACGCTCCGTGCCCGGATCCCACACGTCGTAGATGGTCGCGCCGGTCCAGCGCGGCTTCCAGATCTCGAGAAGCTCGAGGTGGTTCGGGTGGTCGAGGTAGGCCTGATACGCCTCGCGTGTCTCGAACGCGACCTCGAGGCCGACCGCGTAGTCGCCGATCACGTTCGCGCGGCCCATGTCGAAGTGCGTGCCGCGCCAGTAGGTCTCGACGCCGGGAATGCTCGGCAGCAGGCGATCGCAGTCGGCGATCAGTTCACCCGCTTGCGTCGGATCGGCGAGGCGAATGAAGACGACGTGGTGGATGAGCGGTCGTCGCGGCGCGTCGGAGATCGTGGTCGCGATGGCCGACGCGCGAGCGGCTTCCTTCGACGCCTCGGGCTTCGACGAGTTGCCGATCGCGACGACGCAGCCCGAGGCAAACGACGAAGCGACGGCGAGAAGAAACAGCACGGCGAGGGTGGGTTTCGATCGCATGGCGAAAGTCTGACGCGCACGCCGCAGCCTGACCAGCCGCGCGGAGACGGTTCGGAATCCCCAAGGGGAGACCTCGCCCGCCTCCGTTCGGCAGCGCTCGCGAGGCCCTCGGCGGCGGAGACTCCCCCAA
>CAZTMB010000054.1:0-5190 GCA_964614695.1 uncultured Isosphaeraceae bacterium | reverse complement strand
AAGAAGACCGCCCCCGCCGGGTTGCGGCGGGGGCGGCGATTCACCCAAGGCGATGGGGCGTTCCGGAGCGGGGCTTCCCCGGCCGGGACCGGGGGGTCGGACTCTGCGGACTCCGTGCTCGCCCGACCAGGCAAGGAGGTCCTTCTGCACTCGCCGGGCCGACGCCTGCAACGGCGTGACCCCATCGCCAATCGGACCGGACGCGGTCGGAGGGGAGGTGCGTCCGGCCGTTCCCGACTTCCTTCGCGTTCCCGGCCGGCACTCGCCCGAGGGCGAGGGACGGTTGACCGCGAAGAAAGGGACTCGGGATTCGTGGGCTCCGCGGTCACGGGCCGCGGAGCAGAATGCGGGAGGGAAGCGACGCCCGGGACGCGTCGCGACGGAGGCGGACGCTTGCGTCAGCTGCAGCCCATCGACTGTCCGCAGTTGAGGCAGCGATAGCAGCTGCCGTTGCGGACGGTGATCGAACCGCACACGTCGCACGCGGGGGCGTCGCCCATCAGGTTCGCGTTGGACTGGTCGAGCGAGGAGACCGAAGCGCCGACGATCGTCGTCTTCTGCTTGCGGTCACCCTCGATCGTCTCGACGACCTCCGCGTACTGCTCCGTCACGATCACCCGAGCGTGGCTCGGTGCGGCCGCGGTCTCGGACGCGGGGGCGGTGCGGGTCGAGGACGACGGCGAGGGGCTCTTCGAACCGCCCGGGGCGGCGGGCGATGCGAGCGTCCGGTCGGTGCGGGACGGGTTCCATGCACGGTCCTCCTGAGTGGTGCGGGAATCCGCGGGCGCGGTCTCGGCGGCGGCGCGGGCGGCACGCACGGGGGCGTTCCGCTCGCGATAGCCGTCGATGAACTGCATGCCGAGCCATCGGAAGATGTAGTCGACGAGGCTCTTGGCGAAGGGGATGTCCGAGTTGGCGGTCATCCCCATCGGCTCGAACCGCTGGTGCGCGAACTTGGTGACGAGGCTCTCGACCGGGACGCCGTACTGCAGCGCGACGCTGATCGCGGTGCCGAGCGAATCCATCAGGCCGCCGATCGTCGAGCCTTCCTTCGCCATGGTGATGAAGAGCTCGCCCGGCGAACCGTCCTCGTAGAGGCCGACGATGAGGTAGCCCTCGTGGCCGGCGACGTTGAACTTGTGGGTGACGCTCTCGCGGGTGTCGGGCAGGCGGCGGCGCATCGGGCGCTCGATCACCCTCTCGACGATCCGCTCGATGAAGCGCGGCGCCTCGTCGATCTTCTCCGAGGCCTTCTCCGCGGCGACTTCGGCGGCCTCGTCCTCCTCGGGCGAGACCTCCTCCTTGGCCGCCTCCTCGGCGGCGTCGCTCTTGGTCGAGAGCGGCTGGCTGAGCTTGCAGCCGTCGCGGTAGAGGGCGTTGGCCTTCAGGCCGAGCTCCCAGCTGAGCCGGTAGCACGCCGCGATGTCCTCGACCGCCGCCTCGGAGGGCAGGTTGATCGTCTTGGAGATCGCGCCGGAGATGAACGGCTGAGCCGCGGCCATCATCCGGATGTGGCCGTCGCTCGCGATGAAGCGCTTCCCGATCGTGCCGCAGCGGTTCGCGCAGTCGAAGACCGGCAGGTGCTCGTCCTCGAGGTGCGGGGCGCCCTCGACGGTGCCGGTTCCGCAGACCTCGCGGTTGAGGAAGTCGATCTGCTTCTGGTTGAGGCCGAGGGCCTTGAGGCCGTTGAAGGCGAAGTCCTGCCGCGCGGCGCCGGGATCGAGGCCGAGCGCCTTGAGGATCCGCTCGGGCATGCTCCACGCCGAGAAGGCGAAGGGCAGCTCGAAGACCGCGGGCAGCTGGTTCTCGACCGCGACGAGGTCCTCGCCCTCGAAGCCCTTCTCGACGAGCCACGAGCGGAAGGTCTTGGCGGTCGCGGTGCCGTCGGAGGCGGGCATGGCCACGTCGAGCGAGAGCCGGCCCATGACGTAGGCGAGCACGTCGTCGATCTGCTTCGCCTCGTAGCCGAGCGCCGCGAGCGCCGGTCGCAACGACTGGTTGGCGATCTTGAAGTAGCCGCCGCCGGCGAGCTTCTTGAACTTGACGAGCGCGAAGTCCGGCTCGACGCCGGTGGTGTCGCAGTCCATCAGCAGGCCGATGGTGCCGGTGGGGGCGATCACCGAGACCTGGGCGTTGCGGAAGCCGTGCCGCTCGCCGAGGGCGAGCGCATCGTCCCACGCGCGGACCGAACGCTCGAGCAGTTCGCCGGCGTTGCGGATGCGGGTGGCGAGCGACGGCTGCTGCAGCGCCTCGTGGTCGATGGGCACCGGGCGGATGCGGAGATCCTCCCACTGCGAGCTCTGGCGCGGCACGCCCAGCGCCGCGCGGCGGTGGTTGCGGATCACCTTGAGCATCGCGTCGCGGTTTTCCTCATAGCCCGCGAACGCGCCGTGCTCCGCGGCCATCTGCGCGCTCGTCGCGTAGCTGCGGCCGGTGAGGATCGCGGTGAGGGCTCCGCAGAGGGCGCGGCCCTCCTCGCTGTCGTAGGGGATGCCGCACTGCATGAGCATCGCGCCGAGGTTGGCGTAGCCCAGGCCGAGGGTGCGGTACTTCCAGCTGAGCTCGGCGATCTCCTTCGAGGGGAAGCTCGCCATCAGCACGGAGATCTCGAGCACCATCGTCCAGATCGAGATCGCGTGCTCGTAGCCCTCCCAGTCGAAGGTGCGGGACTTCGGGTCGAGGAACTGGAGCAGGTTGATCGACGCGAGGTTGCACGCGGTGTTGTCGAGGAACATGTACTCCGAGCAGGGATTGCTCGCGTTGATGCGTCCCCCCGCGGGGCAGGTGTGCCAGGCGTTGATCGTGGTGTCGTACTGGACGCCCGGGTCGGCGCAGCGCCATGCCGCGAACGAGATCTGGTTCCAGAGCTCGCGGGCCTTGACGGTCTTCGCGGGCTTGCCGTCGGTGCGGCGGGTGAGCACCCAGTCCGCGTCGGCGTCGACCGCGTCGAGGAAGGCGTCGGTGATGCGGACGGAGTTGTTGGAGTTCTGGCCGCTGACGGTGAGGTACGCCTCGCCGTTGAAGTCGTAGTCGAGCTTGAGGCCGAGCTTCGCGGCGATCTCCTGCTGCTCCTTCGGGAGCTTCTTGAAGCCCTCGACGAGCGAGGCGACCTTGATCTCCTCGCGGACCTTCCAGTTCACGAACTCCTCGATGTCGGGGTGGTCGACGTCGAGGCAGACCATCTTGGCCGCGCGGCGGGTGGTGCCGCCGGACTTGATGGCGCCCGCGGCGCGGTCGCCGATCTTCAGGAAGCTCATCAGCCCGCTGCTGCGGCCGCCGCCCGAAAGCGGCTCGTTCTCGCCGCGGAGCTGCGAGAAGTTGGTGCCGGTGCCCGAGCCGTACTTGAAGAGGCGGGCCTCGCGGGTCCAGAGGTCCATGATGCCGCCCTCGCCGACGAGGTCGTCACGCACCGACTGGATGAAGCACGCGTGCGGCTGGGGGTGGCTGTACGCGTCGTCGGCCAGGCGCACCGCGCCGGTCTCGGAGTCGGCGATCCAGTGGCCTTGCGCCGGACCGGTGATGCCGTAGGCGTAGGAGAGGCCGGTGTTGAACCACTGCGGGCTGTTCGGCGCGGCCTTCTGCGAGAGCAGCATGTGGGCGAGCTCGTCGTAGAACGCCTGCGCGTCCTCCTTCGAGTCGAAGTAGCCGTGCTTCTCGCCCCAGCTGCGCCAGCAGCCGGCGAGGCGATGGACGACCTGCCGCGCGGACTTCTCCGAGCCGAGGACGGTCTCGCCCGCCTCGTCACGAAGCGGCTTGCCGTCGGGGCCGACCTGCGGAACGCCCGCCTTGCGGAAGTACTTGCTCACGATGATGTCGGTCGCGAGCTGGCTCCATCCGGCGGGAACCTCGGCGTCCTTCATCTCGAAGACCGTCGAGCCGTCCGCATTGGAGATGCGGCTTGATCGCTTGGTCCACTCGAAGGTGCCGTAGACGTCGGTGCCGGGCTTGGTGAAGCGACGGTTGATCCTCATGTTGGCGGGTCCGTCCGGAGGTGAGTGCGGGAAGGAAGGGGTCGGAGAAAGACGAAGGAAGGTCGAGATTCGATCGGTCGGCGACGCGACGCCACGGAACCGTCGGAGGGTTCCGCGGGCGTCCGACGCGGTGGTCGGTTCAGCCCGTCGGAACAGGCTCGGGACTGGGTTGGCGATGGGCGTGGAGCCCGGAGCCGCCGCAGCAAGCATGGGCGGACGCGGGACCCGTCGGCGACGGGCGGGATTCCCCGACCGCATGCGGCTCGACGCCGTCGACGAGCGGCAGCGTCAACCCGACCTGGTCCTGATACTTGCCGCCCTTGTCGGCGTAGCTCGTGGCGCAGACCCGGTCGGCCTTCAGGAAGAGGATCTGGGCGATGCCCTCGTTGGCGTAGATCTTGGCCGGCAGCGGGGTGGTGTTCGAGATCTCGAGGGTGACCTTGCCGCGCCATTCCGGCTCGAGCGGGGTCACGTTCACGATGATCCCGCAGCGGGCGTAGGTCGACTTGCCGACGCAGATCGCGATCACGTCGCGGGGGATCGAGAAGACCTCGACCGTCTCGGCAAGCGCGAACGAGTTGGGGGGGATGACGATGTGGTCGAGCCCGGTCACCGCGGTGTCGACGCTCACGAAAAGGTCGTCGCGGAACCGCTTGGGGTCGACCACGGCGACGCCGCCGCTCACGGTGTTGGTGAAGATCTTGAACCGGGTCCCCACGCGGACGTCGTAGCCGTAGCTCGAGACCCCGAAGGAGACCGCGCCGGCACGCTTGCGGGCGGGCTCGAACGGCTCGATTCCGATGAGCTCCTGGATCTGGGTGTCGCAGAGAACTGCCATCGGGTCATCGACCTCCGAGCAAGGCGACCGGCGGGGCCGGCCGGAACCGCTGGGGACCGCGGCATCGCGCGGCCCGGCGGCTCTGGAACGCGTCTGAAGACCTCCCGAAGGCGGTCCACGGACGCCGAGAGCGTGCCGAGAGGTCTCCCGTCACTGGCAGGGACGGCCTCCCACGTTTGGACTCCGAATCGGCTCGGCAACGAGTGCCGGGGATCCTGAATCGGCGGCATGCTACCCCTAGATCTAGTGCCCGCAAGAGATCAGACAACGAAATGTGGGCATCCAAAAAGAGGTGAGTCCGAGAACCGAGGAGTCTTGACACGTCCGGAGTTTTGCGGCAGGTCGGGCGTCGCGGGCGCACGCGACAGGTTCTTCAGAGAG
>CAZTMB010000053.1:0-20114 GCA_964614695.1 uncultured Isosphaeraceae bacterium | reverse complement strand
GTTGGGGCAATCTCTTCTGAAAGTCCCGCGATCCCGGAAAGCCGGTGCTACGTTCGAGGGATCCCGGCGGCGATGGCGGAATCGGACTCCACCATCTCCCTCCCGGCCCGGAGTCGAACTGTGCGTCCCACCTCGAGCCTTGCCCCCGCTGGACTGCTGACTCTTGCCGTCGCCGCGATGGCGCCCGCCACCGACTACCACTTCGAGATCGACGCGAAGGGCAGCGCCGTCACGATCGGCCTGAATCTGGGGGTGCCGATCGCGGGCAGCCTGATCGGCGACTACGACGCGACGAGCAATCCCGGCGGCACTCGCACCCTGCCGGGCTTCTTCGGCGGCAGCGGCAACCAGCCGATCCCCTACTCGGCGGATCTCGGCATCGGCGGCACCATCGATTCCACGCCGCAAGGCACCTTCGGGTTGGTCTGGACGCCCGGTCAGCCCACCGCCGCCGTCGAAGGTCTCTCGATCGACCTGCTGGGCGGCACGCCCGGGGAGCTCGACGCGACGTTCACACTGCTCTTCTCGACCTTCCGAACCTTCAACCCCGACTCGCTCTTTCCCGGCGGCATCCCGATCCCGATTCCGCTCGGCGCCGCCTCGATCGAGGCGCTGACGCTCACCCAGACCGGCGCGTCCACGATCGCGATCGTCCCGGTCAAGGGCGGTGGCTGGACCTTCGCGGGCTTCGTGCCGGTCGAGATCGTCGCGACGATCGTCCAAGGCGATCAGACCTTCGAAGCGGGCCCGACCCCGGCGGAGTTCCCGATCGCGGGCAGCCTCGTCGAGACGCCGCTGGGGCTTTCGATGAGCCTTGCCGTCGACGCCTCGCAGTCCTTCGACGAGCCCTTCACCCAGGAGTTTCCGGCGCAGATCGTCGAACTGCCGACGGTGATCCCATCGGGCGGCCTCGCCACGGTGATCTTCACCGGGACCGTCAACGGTGCGGCGGGCGAAGGAACGTTCGCCGGCTCGATCGACGCCTTCGGCACCCCGACCACACCGCAGGGCGACCTCAACGGCGACGGCATCGTGAACGGAGCCGACCTGGCGATCCTCCTCGGCTCCTGGGGCGAGGGCGGCGTGCCGGCGGACTTGAACGGCGACGGCATCGTGAACGGAGCCGATCTGGCTCTGCTGCTGGGCAACTGGGGCGTGAACGAGTAGCCCCGCGCCGCGTCCCGATCGCCGCGCGCGGAGTGGTATCCTCCCCGCCCCGTGACCACGCCTTCCCTGCTCGCCGTCGAACTCGACGCCTACCTGCCGGTCCTCGTCATCTTCGTGATGGCGTCGATCTTCGCGGTGGTGAACATCGTCGCCAGCCACCTGATCGGCCCCCGCAAGGAGGCGGTCGTCAAGGGCATGCCCTACGAGAGCGGCATGAACCCGATCGGCGGGGCCCGCAAGCGGTTCAACGTCCGCTTCTACATCCTCGCGATGACCTTCCTGGTCTTCGACGTGGAGATCATCTTCCTCTACCCGTGGGCGGTGACCTTCAGCCAGCTCGGCCCCCGCAGCCCGGAGAGCCTGCTCTTCCTCGGCCGGATCCTCTTCTTCATCGCGATGAGCGTGGTCGCCTACGTCTACGCGTGGAAGAAGGGCGTCTTCCGCTGGGATTGAGCCGCTCGCCCGCGACGGGCGTCAGGCCCGGCGAGGCAGTTTCGAGATGTCGAACTCCGGGGGCGGCGGACACGACGGATTGATCCACTGGATGATCGCGGCCCAGCCGGCGCTCTCCTCGTCGTGCGGCAGGTAGCCGCGGATCGGTGCGACGACGTCCCAGCCGTCGTGCAGGTGCGCCGTCAGCACGGGATCGACGAGCTCGCCGCGGCGCACCCGCTCGATGTAGGCCTGCGGATCGATCTCGGCAAGGTGCTTCGCGTAGCCGGGCATGCGGCTTCCGCCGGCCATGCGCCAGAGTCCCTTCGTCTGCACGAGGTCGCGCGTCGCGTTGGTGAGGACCTTGGCGAGACCGTGGTGCTGATGCCGCGGCGCCACCATGAGCTCCGCGCCGTAGAGCGTGTGCCCCTCCGGATCGTGGTCGGTGAAGAGACCACTCGCGGTGAGGACGTCCCACGAGTCGTCGACGTGGTAGTGCGAGAGGTTCAGCATCAGGCTGAAGTGCACGCCCGCGACGTCGCCGGAGTCCTCGTGCTCGGCGACGAACTGCCCCTCGGGGAAGAGGCGGTGATGGGTCGCGAGCTCCTCGTCGGTGTAGGGCCGTTCGGTCGCGTAGACCGCCGCGCAGATCGCCTCGATCTGCGGGTAGTCCGCTTCGACCATGCTTCGAACCCGATAGCCCGAGGGCGGTGCGTGGAGTCCGGTCACGGGCACGGTCCCCAGCCCGCGAGCACGATGCCCAGATCGACGCCGCCGACGATGCCGTCGTTGTCGAGATCCGCCTTGCCGGGTCCGCCCCACTCCGCGAGCACGATGCCCAGATCGATGCCGCTCGTGAAGCCGTCGCCGTCGAGATCGCTGATGCAGTCGCCCGGCCCGCCGCCCTCGCCGAGTTCGATCACCGCAAGGTGCACGTATCCCGCGCCGGCGTCGTTGAGGTCGTTCCAGGCACCGTTCGATCCGAGCATCTCGGCGTAGTGCTCGACGCCGTTGGCGTTGTTCGGCTCGCCGCCGTTCCAGTTGGTGTAAGTGACCGGCGTGCCGTCGGACCACTGCCAGTCCCCTTCGACGTCCTGATCGGTGAAGCCGATCCAGAGGCGGCGATCCTGGCCGTTGAAGTTGCCGAAGTTCTTCAGGATGAAGTCGTTCTCCTCGAAGCTCCCGATCGAAGCGAGATGACCGCCGATCGATTGGGCGAGCGCTTCGGCGCCGGTCCAGGTCGTCGACGGCACCAGCACGTAGCGCTGCCCGCTGGCCGGATCGGTCACGTCGGCGAGGAAGCCGCTCTCGATGACCATGGTGCCGGCGCCGGTCGATCCGCCCGAGGTCGGCGAGCCGTAGCTGCCGAGCCGGATCGCGTAGACGAGCCCCTCCTCGGCGAGGAAGGTGACGACCGAGCGAAGGCCGCACGAATCGTCGTTGCACGCGATCACCGCCGACGGGTCCGGGCAGCCGCCCTTGGGATAGCCGTCGTAGATCGCGATCTTCGTGTCGTAGTCCGCGTCGCAGAGGCTGATGCGGACCAAGCCGGTCTCGTCGGGCGTCCAGCGGTACCAGATGTCCCGGTAGATCTGCTCCTGCCCGAAGAAGAGGCACGAGGGCGACGGCTCGCCGTCGGTCTCCGCATCGACGGTCGAGAAGAAGATCGAGCCGAAGCCGGAGAGAAACTCGGGCGTCGTGCACGAGTCGTTGGCGGGCTGGGCGACGGCGATCGACGCGGAAGCGATCGCGACGGCGAGAGGCATGACGGGTCCGATGCGCATCACGGGGGCTCCGAAGGTGTTCGCCGCGGGCGCGTCGGGCGGGCTTCGCCGCAGCACGCTCGCTCGGGCGAGGATCGAGAGACCGTACTTCGGGCTTGACCTGCGGCAAGGGCCGAGTCGCCGAATCCATGGGGGAACGATGGACCGCCTCGACGGATCCGCCGCCGAAATCGACGGATCCCCGACCCGCGACGACCCCGCGAAGGCGTACATTCCTCCTGGTTGCAGGCGTTCGAGGCGGCTCCGCGGGGCCCGACGCCCGCCGTGAGGATCGATCGCGCCGCAGCACGCCCGATGGCGGCTGCCGCCCTGACGCAAGGAATCGCCGGTGACCACCGCTTCCCTCTCCAGCCACCACGCCGACGCCTTCGCCGACGCCGCCGAGGCGTCGCTCGACCGCCTTCGGAAGGTCACCGCCCGGCTTCTCGACTCGATCCCCAACCTCGATCCCGCCCGGCCGGTCGACGTCGCGAACGCCCTGGGCCTGGATCTGAAGCTCGCTTGGCGAATGTTCCGGCTGGCTCGCGCGGCGGACCCGTTCGAGGGCGCCCGCCACGTTCCCGGCTCCGTGGGCTATCGCATCTGGACCGAGGCCGCCGCGGCCCACGCTGCTTCCAAACACCTCGTCACCGAGGCGACCGCCGCGTACGCGCAGTTGCAGGAGGTGATCGATCGATTCGCGGGGAGCCGCAAGGCCTTCGACATGATGGTCGCCGGCCTCGCGAACGCCGGAGGCGATACGCGTCTGGCCTTCGAGCATCGCCGTCAGATGTTCGAAGGCGCCAGCTACGTCTGGGGCCTCCAGTCCCGCGCGACCTTCCGCTGCGACATCGTCGCGCCCGCGAGCGAGACGGGCCGGCTCGATCTGGTCTCGATCCGCGGCATCGTCGATCTTCGCCGCCTGCGCCCCGAGGCGATGTGGCGATTCCGCACCGCGGTCTCGATCGACGACAAGGGCGTGCTGCGTCCCATGCCCGATCGGCGTCCCGTCGATCTCGACGCGTCGAGCCCCGGACACCTTGCGCCGCCGCTGCTGCGGGAGTTCTGCACCGAGCCGCTGCCGGAGTTCCGCGCCCACGACCTCGGCGGCGGCTTCGTGGAGTTCGAGGCCCGCGGCGGAGGCGTGGGACGCGAGGGAGAACAGACCATCGTCATCGCCGAGGTGATCCGCGGGCACGAGACGATCGTCCGCACCGAGGAGTTCCACGGCTTCCATCACCTCTTCAGCCTGCGCACGCCGACGGAGCTGGGCGTCTTCGACATCCTCTGCCACCGCGAGGTCTTCGACGAGACCGGCGAGTTCGAGCTCGTGCACAACAGCGACCTGCACCACTGCGCGGTGCGCGAAGGACGCCCGCATCGCTCCTGCGATCGCCTTCCGGGCCCGAACCGGCCCGAGCGGCTCGGACGGGGCCTGCTTCGTGCGGGCCTTCGCGAGGTCCCCTTCTACGCCGAGATGCTCGAAGGGGTCTTCAAGAAGGTCGGATGGTCGCCGGAGATGTTCGAACTGCATCGCGCCCGCGTGCCGTTCCCGGCGATCCCGTCGACGATCGTCTACGAGCGGGAGTTCCCCGAACGCGACCGCACGACCCTCGGCGACTGACGCGGGATCGAGCTCCTCGCGGGATCAGCGCCTCGACGCCTTCGATCCCTTCAGCGCCTTCGAGTCCTTCGAAGCCTTCCCGCCGCGCTTCGCCGGCTCCTTTCGGACCGAGGCCTTCGCCGAATCCACCTCGACCTCCGCGACCGCAAGGCTGCGGCGCTTCGGCGCGATCGCGGTCGACACGCCCTGCGAAGCGCCCTTGCGGACCATGCCGACCTGGGTGATGCGCTCCCAGGCGCTCTCGGCGTTGCCTTCGGAGAACTCGACGGTCACCGCGCGGCGGTTCCATGCCCGCGCCACCGTCGCGGTGGTGCCGCTGCCGCAGAAGGGATCGAGCACGAGATCGCCCTCGTTGGAACAGGAGAGGATCACCCGCTCGAGATAGACCTCGGGGATCTGGTTGTGGTGGCGATGGCGCCTCTCCGCGTTGTTGCCCTGCACGCGCCCCCAGTACGGGCCGTACCAGACGTCCATCGGCACGCGCATCCCCTTGTTGGTCTCCTTCGCGAGGGTCCGGGGATCGCCGTAGATGGTCGCGCGGTCGGAAGGCTCGAGCACCGCGTCGGGATTCCAGGTGCGGCGCTTCGCGTCCTTGACGAAGTAGAGCGCATGCACCTTCGAGGAGATGAACGAGCTGTCGCGGCACTGCCCGAACCGGAAGTGCCAGACGCACCAATTCACCATCGCCAGCCCGCGACGCTTGAGATGCAGCACGATCTCCGCCGCGGTGTCGTCGGGGATGTTCACCCACAGCGCCCCGTGCGGCGCGAGGCACTCGATGCACCCGTCGAGCCAGTCGTAGGTGAAGCGCTCGTACGCCTCGCGGGGCATGCCGTCCTTCCAGCCCTCGTAGGGAACCTCCCAGTTGAAGGGCGGGTCCGCGAAGACCAGATCGACCGACCCCTTGTCGGGCAGGTTCGCGAGCACGTCGCGGCAGTCGCCGAGATAGAGCCGCGTGTCGGGATCCTTCGCCGAAAAGCGGGGCTTCAGGCGCAAGGTCGGCGACTCGTGCGGCGCGGTCTCGTCGCCCGGCAGCACGATCGGCAGTTCGACGAGCCGCTTCGTCTGATCTCGCATCACCGCGATGCCGCCCTTCGGCGTCGCGTATCCGCCGGCGCGGTCGAACTCGGTGTTCTTGCGTTCCGCCATCGATCTCGCTCCTCACGTCCTCGCAGCGTCGCGAGGGCTCACTTCGTCCCGAAGATCCGATCGCCCGCGTCGCCGAGGCCCGGCACGATGTAGCTTCGCTCGTCGAGCCGCTCGTCGAGCGCCGCGGCATGGATCGGCACGTCGGGATGATCCGCGAGCATCCGCTCGACGCCCGGCGGCGCCGCGACGAGGCAGATCATCCGAATCGTCCCGCAACCGAGCTTCTTGAGTTCGCCCGCCGCAAACGACGCCGAGCCTCCGGTCGCGAGCATCGGATCGATCAGGAAGACCGGTCCTGCGGCGATGTCCGCGGGCACCTTCGAGTAGTAGCAGACCGGCTGCACGGTCTCCTCGTCGCGATAGATGCCCAGATGACCGACACGGGCTTCGGGGATCAGCGAGAGCAGCCCTTCGGTCATGCCGATCCCGGCGCGAAGGATCGGCACGAGCGTGACCGGCGCCGCGATGCGGGCGCCGTCGGCTTCGCCAAGCGGCGTGCGGACGACGATCGGCTCGAGCGGCAGATAGCGGCAGGTCTCGAAGGTCATCAGCGCCGCGATCTCGCCGAGCAGGCGCCTGAACTCCGCCGACGCGGTGCGGGCATCGCGGACGATCGACAGCTTGTGCCGGATGAGCGGATGGTCGAGCAGGAAGAGGTTGGGAAAGCGGCTCGCCGGCATGGCGCGAGTGTACGGGTTCGCGGGAGGATCGCCCGGCGTCACACCGCCCGAGCCTGCCCGACGCCCGACCGGGCCGAACGGCTTCGCACCAGCTCGAGCGTCTCCGCGACCGCCCGCTCGAGGTCGTCGTTGACGACGAACGCGTCGTAGAGCCCGGGCGCCTTCGCCGCCGCGATCTCCCGCTTCGCCTCGGCGAAGCGCCGCTCGATCGCCGCGGCGTCCTCGCGGCCGCGATCGGCGAGGCGTCGATGCAGTTCCGACTCGCTCGGCGGCAGGATGAAGATCCCGAAGACCTCCGGGCGACGCTCCCGCACCTGGCGTGCGCCGTGCACGTCGATGTCGAGGATCACCGTGCGCCCCGCCGTGATCGCCGCCTCGACCGGCGCCTTCGGCGTGCCGTACCAGTTCTTGCCGAAGACCTGCGCGAACTCGAGGAACTCGCCGCGGTCGATCATCGACTGGAACGCCGGCTCGTCGATGAAGTGGTAGTCGACGCCGTCGGTCTCGCCGGCGGCGCGCGGTCGCGTCGTCGCGGAGACGCTGAACTCCGCACCCAGCGCGGAGAGGATCCGATGCAGGATCGTGGTCTTCCCGACGCCCGAGGGGCCGGAGACCATCACGAGCATTCCCTTCGCCGAAGGCATCGCGCGAGTGTACTTGGAGCGCGATCCCCGCGCCGCCGCCTCGCTCAACTGCCCGCGAAGCGCTTGGCAAGCAGCGAGCTCGCCGCGAAGAGCCCCACGCAGACGACGACCGGCAGCGGGCCGAAGGGCGCGAGCATCGTCGCGTCGAGCAGGCACAGGCTGCCGAGCCAGCGCCCGACGAGCTTCGGGACCGGGGTCTGCGGCGTCGAGCGTGTCGCGAAGAAGAACCACGCTCCGAGGCAGGCGAGGACCACGAGGCTGCGAAGAAGCTGCAGCGATCCGAACGGATCGCCGACCGAGGGCGTCCACGCCGGCGCTCCGAGCAGCGCCGCGGCGACGAGCGAGAGCAGCCCGCTTGCGATCACCCAGCGAGGCGCAGTGCCGAGATCGGATCGCCGCGCGACCCGGGCTTCGGAGGACGGCACATCGCGCCCGCACTCGGGGCATCGAACCGCAGCGTCGAGCACGGGCTGCCCGCACTGCGGGCACGGTCGTGGCGTGCCCACCTCGACCTCGCGCCGCGCGACGAGGCTCACCGCGAGCACGAAGATCGCCACGACCGACGCCGGCACCCCCAGCACCACGAGCTCACGAACCGAGATCGGCAGCCAGCCCTTCTCGAAGGCGTGCGCGGGAAACGTCGCCACCGCCGCGACGAGCACCGCAAGTCCGCGACAAGTCGCCGGCAGCGCGACCGCCCACGCGACGCGGCGATGCAGCAGGTCGTAGAGGACGATCGCCGCGACGAGCGCCGAGACGAGGACGATCAGCAGCGGCGAGCGGTTGACGGAAAGAAGCAGCCACACGCCCGCCACGAGGAGCGCGACCGCGGCGATCGCCGCCTGCCAAGGCGCGATGCGGCCTGAAGGAAGCGGCCGCTGCGGTCGCTCGCGACGATCGGTCGCGAGGTCGAAGAGATCGTTGAGGACGAGCCCCACGAGGTAGAGCCCGCACAGCCCCACGGCGACATGCACGACGACGAAAAGGTCCCTCGGCTCGAACCCCCGCGCCGTCGCCCCGGCGGTGCCTTGCCATGCCGCGAAAGGAATCGCGGGCAGCCGTCCCTGCACCGCGAATCCGAGCCACGCGCCGAGGATCGCGTTGCTCACGACCGTCGGTAGGTTCGGGACTCGAAGGAGTTCGAGCCAGGCGTGGAGTCGTGCGGCGATCGTCACGCCGGCAGCGTACCGGTCCCCAGACGCCTCGCTCGCCGCGCGGTGCCCGCGACGATCCGCACGTCAGATCAGGCTTCGAATGAAGCGGATCTCCTCGGCGATCCCTTCTTCGAGCGAACCCGGGCGCAGCGAGGCGGGCAACGCGCTCCACGCATAGGTCTCGACCTCGAGGAAGTCGCAGCCGTCGTCGAAACGCAGGGCCGCGAGGCACTCGGCGATCTCCTCGCGGGTCGTCTCCACGCGGCCGAGGCTTCTCGCGAAGACCGGCACGTGGAAGTGGATCCTCCAGAAGCCCTCCGGCGCCTCGTCGATCGCCTTGGGCAGGTCTTCGTAGAAGTGGACGCGGCCGTTGCCTTCAAGCACCGCGGTCTGGTGAAGCCAGCGCGGCTCGTCGAAGGGCCGCAGCGCCCGGAAGTCGTTGGCGGTGCCGTCGAAGGCGATCGCGTTCGAGATCTGCACGCGCCCGATCCGCACGCCGCGATCGCGATAGGCCGCAAGCGAGGCGTCCTGCTCCTCGAAGAGGACCGCGGCGTGGCAGACGTCGTGGCAGACGCGCAGGAACTCGCGTGCGTCGCTCGCGCCGCTGCGGGCATGCACGTCGGCGAGAAACTCCGCCGTCTCGCCCGCCCGCTCGAGCAGGCAGCCCGGTTCGGGCTCGAGGTCGAGATGGATCAGGACGCCGGTGCGGTCGCGCAGACCGCGCAGCACGTCGATGGCCTTGACCAGATTCGCCTTCGCCGACTCGACGAGGCTCGCGTCCGCAAAGGCCTCCCGCCAACCGATCGGCACGGTGGTCACGCCCGACGAAGCCGTGCCTTCGGGCACCAGCCTCGCGAGCACCTCGGCAAGCCGCCCCGTGAACTCGAGCCGGCGCGGATCGGCCCAGTGCGGCTCGTAGACCGCATGCTTGACGACGCGATCGTGGAAGTCGCCGAACGGAAAGCCGTTCAATCCGCCGACCACGATGCCGCGTCGCCGAAGCCGATCTCGAAGCGACTCCGCTTCGCCGGGCACCGCCAGTTCCCGGGACGCCTCGTCGGAAAGCCACAGGCCGACCGGGAAGGAATCCCGTTCGCCGAGCGAACCATCCTCTCGAAGCGCTGCCGCGACGGCGGGCGCCGTCGCCATCACGCCGTCGAGCAGCCTCGCCAGCCCCGGCCCGGGATGGACGTTCGCGCAATAGCCAAGCGGAAGGAAACGAAGCGGATTCAAGCCGAGGTCACTTGCCCTGCATGGGGTTCAGGTTCGCGTGATGGATCCACTGCCAGCCTCGGGGCGTCATGGTCCACACGCTCGATCGGGCGGACTTTCGCTTGGGGATCCGCTCGCCGTCAAGCGTCTCGGCGGTCTCGACGAAGTAGCAGACCACGATCGACCCGCCCTCGCGGGTCTCTCGGAACTCCGTCAGCTCGTAGGGACCGAGATCGAGGTTCGCGATGAGCGAGATCTCCGCGGTCCGGTCGCGGGCGCCGTCCTCGTGGATCGAAAGAAAACCCGGCGCAAGCATCGACTCCACCGCCTTCAGGTCCCGGGACGCCATCGCCTTCCACATCGAGCGCTCGAGCGTCTCACCGAGCGATGGCGAAGCCTGATTCTGGACCGGCATCCCGCTCCACGCGGCGGCCGCGGCGACGGTGCCGAGCAGCGAGAGCGCGAGCAGAAGTCGCGAGGCGATCTGGGCGAGCGAGCGACGGGCCTTCATGTTCGGATCCTCCTCGAATCGTGACGACGACCAACGTTTCGAACGACGAGTTCCGATGCTAACCCCGGCCTTCGTGCCGTCTCGCGCGACGACGCGACTCGGGACCGGAACACGTCGAAGTCCCTCCGACCCGCGCTGCGACGGATCGCCGCGAACCCGCGCTCGGTCGCCACGCTCTCGCGGCGAGAAGGCAAGCCGAGGCCGACCAGGGCGCGGCGGTCCTCATTCGGGGATCGGTCGAGCAGCGATTACGATCGCCGGACCTCGATGAGCCTCCTCGACTACCGCACCGCCGGCGAATCCCACGGTCCCGCGATGATCTGCCTTGTCGAAGGCCTGCCGCTCGGCACGCCGTTCGACGCCGAATTCGTGGACTCGGAGCTCCGGCGTCGCCAGCGCGGCTACGGACGCGGGGCGCGGCAGCGGATCGAGGAGGATGCCGTCGAGGTGCTCGCCGGCGTGCGTCAGGGCCGGATCAACGCCGGCCCGCTCGCGATGGCGATCCGCAACCGCGACAGCCGACTCGACGATCCGGTCCGCACGCCGCCGGTGACGCGGCCGCGGCCCGGCCACGCCGATCTCGCCGGCAGCCTCAAGTTCCTGTCACCCGATTGCCGCGACGTCATCGAGCGATCAAGCGCGCGTGAGACCGCCGCGCGGGTCGCCGCCGGCGCCGCGGCTCGATGCCTGCTCCGCGAGTTCGGGATCGAGGCGTTCGCGTTCGTGCGGGGCGCGATCGACGCGTACACCGACGTGCAGGCGACGCCTTCGAACTGGCGGTCGCTTCGCGAACTTCGCGATGCGAGCGACGTCGCGGTGCCGGATGCCGACGCGAGCGAACGTCTCATCGCCCGCATCCGCGAAGCGAAGGAGGCCAAGGACACCGTCGGCGGACGGATCGAGGTGCACGTCTTCGGGGTGCCCGCGGGACTCGGCGCCTGCGGAGGCGGGCTCGAGCGGCTCGACGCGCGGATCGGCGCCGCGGTGCTCGGAGTGCAGGCGATGAAGAGCGTCGAGATCGGACTCGGCGCCGAGGTCGCGAATCGTCGCGGCTCGCAGGTGCACGACCCGATCTTCTTCGACCCGAAGCGCCGCGACGCGTCGTCGCTCGGCTTCGAGCGATCGACGAACCACGCCGGCGGAGTCGAAGGCGGCATGAGCAACGGCATGCCGATCGTCGTGAGCGCCGCGATGAAGCCCATCAGCACGCTGCTCCAAGGCCTCCCGAGCGTCGACCTCGCCACCGGCGAGGCGGAGCGTTCGGCCTACGAGCGTTCGGACGTCTGCGCGGCCGCGGCGGCAAGCGTGGTCCTCGAGAACGTGGTGGCGTTCGAAGTGGCGCGGGCCTTCCGCGCGAAGTTCTCCGGCGACTCGCTCGACGAGACGCGAGCCCAGTTCGACGCCTGGATCGCGAAGGCCCGCGAGATCCCGCCGCCCGCTTCGCCGTCCTGACCGTCGCCCTCGGGAGCCTCGACGTGCCCGCCTACACCCGCGTCCATCGACTGCTTCGGCTCGTGCTTCTGGTGCAGACGGGCCGGCATCGCGCGAAGGAGCTCGCCGACGCCTGCTCCACGAGTCCGCGCAACATCTATCGCGACCTCAAGGAGCTCGAGGGCGCCGGGCTGCCGGTGCGCTTCGACCGGAAGTCGGGCTGCTACCGGCTCGAAGCGGGTTTCCATCTGCCGCCCATGCAGTTGACGATCGAGGAGTGCCTCGCGATCTCGCTGCTTGCCGAGCAGCTCGGCGGTCGCAAGCAGATCCCCTTCCTCGCCGAGGCGATGCATGCGCTTCGCAAGATCGAAGCGCAGCTCCCCGCGCCGATCCGCGAGCGGATCGACGGCGATCGCGGAAGCCTCGAGGTCCGCACCGCCGCCGCGGAGCCCGTCGATCAGCATCGCGACGTCTACGAGAAGATCCATCGGGCGATCCGCGACCGCGCGGCTCTCGACGTCGCCTACGAGCCCGCGACGAGCGGCGGCGGCGAGCGGCGCTTCGTGCTCGAGCCTTACGCCCTCTTCTTCTCGGTCCGCGCGTGGTATGTCGTCGGCCGACGGCGCGACACGGACGACCTGCGCTCGCTCAAGCTCAGCCGCTTCGCATCGCTCAAGGAGAACGGCGAGCGCTACCGCATCCCGAAGTCGTTCTCGCTCGACACGCACCTCGGCAACGCCTGGCGGATGATCCGCGGCGCGCCTGAGGTGAAGGTCGAACTGCGCTTCGACGCCGAGTTCGCCGCGACCGTCAGCGACACGATCTGGCACCGCACGCAGGAGGCCCGGCACCACGCCGACGGTTCCTGCACCCTCGAGTTCACCGTGAGCGGCTTCGAGGAGATCGCCTGGTGGATCCTGTCGATGGGGCCGCACTGCGAAGTGGTGCGGCCCAAGGCGCTCGCCGAGCGGGTGCGCGATCTCGCGGCTCGAACGGCCGACCGCTACGCGAAGTCCGCCAAGCGTCGCGAACGCCGCTGATCGAAGTCGGTGACAGGCGAGTCTCTCCCCGCCGCGTCGCGGACATCCGGTGACACCGACCGAGGCGCCCACCGGCCCTCGTGACGCGATCTTCGGGAAACAGCAAGTCTTCTGGCGGTGCCGCCGCGATCCGACGCTCTCTCTTACTGGGAGGACTCCCTGTTCGCGGTGGGGCGAGTCCGCTCTCCAAGTCCGCTGCGGGAACGGCCCCTTCGGGCGGCCGTTCCCCGGCGGCTCGAGATCCTCGAGACTCAGCCGAAGGGACTCAGCCGAAGGGACTCAGCCGATCGAGGCAGGATGCCAGATCGTCTTGACTTCGGTGAACGGCGCGATCACGTCGATCGAAGTCCAGCGATCCGCATCCTCGAGGCCGCTTCGCTCCGCCGGCAGATCGACGAGCCGCAGACGCTTGAGGCTCTCCGCGGAGGCTTCGCCCACCGCCATGGCAAGCGCAGGATCGAGCCCGATCGCACCAAGCGCCTGGATCTGCCGATGGCTTGCCATTGCCGGCGCGATCTCCGCGACGCCTCCGGTGAGCACATTGACGACGCCCGCCGGCACGTCCGAGACTCCGAGGATCTCCGACATCGATATCGCCGGCAGCGGATTGCGCTCGCTCGCGAGCATGACCACGGTGTTGCCCGCGCAAAGCGGCGCCGCGAGGGCCGTCACGAACCCGAGCAGACTCGGGATCGCCGGCGCGATCGCGCCCGCCACGCCGACCGGCTCGATCGAGGCGATCACGTAGTGGGGTCCGGAGACCGCGCACTGCCCGCCGAGCACGCTCGTGATCTTGTCGCTCCATCCGGCGAAGGAGACCATGCGGTCGATCGAGCGCTCGACTTCGCGCCGCGCCGCCGCCGCGGTCGAGCCCTCGACGGAGCGGATCGAATCGGCCAGTTCGTCGCGACGCGACTCCATGAACTCCGCGATGCGATAGAGGATCTGCCCGCGCAGGTAGGGCGTCGCGTTCGCCCAGCCGTCTGCGGCCTTCGCCGCCGCCTCGACCGCGTCGCGCAGGTCCTTGCGGCTGGCGCGGGCGACATGCGCGAGCACGGCGCCGGCGGGATCGAGGATCGGCTCGCTGCGGCCCGACTCCGAGCGCGGATAGGCGCCGCCGATGTAGAGCTTGCAGGTCTTCGCGACGGGGACGCGGCTCACGCGAGGTACTCCCGCAGTCCGGCGATGCCGCCTTCGCGGCCGAACCCGCTCTCGCGATAGCCGCCGAAGGGTGCCGTCGGATCGAATCGGTTGAAGCCGTTGCACCAGACGACGCCGGCCTTCACGCGCCGCGCAAACTCGAGGGCCTTCGCGCCCTTGTCGGTCCACACGCCCGCCGACAGCCCGTAGGCGGTGTCGTTGGCGCGAGCGACCGCCTCCTCGGGCGTGCGGAAGCTCATCACCGCGAGGACCGGGCCGAAGATCTCCTCCCGCGCGATCGTCTGCGAGGGTTGCACTTCGCTGAAGAAGGCAGGACGGCAGAAGAAGCCCCGCTCCGGCAGCGGCCGATCGCCGCACTCGTGCAGCACCGCCCCCTCGTCGACGCCGCGGGCGATGTAGCCTCGGATCGTCTCGAGCTGCTTCCGCGAGTTGATCGCGCCGACGTCGGTGTTCTTGTCCATCGGATCGCCCACCCGAAGCGACTTCATCCGCCACGCGAGCTTCTCGAGCACCTCCTCGAGCACCGACTCCTCGACGAGCAGACGGCTGCCGGCGCAGCAGACCTGGCCCTGGTTGAACCAGATGCCCGCGACGATCCCTTCGACCGCCTGGTCGATCGCCGCGTCGGCGAAGAGGACATGCGGACCCTTCCCGCCGAGTTCGAGGGTCACCTTGCGTCGCTTCGCCGCGCAACTCGCGGCGATGCGCTTGCCGACCTCGGTCGAGCCGGTGAAGGCGACCTTGTCGACGCCCGCGTGCTCGACGAGCAGTCGTCCGGTGTCGGGCCCGCCGGTCACGATGTTGACGACGCCCGGCGGAAGACCCGCTTCCTCGAGGATCTCCGCGAGGCGCAGCGCCGTGAGCGGCGTCGTCTCGGCGGGCTTGAGCACGCAGGTGTTGCCGCACGCGAGCGCTGGCGCGAGTTTCCACGCGGCCATCAGCAGCGGGAAGTTCCAGGGGATCACCTGCGCGCAGACGCCGATCGGCGCCGGCTCGCGGCCCGGCACGGCATGCGCGAGCTTGTCGCACCAGCCCGCGTGATGGAAGAAGTGCTGCGCGACGAGCGGCACGTCGAAGTCGCGGCTCTCCTTGATGGGCTTGCCGCCGTCGAGCGTCTCGAGCACCGCCAGCTCGCGCGCCCGGTCCTGGATCCGGCGCGCAATCCGATAGAGCACCTTCGCCCGCTCGATCGGCGCCGTTCGGCTCCAGTCCTTGAAGGCGCGTCGCGCCGCCTCGACGGCCCGATCGATGTCGGCCTGCCCCGCGTCGGCGACCCGCGACAGCGTCGCCTCGGTCGCGGGGTTCAGCGTCTCGAAGGTGCGGCCGTCCGAAGCCGGCGAGAAGGCGCCGTCGATGAAGAGGCGCGACTCGGGATCGATGCGGACCTTCACCGTCTCGGGGGCCGGACTCAGGTCCCAGTCGGCAGGCGGCGAGGTCTCTGGGCGAGGCGTCGTCATCGAAGCGAGCAGGGTATCGGTGCCGGGCGATCGGCGGGCTCGCGACCCCGCGAAACCGGTTCGAGCCCACGCCGAACCCGACGCCATGCTCCGACTCTCCCTGCTCGCCGCTGCCACGATCGCTCCGCTTCTCTCCTCGTGCGCCCTCTTCGGGATTCCCGGCGACGGCGAGGACATGGGCGCGGTCCGGACTCCCGACCTCGTGACGCGGGTCGGAGGCGACCAAGACGCCTCGATCGAGATCGTGAACGGCCAGTATCGGACCGGACGCAGCCTCGTCGAGGCGCCGCTGCCGGAGGGCTATCCCGAGCCGACGCCCCCCGGAGCGATCGACCTGAAGCGGTACCCCTCGGTTCGCCGCGCCGAGCTTTCGCGGTCCGGCAGCCCCGACGGCGGCATGAACAGCGGCTTCTGGCCGCTCTTCAACCACATCAAGGACCGTGACATCGCGATGACGAGTCCGGTCGAGATGGACTACGAAGGCATGCCCCTCGACGGCAACGGCCGACCCGAGCGCTGGACGATGTCCTTTCTCTATCGCACCGCCGACCTCGGGCCGACCGGCGACGACGGCAAGGTGGTGGTCGTCGACACCGACGCGATGACCGTCCTCTCGATCGGACTCACCGGTGCCTACGGACTGCCGAGGGTCAAGGAGGGCATGGCGAAGCTCGAGGCCTGGCTCGCCGAGCATCCCGAGTGGCTCGCCGACGGCAGTCCGCGGGCCTTCTACTACAACGGCCCCTACGTCCCGAGCGCTCGGAAGTGGTCGGAGATCCAGGTCCCGGTTCGATCCGCGACGAGCGATGCCTCGCCGTCGGCGGGATCGTCGCCGGCCGCGACGCGTGCGGAAGTGGGCGAATCGCCGATCGCGACTGCGAGCGACCCGGTAGATTGACCCCTCGCCGCGACTGCTTCGTGGCGAGGAGGAGCCTGCGATGAGCGACGCCGCGACCCCTGCCCCCACCGGCCCTTCGGTCCTTGCGATCGACATCGGAGGCAGCCACGTCAAGATTCGTATCCCATCCGATACGGAACGGCGTCGATTCCCATCGGGTCCGACCTTGACCCCCCACGCGATGGTGGAGGGCGTGCTGAAGCTCGCCGAGGGATGGTCCTTCGACTGCGTCTCGGTGGGCCTGCCCGCGCCGATCCTCGACGGTTCGGTGCTCCGCGAGCCGGCGAACCTCGGTCCGGGCTGGGTCGGCTTCGACTACGCCGGAGCCTTCGGCAAGCCGACGAAGCTCGTCAACGACGCGGCGATGCAGGCCGTCGGCAGCTACGTCGGGGGCAGGATGCTCTTCCTCGGCCTCGGCACCGGGCTCGGGAGCTGCATGATCGACCGCTACCTCGTGCAGCCGATGGAGCTCGCCCACGCCCCCTACCGCCGCGGCAAGTCCTACGAGGACTACGTCGGAGAGCGGAGCCTCGAGAAGCGCGGCAAGAGCAAGTGGCGCGGGAGCGTCGAGGACGTCGTCTCGATCCTGAAGGCGGCGCTGCTTCCCGACTACGTCGTCCTCGGCGGCGGCAACACGAGGCTCCTGAAGTCGATGCCGGAGGGCTGCCTCCGCGGCGACAACGCCAACGCGTTCGAAGGCGGCTTCCGACTTTGGCGGGACGAGTGGAAGCACTCGCTGCCGACGCGGTTCGAGGTCCCCAAGTCGGACGAGCCGACGGAGACCGCGCCGTCGGCGGGCTGATCGATTCCCCGCGGGCGATGCCGATCTAAGACGTCGACACGTCCCACGCGGCCGCGTAGCGACCGCCGTGCGCGGCCTTGAGCACTTGTCGGAGCAGATCGTCGAGCAGGCTCGAGGCGCCGAGCCGGAAGAGCGTCGGCGTGAACCACTCCATGCCGAGCGTCTCGCGAAGCATCACGAGGTAGTGAAGCGCCTGCTTGGCGGTTCGGATGCCGCCGGCGGGCTTGAGGCCGATGCGCGGCGCTCCATGGCGTCGCGCATCGCGAATCGCCTCCATCATCACGAGCGCCACCGGCATCGTGGAAGCGGGGTTCACCTTGCCGGTCGAGGTCTTGATGAAGATCTCGCCGTCTCCGGGCGCGGCGAGTCCCGGCACTTCGCAGGCAGCCTCGATCGCGAGATCGCTCGCGCGGCGAACGAGGTCGAGCGACTCGAGTTCGCCGGTCTCGAGGATGATCTTGAGATGCGCCCCGCCGCACGCGCCGCGGGTCTCGGCGATCTCCTCGCGCACCGCCCGCTCGCGGCCGGCCAGCAGCAGCCCGCGCGAGATCACCATGTCGATCTCGTCGGCGCCGTCGGCGACCGCACGGCGCACCTCTTCGAGACGCGTCGCGAGCGGTGCCTGTCCGCTCGGGAACGCCGTCGCGACCGATGCGACCTTGATGCCGCTTCCCTCGAGGCATTCGCGAGCGATCGGCACGAGGCTCGGATAGACGCACACCGCCGCGACCGGCGGCACCGGCTCGATGCCTTCGGGCAGCGGGCCCGGCCAGGGCCGCTGCGCCTTGCGGCAGAGCGCACGCACCTTCTCGGGGCTGTCCTTGCCTTCGAGGGTGGTCAGGTCGAGCATCGAGATCGCCAGACGCAGTCCTCGCGACTTCGCCGGCTCCTTGATCGATCGCTTGGTGAACGACGCCGCCCGCGCCGCCGCCATCACCGCATCGACCGGATGGGCGGCAAGACCCATCGGATCAGTTGCCTCGCCCGGCGTTGAAGAGCGTCGGCAGATGCACGCCCGCGCGGAAGACGATGCGCCGGTCGGCCGGGCTCGGGATCTCGTAGACGTAGAGCACCTCGTCGCGACCATCGATCAGGTAGAGGACTTCCTGCACCTGCCCCTCCGCATCGACGCCCGACTTCGCCGTGACCATGCTGAAGCCCGTGCCCCCGACGACCGCCTGACCCGCGTGCGCCTCGCCGGCCGGCGAACGACCGGCCTCGACGAGCACGAGCGCCGCGATCACGAACGCGGACGCCCACAGCGGGATCTCGGCTCGAAAGGCGGTCTTCATGCGTGCTCCGGCGTCGGCGCCTCCAGGTCAGTTGCGTCCGCGCGTCGAGACGACCGTGTCGGACGCGAGGGCTCGGAAGCCCAACCCAAGCAGTTCGTTCCGCTCGCGACTCCACGAGACCGCGACGAGCTCCTCGTGCACCTGATCGAGGATCCACACGACCTGCGGCTTCGCACCCGCGACGTCGCCGGCAAGCATCAGGTAGTCGCCGCGCGGACGGCCTTGGGCCTCCGCCTGCGGCGCGAAGCGCATCGCCCCGAGCGTCGCCAGCAGCGCGACGTTCAACGCGAGCAGCGCCGTGATGCCCGCACGGGATCGGACGAGGTCTCGCCGTCGCGTCGGCATCAGACGTCCTGGTGCGAACGCTTGGAGGGGTAGAGGCTGATCGCGACGACGATGCCTCCGAGGATCGCGAGCACCGCATAGCCGAGGATCGGGTTGTAGGTTCCGTCCTTGCTCGGCTGCGGCGGCGCCAACTGGGCGAAGGCGGTCGAGGAGGTCGCCGCGAAGGCGAGGAGCACGCAGGAGACACGGAGGCAGGCGTTGCGAAGCATTCGGTCAGGGTACGGCGAGGCTCGCGCCGGAGCAATGGTCGGATTGGCGCGGAGTCGCGGACGGGGGCCCGGGCTCGTCGCCGACCCCGTCGGGCCTGGTGTCCAAAGGAAACGACCCGGCCGAGGGCCGGGTCGTCGGAAGGGTCGAGTCGATCGGGCGACTGCGGATCAGGACTTGACCAGCCGAGCCTTGAACGACGGCACCCGCGCCATCGCGTTGCGGGTGTCGACGATCAGCTTCGCGTGCTCACCGAGCAGGGCGTAGTCGACCGCGTCGTGGTCGGTCACGATCAGCACCATGTCCGCGGCCGCGACGGTCTTCGCGTCGAGCGGCGTCGAGCGAAGCTCGAGCCGGTGCTTCCGCATGGGCGGGAACTCCGGCAGATGCGGATCGTGGTAGGAGACCTCGGCACCCGAATCGAGCAGCAGTTCGATGATCTCCGCCGCAGGGCTCTCGCGCGGGTCGTCGATGTTCTTCTTGTAGGCGATCCCCATCACGAGGACCTTCGCGCCGCGCAGGCTCTTGCGGTCGTCGTTCAAGGCCCGCATGCAGCGGTCGATCACCCAGTGGGGCATCGCGGTGTTCACCTCGCCCGCGAGTTCGATGAAGCGGGTCGGCTGGTTGACCGCGCGAGCCTTCCACGTGAGATAGAACGGATCGATCGGGATGCAGTGGCCGCCGAGTCCGGGGCCCGGATAGAACGCCTGGAAGCCGAAGGGCTTGGTGGCCGCCGCGTCGATCACCTCCCAGACGTCGACGCCGAGCGCGGTCATCACCGTCTTCATCTCGTTGACGAGGGCGATGTTGACCGCTCGGTAGATGTTCTCGAGGAGCTTCGCGCTCTCCGCGACCTCGGCGCTCGAGACGCGATGGATCTTCGCGACCACCCGCGTGTAGAACGCCTCGGCGAGATCGCCGCTCGTCACATCGGTCCCGCCGACGAGCTTGGGAATCTGCGCCGCGCTGCGGCCGGGCGAACCCGGGTCCTCGCGCTCTGGGCTGTAGGCGAGGAAGAAGTCCTCGCCGCTGCGAAGTCCAGACGCCTCGAGGATCGGCAGCATCTCGTCGCGGGTCGTTCCGGGATAGGTCGTGCTCTCGAGGACCACGAGCTGGCCCTTGCGAAGGACCTTCGCGACCATCTT
>CAZTMB010000052.1:18588-20148 GCA_964614695.1 uncultured Isosphaeraceae bacterium | reverse complement strand
CTGGGTCTTCGACACCTCGAGCGGCGAGTTCGCCGGGAGTTTGGCTTCGGCCGGACTAGGGCGGATTCCCGGCGCCGGCGGCGTGCCGACGCGCCGCGGCCCCCCGTACGCTCCGACCGGATCAAGCTTCCCCACGACGATCGACCTCCGTGGTCGCGGTCGCTCGACGGCGGCACCCCAAGGAGAATCCCGTGCGCCAGTCGCCCTCTCCCACGCGTGTCACGATCCTCGCGGCGGCACTGATCGCGATCATTCCAGGATGCGGCGCCCTGCCACGCGAGGCGGCCGTGCCGGCCGATGCCGAAAGTCGCGCCTTCGTGCCAGGGTTGGATCCAGGGATCCGCTCGTGGGGCGGGGAATCCAATCCCGCCTTCGCGCGCTTGCTGCTCGCGTCGATCCAACGCGAACGCGAGGAACTGGCACGTCAAGGAGTGACCGAGGAACTGCCCCGAGCCGAATTCCTCGCCATTTCCGGCGGCGGCGCCGACGGCGCCTTCGGCGCGGGAATGATGTGCGCCTGGACCGAACTCGGCACGCGACCCGAGTTCAAGGCCGTCACCGGCATCTCGACCGGCGCCCTGACCGCTCCGTTCGTCTTCGCGGGCCCCGAGTACGACTGGGTCTTGCGCGAGCTCTACACCGGCACCCGCACCGAGGACGTCCTCGTCGAACGCGGACTGATCGGCGGATTCCTGAGCGACGCGATGGCCGATACGAAGCCGCTCTGGAAGCTGCTCTCGAAGCATGTCGACCGGCAACTGATGGACGCGATCGCGGCGGAATACCGCAAGGGTCGCCTGCTGATCATCGGAACCACGAACCTCGACGCCCGCCGCGCGGTGTTGTGGAACGTGGGCGAGATCGCCGCCAGCGGCGATCCCGGCGCACTTGACCTCATCCGCAAGATCCTCATCGCCTCGGCGGCCATTCCCGGCGCGTTCCCGCCCGTCCTCATCGACGTCGAAGCCGACGGAAGGAGATACCAGGAGATGCACGTCGACGGCGGAGCGATGACGCAGGTGTTCCTGTATCCAGCCTCGATGCACCTGCGCGAGGAGGCCCAAGCGCAAGGCATCACGCGGGAGCGACGGGCCTACATCATCCGCAACGCACGCCTCGACCCCGATTGGTCGCAGGTCGATCGCCGCACCATGAGCATCGCGGGCCGGGCCATCTCGGCCCTGATCGCGACGCAAGGGCTCGGCGATCTCTATCGGCTCTATCTCGACTGCCAGCGGGACGGGGTCGACTACAACGTCGCCTTCATCCCGCCCGATTTCGACGTGACCGCAGAGGAAGCGTTCGACCCGACCTACATGAAGGCTCTCTTCGAGCGCGGCTACGAGTTGATCCTGAGCGGATCGCCGTGGCACAAGTTCCCGCCCGGCTTCGACGCGCCCATCGAGATCCCCTCCGAGAGCCCCTGATCCACGGCCGATGGCTTCGCTGGACTCCGGGCGATGGGACGCAAGAACGAACTCCGTCCGCGCCGCCGGTGTCGGACCGACACTGCCGATCCGACGACCTTCGAACCCGCCATGGGCCGCAGACGATTCGGCC
>CAZTMB010000052.1:16737-18488 GCA_964614695.1 uncultured Isosphaeraceae bacterium | reverse complement strand
CTCGTGCTCGAGATGGGGCAGATCGGGACGTGGGCGGGCCAGGCCGGCTTCACCATCAACGGCACGCCGGTCTCCGACTACAACTTCCGCGGCGATCCCGGTGCCGCGCAGTGGTTGTTCGAGCGAGAGGATCTTCTTCCCGAGACGACGCTCGTTCCGTTCAACGCGATCCGCTTCGGCTACATCACCGAATCAGGTCTCGACCTGCTGGCAGCGGTCGATCGGGCGACGACCGATCGCGTCGCCGCCGACTCGCGGGCGTGGCTCGAGAAGTGGGTCGGGATCTTCGGCGAGCCGGGCTTCCACCTCTGGGATCTCGTGTGCATGCTCGCGGTCGCGGACGGCGCGGTGTTCGACACGGTGTCGGTGCAGGCCTCGTTCGAGTGCCTCAATGATCGACCGACGCTTCAGTTGACCGAGATTCGCGGCGACGGCCGCGTCCGCTGCGCCGTGCATCTGGCGGGCATGGTCCCGCCGCTCGTCTCGCTTCCGGTCACCTTCGCATCCGCCGACGCCGCCGCGGGCACCAGCGATCAGAACATGATCGCCCAGTTGGCGCTTCGCGCGTGGATCCAGTCCCCGCCCTTGCCCGCCCGCTGCGAGAGCGACTTGAACGGGGACGGGATCGTCGATGCCAGCGACCTCGGCATGCTGCTCGGGAAGTGGGGCGCGTGCCCCTGAGCGACGTGCGGCCCCGAAGGCAGCACTGGACCACGGCCAGCCGTCCGGCGGTTCAGGGTCTTGTGCCGTGCAAGGACCCGGTCCTTCGACGCTTCGAACTTCGAGAACACGGCGAACCGTCGGCCGAGGGCGCTTGGTTGCCCGATCGCGGGTCGGCCCCGCGAGGGATGTCCGAACTTGGTGTGCAGATCCAGCGGCGAGCGGGACCGCCAGCGATTCGCCCTCGCCATCCTCGGAAGGTCGTGGGCGCGACGGCTTGAGCGGCGGGAGCGCGGACCTCGTTCGCGATACGCTCCCCGCATCATCACGCCCCCCGTCAGGATCCACTCGATGTCGATCGATCGCCGCCGATTCCATCTCGCTTCGCTTGCGGCGCTCGCCGGCGGAACGCACGCCCTCGCCGCGCAGGATCCGTCGACTTCCCCCGCCGACTCGCCGAAGACGCGGCCGTCCGCGTCGATCGACGGCACCGAGGCGGGCTTCCGACCGCTCGGCGAGGCGGACTTCGTGAACGTCAACTGCCTCGCCGACACCTGGCAGTGGAAGGAGGACTTCGTCCACTGCACGGGGAATCCAGTCGGCGTCATCCGGTCGACGAAGCCCTACACCAACTTCGAACTGCTCTGCGAGTGGCGGCATCTGCGCGACGCCGGCAACTCGGGCATCTTCCTGTGGTCGCCGATCGAGTCGCTCGATCGCCTGAAGGGACCGGGCCTGCCCGAGGGGATCGAGGTGCAGGTGCTCGACCTCGGCTACACCGCGGCGTATGAGAAGAACGGCGGCAAGGCCGACTGGTTCACCTGCCACGGCGACGTCTTCCCGGTCGGCGCGTCGACGATGACGCCCTTCCCGCCGACGGCGCCCAACGGCCGGCGCAGCTTCCCGAGCGAGTCGCGCTCGCGCGGCGTCGGCGAGTGGAACCACTACTACATCCGCGCGATCAACGGCGAGGTGAGGCTGTGGGTCAACGGCCGCGAGGTCTCCGGCGGCACCGACTGCAAGCCGGCAAGCGGCTACCTGTGCCTCGAGAGCGAAGGCTCGCCGGTCGAGTTCCGCGGGCTGCGGCTGCG
>CAZTMB010000052.1:0-16637 GCA_964614695.1 uncultured Isosphaeraceae bacterium | reverse complement strand
CGTGCTTCGGGTTCAAGGCCGCCGACTGCGGAGGATCACCAGTCCACCGTGAATCTCGCCGAGATATCTCGCAACCGGAAGCAGCGTATCCAGCAGCAGGTTGGTCGGGCGATACTCACGTTCCGTCACGAAACGGCGGAGATTTCCCGGGAGCGACGCAAGCGGAGCCGCCACCACCGAGACCGCTCGCTTCAGCAGGCGGATGGGCGTCGGCTCGACGCCGAAGGTGTCCCACGAGTCGCGACCCTTCGCGAAGCGCACCTTGAGAAACCAGGTCGCGGCGAGCCGGTTGCGCTGCACGAGGTGATCGACCTTCATCCGCGGCTCGAACCCGACAAGGAACCCTCTCTCCCGCATGCGGACCTGCAGCATCGTCTCGTCGCCGTAGGCGATCTTGTCCTTGTTCATGCCGACGAATCTGGCATGCTCGACCGCGAATCCGCCGAGCTCCTCGAGCACCGCCTTGCGGAAGCAGACGAGGGCCCCCATCGCGAAGCCGTCGCAGAGGATGCCCGTGCCGATGTCCGGATCGATCTGATTGATCACGTAGCGTTCGTGCAGCCATCGCGGGCGCCCGAACTTGAACCACGGCAGGCAGAAGCCGCCGAAGCAGTCGAAGTCCTGGGTGTCGATCGTCTCGAACGCCCGCTCGACGAGGTCGGGATGAGCCCGGACGTCGTCGTCGAGGTACATGACCCAGTCCGCCGCGGCGGCGCGGAGTCCCGCGTTGCGGGCGAAGTTGAGGCCCTGCGAGGGCTCCAGGCGATGTTCGACCGGGAGCCCGGACGCCGCGAAGCGCTCGACGACCGAGCGGGTGCCATCGGGCGAGTTGTTGTCGACGACGAGAATCTCGAAGTCCCGTGAAGGGACGGTCTGGCTCCGAAGCGACTCGAGGGTCTCCGCAAGCGAGTCCTCGCGGTTGTAGGTGCAGATGACGATCGAGATCCGCGGCCGAGCAGGCGAGACGCTCCGGCCCTTGATGGGCGTCGCGGCGATCGCCGCATCGGGTTGCCCAGTTGCACTCGCCCCCGGTGCCGCCTCGAGGATCGCGAGGGTGCGATCGGCCATCGTCGCGGCGGAGAATCGATCGAGCACGCGTTGGCGACCACGTATTCCGCGTGTCCGCATGCCGTCGGGATCGTCGAGCGCCTTCAGGAGGCCGTCGCGCAGGCTCGCCGCATCGCCGGCCCGGACGACGATGCCCGTGTCGTCCGTCACGACCTCGCGGATTCCGCTCGCATCGGAGACGACGACCGGCAACGCGATACGCATCGCCTCGAGGAGGGCGAATGGCGATCCCTCGTAGAGCGTCGGGAAGACGAAGAGATCCGACGCGATCGCGAGATCCTCGGTGTCCTCGCGATGACCGAGCAGCTTCACCCGGTCGCCAATCCCGAGCCGAGCGATCTCCGATTCGATCATCCGGCGATCGGGCCCGTCGCCGGCGAGGGCGACGACGCACTCAGGATGCCTTGCGAGGACCTCCGGCAACGCTTCGATCAGAAAGCGATGGCCCTTCTGCGGCGCGAGCCGCGCCGAGGTGAGCAGCAGTCGCTCGCCCTCGAGGATGCCGAGCGTCCGACGCACGCGGGCGCGGATCGCCGCGTGAGCCTCATCCGGTCGGGTCGATGGCGCAATGCCGTTGTGGACGAGATCGATCCGATCCCGATCGAGGCCGAACATCGAGCGGAGGATCCGGCGATTCTGCTCCGACACCGCGATGGCGCGACAGCCGGCCGTGAGCAGCGCGCGCGTCGCGGCCTGTCGCCACGCCGGAATGCTCTGGTACTTCGCGAGCTGATAGGTGACGACCGCCGGCACTTCGGCATCACGGCAGCCCTGCATGATCCCGAGCCCGTAGGTCATGTAGGGCAGGACGACGAGGACACGATCGGGGCCGACCGAGTCGAGGATCGCACGCGTTCGACGCGCGAAGCGCGCGGCCATCCGCCGAGAGCGCCAGGGGCCGCAGGGATGCTCGACCAGTTCGCAGGAGCGGTGCCGAGCACCGAGCGCTCGCATGCGTTCGGCAAGCGGCCGCATCGCCAGGCGAGCCGAGCAGGCGGTGTGCACCTCCCATCCCCGCGCGAGTGCGGCCTCGACGATCGGCGTTCCGTAGGCGAGGTCGGCGCCGCCTGGAATCCGCGTCGTGAAGAGGACCAGCAGCCTCATCGCCGCAAGGCTCCGGAGCCTCGACGGGGAAACATCGCCTCCCCGCTCGATGGTGGGGTCGTCGATCGCCGAAGACCGATTCGTGAAGGCTGCTCAGGCATGACCACGCCACCACCCACGCTCTACGACCGGTCGTTCTTCGCCCAGCACGAGGCAGGCACCGAGAGATCGGCGGCGGCGGTGCTGGCCCTTCTCTTCCGCCACTATCGGCCCGAATCCGTGGTCGATCTTGGATGCGGGCAAGGGATCTGGCTCGCCGCCGCGGCGAGGCTTGGCGCTCGTCGCCTGCGAGGCTTCGACGGCGGATGGGCCCGCGACGCCGGGCTGGTGAGCGAGGCGATCGAGTTCGCCGCGGTCGATCTGGACCGAGAACTTCCCGCCTCGGGTGAGCGAAGCGACCTGGCGATCTGTCTCGAGGTCGCCGAGCACCTCACGGCCGATCGGGCCGAGCCGTTGATCGAGTGGCTGACCACCGCCGCGCCGGTGGTGCTCTTCAGCGCGGCGATTCCTGGGCAAGGCGGCACGGGCCATCGGCATGAGCGCTGGCCCTCCTTCTGGATCGAGCGGTTCCGGGTCCGCGGCTTCGATCGCATCGACGCGTTGCGGGCGAGCCTTTGGCACGACGAGTCCATCGAGCCCTACTACCGGCAGAACATGCTGCTCTTCGCGGCGAACGGACATGCGTCGGCCGGCCTTGATTCGCTGCGAACCCTCGAACGCCCGATCGACGACCTCGTGCATCCGATCCTCTTCGAGCGCAAGGCTACGGTGCACGACGCGGCCCGCCATCCGACCTTGCGATTCTGCCTTTGGACGATTCGCCTGTGGTTGCGGCAGCGCCTCCTCGGAGCCCGTGGCGACGAATCGCGCGACTCGACCACCAGCACCAACCGAAGACGATGAGTTCGCCCGACGACTCCCTCCTCTCGATGCCGCTCGTCGTCACCGGCATGCACCGCTCGGGCACGTCGCTGCTCGCGTCGGCGATGCAGGCCGCCGGCGTCGCGATGGGCGAGACGCTGCTCGAGGCGAGCGCCTCCAACGTGAAGGGCCACTTCGAGGATGTCGAGTTCCTCGCCTGGCACGAGGCGGTCTTCTCCGATCACGACCGGACGGTCTACGACGCCCATGAAGGCGGACCGCTCGCGATCTCCGATGCGCGACGCGCCGAGGCGGCGGCGCTCGTCGCCGCTCGACGCGGCCTGTGGGGATTCAAGGATCCGCGCACCTGCCTCTTCCTCGACTTCTGGGCGGACCTGCTGCCGCAGGCGAAGTTCCTCTTCATCGTGCGGCGGCCGGAGGAGGTCGTCGAGTCGCTTCGCCAGCGAGGCCACGCCGAACTGCAGCGGCATTTCCGAGGCAGCTGGGCACTGAAGCAGCTTGGCCTCGATCTGACCTTCCGTCGGCGCCGGGCGATCGAGTGGTGGCTCGCCTCGAATCGCGCGATCCTCGACTTTGCGCAGCGTTGTCCCGAGCGATCGCTCGTCGTCGAGCTGGCGGCGCTGCCGCGACGGCTTCCGAAGGCGATCGCCTTCATGCGCGAGACGTGGGGACTGCCGTTGGGGGAGGTCGATCTTGGGTCGATCTTCGAGCCACGGCTGCTGCACGCCGCGCCGGCGGCAGGCGATGGTTCGCGTCAGGGCCGCACGGCGCACGGTCGTGTGTTCGCAGCGCTCTGCGAACGGGCCGCGGCGATCGGCGACGAGGCGGCCTGATCGAGGTGTTCCATCGAACCGAGGCGGGCGAGACGCCCGCGGTCCATTGAGACCCACCTTGCAAGCGACCGACCGGGAACAAGGTCACACCGGGACGTCCGCACTCACCCGCACGCGCCCCACGCGCCGAGCAGCATCGCGAGGTCCCCTGCTCCGACGAGCCCATCACCGTCGAGATCCGCCGCCGGCGAACCGCCCTTGCCGCCGGTCGCGCCCCACGCGCCGAGCAGCTGAGCGAGATCACTCGGCCCGACGATCGAATCGCCGTCGAGGTCGGCCGGGCAGGACGTCGCGGGGCCCTGGTACTCGAACGCGCCGAGGTCGATGATCGGCGCTGCGCCGACCCCGGTATCGGGCGTCGCGGGATCGTCCACGAAACGGGCCTCACCTGCGAGATCGAGCTCGATCTCGAAGGGCAGCACATCGTTGTCGCCCGCGTCGATGCACGGCGAGTCGCCGGCGAGGGAGTAGTCGCCCGACGCTGGCGCGACGAAGCGCGGATCCGCGTCGAGGTTGCCGGCGCCCGGCCAGCCCCCGCCGATGTTCGAGAAGCGGATCGAGTCGGCGCCGCCGGGATAGACGACCTCCGGCGCGGAGGGCGCGAGGTTCCCTCGGATGATCGTGTTCGCGATCACGAGGCCGCCGCCGCCTTCGCCGTAGTAGAGCCCGCCGCCTTCGCTCGAGGCGAGGTTGCCGGTGACCGTGCAGTTGAGCAGCGTTCCGGTGCCGCGCACGTAGAGACCCGCGCCCGCCGGGGCGGCATTCTCCGCAATCAGGTTGTTGACGAGGAGGACGTCACCTCCGTTGGCGAGCCAGATGCCGCCTCCCTCCTCGGTCGCGCTGTTCCCGCGGATCTCGTTTGCCTCGATGAGATGCGACGTGTCGCCCGAGAAGAGGATGAAGATCCCGCCGCCCGACTCGGCGCCGGTGTTGCCGACGATCTCGTTGCCGACGAGCTCGAGCGAGCCGTTCCAGCACAGGACGCCCGCCCCGAAGCCGCCGAGGCAGACGTTGCCTTCGATCGTGTTGCCGCGCACGTAGACGCGGGTGTTCTCGACCTGCGCATAGATTCCGCCGCCGTCTCCCGCGGCGTTGTCGGCGATCAGGTTGTCCTCGATGCGCGGCGACGAGAACCCGTACACGATGATGCCGCCGCCGAGCAGGTTCGTGGTGTTGCCGACGATGCGGTTGCCGCGAATGGTCGGCGAACTCGACTCGACGAGGACGCCCGCACCGCCCGCGCCGGGCGAGCCGCCGCCGTTGGTGATCGTGAAGCCCTCGATCCGGGTCGCCGGGCCCTCGCCGCTTCGGAAGACGACGACGCTGCCGACGCCCCCGCCGTCGAGCACGGTCGACTCGGGACCCGCTTCGCTGCGCAGGACGATCGACTTGCCGAGGAAGACCAGATGCTCGAAGTAGGTTCCGGGGCGCACCACGATCTCCGAGCCGTTCGCGACCGCGTCGATCGCCGCCTGGATCGAGCCGAACTGGTCGGGAACGAAGTAGGTGCCCGGGTACTCGCACTCGTCCGGAACGCCGTTGGCGTCGAGATCGGCGCTCGTGCCCGAATCGATGTCGCAGGAGTCGGGAAGGCCGTTGCCGTTGCAGTCCGCTTCGCCCGAACCTGCAATGGCCCGCATGATCCAGTTGCCTGCGGGCAGCAGGTCCTCGAAGAGGCCGTACTCGACCGCCTCGAAGGTGAGGTTGTTCGGATCGATCGGCTTGAAGGCGCCGACGAGCCAGCTGCGTCCCGGCGCGTGCGGCGGATCCCAGTCGCCGGAGGCCGGGAAGTCGGCGCTGGTCAGTTCGACGTCGACGATGATCCCGACGAAGTACGAGGTGCCGGCGGGGCCGACCTCGACCGTGGGAATCTCGAAGCGCACGACGACGTCAGGATCGTCCATGCCCGGCTCGACCACGATCGAACGGCTGCTGAGCACCTGCGCGTCGGACGGCTCGCCGTCGCCGTTGGGATCGGACCAGATGTAGAAGGTGACCGGCTGCCCGATCGCGGAGCTGCCGAACGTGGTCTCGACGGCGGTGATCGTCTCGAAGCCCGGCTCGACGGTGAACTGGTTGAGCCACGCCATCCACGTGCCGTCGGTCCGCACGCTGATGTCGCCCTCGCCGTCGTCGATCGAGTAGACGAGCTCGGCGAGCGAACACGAGTCGAGCACGCCGTCGTTGTTGCAGTCCGACGCCGACCCGTTCGCAAGATCGCACTCGTCGGGAAGGCCGTTGCCGTTGCAGTCACCGCTCGCCCCGGTGGCGATGTCCTGATAGTCCGCCACGCCGTTGGCATTGCAGTCCTGCGGCGGCGCGTCGAGCAGCTGATCGATGGGAACCACCCGAGGGCTGACCCGCACCTCGTCGATCGAGCCGCGCAGGAACTGGTTCAGCGTGCCCGAGGCGTTCCATCTCGCCCCGAGCAGAAGCGGGCCGTTGTTCGCCGTGCGGCCTTCGGGTCCGTAGGCGATCGTCTCGAACGCGCCGTCGAGCCCGAAGCGGATCGTCCGCGCCTGCACATCGCAGGCGACGCTGACGAAGTGCCACTCGAGATCGTCGATCTCGAGATGACTCGTCACGCTCCACTGGCCGCTGCCGTCGCCGAAGACGATCTGCAGCTCGCGGCCCGTGAAGTCGCTGGTCTTGCCGTACGCCGTGCCGGGCGAGTTGTCGCCGCGCTGCACGCGAATCGCGTAGTCGGCGGTGCTGTCGGCGGCGAACGCCTTCTTCTGGCAAAGATGCTGCCGCTGGCCGCCGCCGCTCGTGTCGGACAGTTGATCGAGCTTCACCCACGCCTCGACGGTGAAGCTGCGCGAAGGACCGAAGGAGAGCAGCCCTCCAAGATCCGAGATCTGGACGATGCCGCCACTGCTCGTGCTCTGCCAGTTGAGGTCGAGCGACCGCAGGTTGGATTGATCGGTGAAGGGCACCGGATCGACCGGGACCGCGGCGACCCGCGACGGAAAGGCGTTGAGCGTGCCGGCGAGGCCGTTCGGGCCGGAGTCCTGGACCACGAACCCCACGGTCTCCTCGAACCGCCAGTGGCTTTGGCCCGCGGCGAGCGCCGTGCACGCGATCGGGGCGACAGCGACGGCGACGGCGAGGGGGCGGGCAAGGCGCGGGCATCGAGGCATCGGGGAGTGATTCCGTCGGATCGGGCGAAGGGGCGGGAACACCTCGAAGCACCGGTGACTCCGAGAACTGCGAGAGCGATCCGATCGCCGGACCGCCGGGATCAGACGAAAGGTATTCCCGATCGGTTCGATTGCCAGTCGATTTCCGGAATCGAAGGTGGGCGGCCCGGCGACCCCGCTCGTTTCATGACGTGCGGGCGAGACGCCCGCGGTCCACAGAGAACGACCACGCACGCCACCTGGGAACCGGCATCTCACGCCCGTGCAGCAATCGCCGCGTTTCGCCGCGGCTTCACGCCCCAACGCGTGGCGCCGCGGTGCGCCGTCAGGCGCCGATGCCTCGCGAACGCCGCCTCGACCAGCGTGCGGGTGAAACCAACGTGTCCCGCAGGATCGTGCGCGAGACACAGGTCCGCCCCGCCGTAGTCATTCGGCGGAAAGTAGATCCCGCAGTTCGCGTTGAGCTCGAGCATGAACGGCGTGCCGTCTCGATCGACCCGCAGATCGAATCTGGCGAAGCTCGCCGCGCCAAGCGCCACGAACAGTCTCCCGCACTCTTCGCGGATGCGAGCGGCGAGCCGAACGTCCCGCACCGGCTCGGCGTGCAGCCCCGCGTAGTCGACCCACTTGAGGTCCTCGTGCTTGAAATGCTCGCCCTCCGGGAAGCGGTACTGGATCGGCGTGTACACGATCGGCCGATCGGCATCGGCGGGGTTCTCGGCGACGAGGGCGGTGCATTCGAGGCCGTCGACGTACTCCTCGATCAGGGCGCCGCCGTGCCGCGAGATCATCTTGCGGGTCTGGATCCGCAGACCGGCGGGCGAACAGACCTTCGAACGCCGGCTGAGGTCGATGCTCGCGTAGCTGTTGTGGTGCTTGACGAAGAGCGGAAAGCGAAGGCGTCGGACCGCCTGCTCGATGTCGGCTTCGGATCTGGCCAGGACCGACCGCGGCGAGGCGATTCCGATCCGTCGGCAGATCCGCTTGAGATGCATCCGGGTCGGCTCGTAGCAGGCAGAGATCGCGCCCACGAACGGGACGCGATGCTTCTCGAGCGTCTCGACCACCTCGATCCCCGGAATCTCCTGATCCGCGGCGCCGTCGCACAGGTTGAAGAAGAGGTCGAAGCGTCCCGATTCGATCAACGCCTCGATCGCCTTCACCGACGTGTGCTTGTCGAGGATCGTCGCGACGTGCCACTCGGCCTCGGGCAGGAACGGACGAGGATCGCACGGCCAGTCGTCCTCGGCGAAGGGCTTCGCATCGAGGTCCTGCGTGGTGATCAGGCAGATTCGCAGCGGGGACCGTCGTGACGGCATGGGCCGGCAGCGTACCGCCGATCGAGGCCTGTTGCGGGCGATCACGATCCCATCAGCGGCGCGCGCCGAGGCCTCGATCGCGTGCTCGTCGCTTCATGCAACGGTTCGACGCTTCATGCAGCGAAGGCGCCCGATCCTCGGACGCCTTCGCCATCACGATCAGGTGGAGCCGCGACGCGGCGCGGAACTCACGCGTCGAAGGACTGGTCCTTCATCCGCACCGCTTCGATCGAGTCGAGCTCGAGCCGGAACGGACCGGCCTTCTTGTCGTAGATGTAGAACTCGAGGCTCTTGAGGTCCGCCGGGTCGAGCCAGCCGGGAGGCCGCTGCCCCATGCCCCGTCACGTTGCTACGGCGCGCGGCCGGAACGCCATCCCCACTCGGCAATCACGATGCCCAGATCCATCGCGTCGACCGATCCATCTCCGGTGAGATCCAAGGGCGAACCAGAACGACCCCAGCCTGCAAGGATCGCCGCGACATCGGCCGCATCGACCTCGCCACTGCCATTCACGTCCGCGGGATTCGCACGATCGGTGAACCACTTCGTCAGCGTCTCGACGAGTACTCCGGCGAGGGCCCGCTGCCCATCCGCCGTCAGATGAACCTCGTCCTCGAGGTAGCTCGTGTCCGAGTCGCCCCAACCGAGGTCTTCCTCGGTGATGCGGCGCAGGTTGATCGCCATCACACGCGGATCGTTCTGGGCGAGCTCCAACGCCGCTGCCGGGAATCGGTCGTACTCCTGTTGGATCTCCTCGGGAAAGCCGACCCGATGGACATCGCCGATGACGATCACCGGCATCGATGGATCGTCGGCCGCTCCACGGATCCATGCGATCAAGGCGATCAGGTCCTGGCGATACTCCTCGGCGGAGATTCCGCCGGCGGCGTCGTTGCACGAGGTGTGGATCATCGCCAGATCGAATCCCATGCCTCGCACGATCGGACCGCTTCGCTCATGGTTCAGCCGGAACGAACGTGTCCGATACCCGCCGGACGCCAGCGATTGCACGGTCGCTCCCCGCCGATCCGCGAGGTCCACGTATCGCACTCCGAGAATCTGCGTAGGCGAGGTCAGAGAGGACCCCCACACCTCGACCTGGGCGTAGGGCAGTCCCGCGAGATCGATCTGCGGCGTCGACACCGACACGACCTCGACCTCATCGGAGTCGAGTCCTGGATCCAGCACACCCGAGCCAGTGGGAGCGGCGAAGTAGTTGCCGACATTGGTGAGGTTCGGCATGACTTTGTAGGCGATGCCGCCGCTTCCGGGAGCGGTGACCGCGAGAATCTCGACGGCGATCGGGTTGCGGATCGTGAAGTAGGTCTGCGCAGGCAGTTCTGGATCGCCCGTCAGCGAACCGTCGTAGAGCAGCATCGCGAGCATGCCATAGGACTGGGTCTGCGGCGACTTCTGGCGATGCGACTTCGCATTGATGTTGGGAGGAAGCTGGTCCTCTTCCAGGATCGACGCCGACCCGTTTGGCGCCGCGATGGCGCCTCGCCACAACCACCCTGCGGGAGGCGCTCCACCTCCGACGCTCCGATGGGTCATCAGGATGGACTCGCCTGAATGACCGTAGAACTCGTGCAGCAGCCGATTGATGTTGGGGAGATACGCGTATCCCTTGCCTCCGGGAGACGTCTCCTGCGAGTCGCCGAACATCGCGACCCGAAGGTGCTCCGAGAACCCGCGAGCCCAGAAGGACGCGAAAAACTCGGGCTCCATCGCGAAGACCCGATCGACCTCGCGATAGGCGGGACGCGGATCGCCGGCTCTCGCGCCCGCGAGCATCGCAAGTGACAGCCCAAACGCGATCGCCAGCGAAGTCCCGACCATGGAAGACCCCGGACTCAGGAATGTGGGACGCCGACCCCGGGCCCCGTTAGGGGAAGTGTGACCCGAATCGAGGCGTGATCAACTCCGGACAGGCAGATTCAACCCAGAAGCGTCGACGCTTCATGCAGCGAAGGCGCCCGATCCTCGGACGCCTTCGCCATCACGATCAGGTGGAGCCGCGACGCGGCGCGGAACTCACGCGTCGAAGGACTGGTCCTTCATCCGCACCGCTTCGATCGAGTCGAGCTCGAGCCGGAACGGACCGGCCTTCTTGTCGTAGATGTAGAACTCGAGGCTCTTGAGGTCCGCCGGGTCGAGCCGGCCGGGAAGCCGCTGCCCCATGAAGTGCCGCTCGAGATCGGCGATCGGCACCACGACCTCGATCCAGCGATCCTTCGTGGTGGCGAAGGGAGCCCAGTAGCCGCCGGCCCCGGCGCCGCGGCCGGCCTTCGCGCCGAGGCGGTACTCGCGCCCGTCTCCCTTGACGCGAAGCTTGACCGCATCGAAACCGTCGAAGAGGCCGTCCGCGAGATCGACCCGCATCGAGCTGAAGCCGCCGTTGTTCTCGAGCGACGTCGCGCCGTCGAAGACGAGGGTGCCGCTGCCCGCCGCGATGCGTCCGGTCGAGAGGCCGCCCATCACCCCGTCGAGCACGGTGAACCAGCGACGGACTTCGCCGGCGTCGTCGAAGGTGAAGATCGCGCGTCCCGCGGAAGGCTTCGCGTTGGAGGCCGCGATCGCGGCCGAGGGCATCGCCGCAGGCGATGCGGCGATCTGCCCCTGCTGCACTGCGGCAACGAGGCTGTCGATGATGCGGCGGTACGCCCAGGCCTGCTCGCGGGCGTCGGTCATCGAGTCGATCTCCGCAAGACGCGTGGCGATCCGCTTGCGGGCGGACGCCTCGATGCCGTAACCCTCGACGAGCACCGCGGCCTCGAGGGCGGTCGCGTAGATCGCGGCGCACGCGGCGGGGTTGCCGTCATTGAAGATCGGCGCGCCGCGATCGACCGCGTTCTCGAGGAGGGTCATGAGCGGCGCGACCTGCGCCGGCGGCATGAGCACGCGGTCGATGAGATGCACCACACCGTTGGAGGCGGGAACATCGGCGCTCTCGACGACCGCCTCGGCGACGAGCAGCCGACCACGCACCGCCTCGAGTTCGAGTTCGGTCCCGGCGAGCGTCTCGACCGAGTCGCGGCCGACGAGGTCGGCGGCGGTCAGTCGCCCCGCGACGACATGGTGCTTGAGGATGCGAACGAGCGTGTCGCGGTTCTTCGGCTCGAGCAGCGAGGCGATGGTGCCCTCGGGGAGGCGTCCGAAAGCTGCATCGGTCGGGGCGAAGACGGTGAAGGGACCGTCGCCGGAGATCGCCTCGGCGAGACCCGCGGCAGTGACCGCGGCGACGAGCGTGTCGAGCCGGCCGCTCGCGACCGCGACGGCGGGAATGGTGTCGGCGGCGGGCGCCATCGAGGAACTTCCGGACGGTGCGGCGGCGAAGGTGGCAGAGGCGAGGACGATCGTGGCAAGCATGGTTGGCTCCGGGAGACGCGGTCGGGTTCAGGCGACTCGCCCGAGGGATTCGGGCCTTGCCTGGGTGGGATTCAGGCAAGGCCAGCGACTGCCGCCTTCTGGAGGGGCGTCCCCCACGGGCCCCGTTTCCCCCACCAACGGTGGCAGTCCACGCATCGCTTCGCGGGTGCTTGAGGCGATGGTTCCCTTGTGCCCAATGGGCCGCGATGGGCCTCATGGGCCGCGAAGGGACCCGAAACGAAGCGGGCGTTAGCCGGCCGCGCTTCGCGTGGCTCGAACAGCGTGCGAGCAAAAGCCGCCGGTGGCGTCCCCGGTCCGGGCGCCAGGCGCCCGCAGCAGATGCAGCGCTTCTTGGTTCGGGGGCCATCTCGTCCATGGAGTCCATCCTGCCCATCTCACGCTTTGACGAGCGCCGCAAGCGTGAACCGCGTGACGTGACCCGCGTCCGAAGCACCAGCGTCCAAGCCGCACCGCATCGAGCGACCCGAGCGCTCATCGCGTGACGCCGCCCGAATCCTCCGGCTCGATCAGCGAGCACCCCAGCGCCTTCGCGTAGAGCGCCCGCATTCGGGCCACGTGCGCTGCCTTCTTCGCTTCCTCGGCCCGCTGCGCCTCGAGGGCCTGACGCTCGATCTCCTCCGGCGAATCGGGCGGATCCCAGATCGAACTCATGGATGGTTCTCCAAGGCGCGCGGAATGGGAGCCGAATCGAGCTGCCGCTTCTTCTTCAATCGCGCCCAGCGATGGGCGAGCACGTGCCCGCGCACGACGTTGGTCGCGAGGTCGACGTTGACACAGGTCGCGGCAGGCAGAAACGACTGCCGCGTCAGGCCCTGCGAACCCACCGACCAGCCGCCGAGACCATCGACTCTGGATTCGGCTTCGGAACCCACCTCGGTCGGCTCGTGCTGCACCGCGAATTGATCGAGGGCGCGGACACGCTCGGCGAACTTCACGAGACGAGGAACGTTCCGGTGATCGCCAAGCGAGAGCAGCTCGCTCACCCGTTCTCGCTCCGATTCGTCGACCTCATCCGAGAACGTCGACGGACGGCTGTCGAGCAGCTGGGGAAACGGCGAAGTCGACCGGATCAGGCAACCGACTCCGAGCGGCGCAGACTCCCGCAGCGCGAGTTCGATGGCGACTTCGGGAGTCCCCGGTTCGAAGGGCAGCCGCTTCAGCGGGACCGTCGCCTCGAGCTTCGCATGGCCGAGCAGTCGAGGTTCCACACCGGCCCCTTCCGACTGCGGCAGCGTGCACATGAGGTCGCGGCGGAACTGCCGCCTCGAAGGAGACTCGGATCGCTCGGCCGCTGCCGCGAAGGAGCCTGCGGCCAGCAGGATCTCCGGCACGGCCCGGCTCCTGCCGCCGAGCCCCCCGATCGCGGCCTCGCAGCGATCGAGCGAGCGATCCCACACGTCTTGCCGCGGAATCAGCGTGGTGGCCTGCTCGAAGTTGCCCCTGAACAAGCCATCCGGTTCTTCACGAACGATCCCGTCGCGACGCGTCGAAACGGTCCGTCTGAAGATGGGATCGGACCCGGCGATCTCGTCTCGAATGAGCCACGATCGAAGCAACTGTCCGCTGCCGAGTGCAAGCAGTGCCATGAGCGAGGCGTCATCGACCCCGGCGATCACCCACGCCGTGCCGCGATCGACCAGCTTGAAGCGAGCCCCGGCGCCACTTCGGTTCTCGACCACCACGAGCGAGCCCAGGGTGGGAAACCGATGCTGCCACAGCGCCGACCGCAGGCGTGCTTCTCGAAGTCGGCTGGCGCCGCGAAAAAGCCTTACTTCGAGGTCGAGTTCGCCCCCATCGACGAGGTCGGCGATCTCCGTCTCGACGAGCACGCGCCACGCCAAGGTGTCGCCATGCGAACGAGGCGCCTCGACCCACAGGGTCTGCGCGTAGTCGTGGGGCCACCAGCGCAGGCCGCGGGCGCCACGCTCGAGCCAGCACTCGTCGATCTGGCTGCAGCCGATCCAGATCCGGGTGAGCCAGTCGACGACGCTGCGGTCGTCCTTGGGGGGAATCGGTCCGAGTGCATCGCTCATCGCGCCACCTCCTTGCCATCGAGCCAGCACTCGAGCAGTCCGCACTGTTCGTCCCACGCCCGTGCCTCGGCCTCGATCGCCGCGATCCGACCCACCACCAGTCGCGTTCGACGTCCACCAAGCCTCTTGAGGCGCCGCGCGAACTCCCGGGCCATCTCGAGATCGACCGAGTGGAGGGCCGCGAGCTCCACCGCAACCGATCGCCGCGGGACTCCCCGCGGACGCCGACGTCGCGGCGTCTCGGTCTCTTCGCCCGGCAACCGGTTGAGAAGCCGCGTCCGAGCGCAGTAGGCCTGCGACAGCCGTGCGAAGGCGGCTGCATTGGCAACCGCGGTGAGCGGGCAGTCATCGAGAAGGCGATAGCCCGCAAGGAACGCCGCCGCGTTCTCCGAGCCATGCTTCAATCCGATCGCGTAGGCACCGCCGGCCGCTCCGCAGTAGGCGCTTCGCAGCCGCGATCGTTCCTCGGCCGACTCGAACCCGTCGGCGGCGGCCGACAAGACCTGCGGCAAGAGTTCATGGGCCGAGCGAACCCGACCCACGCAGGTGATGCCGAAGTGCCAGAGGGCCGTCTCCCCCTGCTCGCACCGCAGCCGCTCGAGGTGCGGCTCGAGCTGGTTCTCACGCCGCCAGTCGAAGGCGGAGGCGATCATCCACGAACGATTCCACAACGGCTCGATGCCGCCGGAGCCCTCGCGCTCCGCATCCCGGTCCCGATTGCTGCTCATGGCAACCTCGTCCAAGCGCCCGATGATTGCCGGAGGTCCGAGGTGCTGCGACTGAAGGCGCGACGCCAACGATCCGCAGAACCCCGAGGCAAAAACGAAGCGAGCCCGCTTCGTTGCCTTCCGGCCGCATCCCCGAGGAACCTTTCCTCGGACGCCACCTTGCCCGGGCAGGCAGGTTGGCGAGGGCTGACGCCCTCTCTTGATGCACGGGGAAAGATATCACCGGCACTCGAAGAGGCAAGTGGTGCCGCATGGCTTCGCGCGAGAATCAGCCGCGCCGCTGACATGGTGTCGTCACTGCAGCGACACGGCACCTCACCGCGACGCCGAGGCGGCGAAGCGAGCGATCCACCGGCGCGCGGTCTGCGCGGAGGTTCGAACGATCCGCAGTGATCGGCGACAGCCCTCGGACGCGACGCGATTCAGGCGCACTCGCCCCACGCCGACAGCAGGATCGCGAGATCGCCCGCGCCCACCGTGCCATCGCCATCAAGATCCGCCGGCGGCGGTCCGCCCTTGCCGCCGGTCTCGCCCCACGCCGAGAGGAGCAGCGCGAGATCGCTCGCGCCGACCACGCCGTCACCGTCGAGATCGGCGGGGCATGGGTTCGGCGCCACCTGGAACTCGTACGCGCCCATGTCGACGATCGGCGGCGTGCCGCTTCCGGTGTCGGGTACCTCCGGCACGTCGACGAAGCGCGGGTTGCCATCGAGGTCGGTGGTCACGCCCGAGGGCACGCTGCCGTTGGAGCCCGCGTCGATGCAGGGGCTCGCGATCGAGAGCCGGTAGTCGCCGCCCGCGGCGTCCGCGAACTGGGGATCGACCGCGATGTTGGTGCTGCCGCTCGCGCCGCCCTGCACGCACGACCGGGTGACGCTCGTGGTGCCGCCCGCCGAGCGGACGCCATCCTGCTGCTCGGTGCCCGGTCCGGTGTTGCCCCAGACGATCGAGTTCGCGAGCGTCGTCGTGCCGCCGGTGTTGTAGATCGCGCCGGCGGTCACGTTCGAGGTGTTGCCGACCACGGTCAGGTTGCGGAGCGTGCCGCTCGAACCGTTGCCGAGCCAGATCGCCCCGCCGCCGCCCGAACCGGTCGAGACGTTGCCGACGAAGAGGCAGTTGGTCACGCGAGGCTGGCTCACGAAGAACTCGAGGGCACCCGCGCGAGCGGCGGTGTTGCCGAAGAAGCGGCAGCTCTCGAAGGTGACCGCGCCGGCGCCCGCGCAGTCGAAGGCGCCGCCGTAGGCGCCGCCCACGTTGTCGATGAAGTCGCAGAAGAGGAACTTCGGGGCGCTGCCGTTCACGTAGCCCGCACCGCCGCCGAAGGTGCAGCGGTTGTCGATGAAGCGGCAGTGGCGGATCGTCGGGCTGTGGTTGGCGAGGCAGATGATCCCCGCCCCGCGGTCGCGGTTGCTTGTCGAGCTGTTCGCGTAGCCCGCCCGCACCGTGAAGCCGTCGAGGACGGCGGTGCTTCCCGTGAGCACGGTGATCACGTGGTAGGAGTTGTCGTTGCGGCTCGCGTTCGAGGCGGTGTCGTTGCCGAGCAGGTCGCCGCTCATGATGCATTCGTTCGCCAAGAAGTCCCGCTCGTCCGCCGAGGTCTCGCCGCCCGCGAAGCCGCCGAGCACCGTCACGCCGTTCTTGAGCGTGTGCGAAGCGGTGCGGCTCGTGGGGCTCGCGGTGTAGGTGCCCGCGGCGACCCAGATCTCGTCGCCCGAGACCGCCGCGGTCATCGCCGTCGCGAGGGCCTGCGGGCCTCGGTAGGCGTCGGCCCACGACGTGCCGTCGTTCGCCCCCGAGTCGAGGTTCGCGTTCACGTATCGGACTGCCGCCGAGGCGAGCGAGGTGGAGAGGCTCGCAAGGAGCAGGGCGAGGGACGCGGCGAGGCGGGTGGATGGTTGATGCATGAAGCGAAGCGGTTCGAGGGGAGTCGAGGATCGCGGCCCAAAGCGGGTCGCGGTGGAATCCTCGAATCTACTCCGGGACTCGCCCGAGACCACCCGGTTCGGCGATTCCGGCTCGAATGAGGGACGCCAGTCTCCGTGCACCGCGGGCGTCTCGCCCGCCCGCACGTGAATCGGAGTCTGCGTTCCGACTCCGCTCGTGCCCCTCCGCCTCGCTTCGCTCGGCACCTCCCCGACG
>CAZTMB010000051.1:7221-20453 GCA_964614695.1 uncultured Isosphaeraceae bacterium | reverse complement strand
CACGACGAAGCAGCAAGGCCCTCGCGGGACCCGCGCTTGGTTCGAGCGGGCCGCACGCCGAGGTCGGTCGGACCTCGATCGCCTGGCCAAGGTTCTCGCGTCGGCTTGCTCCGCGAACTTGTTGCCACGCCGTCCGTTGGAGCGTTCGAGCGCGATGCAACGTCCGATCAGGAGTTATGCCTTGCCTCACACAACTGGTTGAATAAACTGGTTGCATGGTGCACCACGTCGGATCCTTCGAGGCCAAGACCCGTCTCGCCGAACTGCTGCGGCTTGCCGAGCGGGGGGACGAGGTGGTGGTGCTGCGCCGAGGCCAGCGCATCGCCGTGATCATGGGGGCCGGTCGCTACGACGAACTCCATCGCGCGGAGTCGAGCGACTGGAAGGCATCGACCCGCGACTGGCTCGCAGAGGGGCCGGAGATCTCCTCGTCGGAGTTCAAGGCGATCCTCGCGGAATCGAAGAAGGGGCGGCCTTGAGGGTCGTCGATTCGTCGGCGGTGCTGGCGCTGCTGCTGCGGGAACAGAACGGTCCTGGCGTCTTCAAGGCGATCGAGCGTGAGGATTCGTTGCTGGCTCCGGCGCTTCTCCCGTACGAGGTCGCCAACGCTCTGCAGGTTGCGGTGCGACGTAAGCGAATCGCGCCTGAAGCGGTCGATCGCTGCATCGGTCGCCACCTGCAGCTTCCATGGGCGTTCGAGATGCAGACCTCGGAACTTCGGCTCTCGGCGATCGGCAGGCTCGCCAGCGTCCACGGTCTGAGCGCGTACGACGCCTCCTATCTCGAGCTGGCGATGCATCGGGCTTGTGCGATCGTCTCGCTCGATGCGCCGCTTCGCGCCGCTGCGAGGAAGGAGCACCTCGACGTGCTCCCCGCCCGCGTCACGTCCTGACGAGCGAGGAATCTTCGGCCGCGTTCGCATCGGGGCGATGCGGCCCCGCCCGCCCAACCGCCCGACCCCGTAGAGTCCCGTCGTGGAGTTTCCCGTCTGGCTCGACTGGACCCTCGCGGTCTCGCTGACCTTCGCCGCGATCGAGATCGCGGGAATCGCCCTCGCGATCGACGCGGTCATGCGGAATCGCACGCCGCAGGGGACGATCGCCTGGGTGATCTCGCTGGTGCTCCTGCCCGTCGCGGCGATCCCGTTCTATCTCGTCTTCGGCAACCGCCGCTTCAACGGCTACGTGAAGGCGCTGCGGCGAGGGCAGAAGTCGATGCGTTCGCTGTGGCAGCAGGCCCATGACGCGGTCGAGCCGTTCGCGATCCGGCCGAGTCCGCCGGGCGAGCCCGGAGGCGAGCCGCGCGCCGACGACGAAGCCGCGGGCTTCTGCGCGACGGTCGGACGCCTGGTCGCGTTGCCCGCGACCCGCGGCAACGCGGCGAGGCTCCTCATCGACGGCGAGGCGACCTTCGAGGCGATCCTCGCGGCGATCGCGCAGGCGAAGCGCGACGTGCTGGTCCAGTACTACATCGTGCGCGACGACGGCATCGGGCGGCGGTTCCGCGAAGCGCTGCTCGAAGCGCGGCGACGCGGCTGCGCGGTGCGGTTCCTCTACGACGTGCTCGGATCGTCGCAGCTCGAGGACTCCTACTTCGCGCCGCTCCGCGAGGCGGGCTGCGAGGTCGCGGGATTCCGGGGCAGCGACAAGGGAAATCGGTTCCAGATCCAGTTCCGCAACCATCGCAAGACCGTGGTCGTCGATGGCGAGATCGCCTTCGTCGGCGGCATCAACGTGGGCGACGAGTACCTCGGGCTCGATCCGGCGTTCGGGCGATGGCGCGACACGCATGTCGAGATGCGCGGGCCGAGCGTGATGTCCGTGCAGCTGGCCTGGTGCGAGGACTGGCACTGGGCGACCGGCGCGATCCCCGAACTCCCCTGGTCGCCGAAGGAGGTCGAGGGCGGCCTCGTCGGCCTCGTCCTGCCGAGCGGGCCCGCGGACGAGCTCGAGACCTGCATGCTGATGTTCCTGCACCTGATCGGGCAGGCGAAGCGGCGCCTGTGGATCGCGACGCCGTACTTCGTGCCGGACCCCGGCATCATCGCGGCGCTGCAGCTTGCGGCGAAGCGAGGCGTCGACGTGCGGGTGATGATCCCGGAGAAGGGCGACAACCGGCTCGTGTGGCTCTCGATGTTCAGCTACTACCCGGACGTCATCCCTGCGGGAGTCAAGCTGTACCGCTACACGAAGGGCTTCATGCACCAGAAGGTGGTGCTCGCGGATCTCGTCGCGGCGGTCGGCACCGCGAACTTCGACAACCGCTCGTTCCGCATCAACTTCGAGATGACGGTGCTCTCCGAAGGCGAGCAGGTCGCCGAGGCCATGGCCGAGATGCTTCGGAAGGACTTCGAGCGCTGCCACGGTGCGAAGCTCGCCGACTTCGAGCGGCGTCCGTGGTGGTTCCGCGCGATGTCTCGCGCAGCGCGGCTCGCCAGCCCGGTGCAGTGACGCGGCCCCATCGAGTCGGTCGATCGCCCTCGCGAGCCGCGTCATGCGACGGCCACGACCGCCCTTTCGGATGGCGCGATCACGCAGGCCGTCGATCGCGGCGCGGGGACGGCGATGGATTCGCCGCGGCGATCCGGCTCGGCGACCTCAGCCGTTCTTGGCTGCGAACTCCCGCATGAACGACGCGAGGGTCTCGCAGCCCGCGAGCGGGAAGGCGTTGTAGATCGACGCCCGCACGCCGCCCGCGTCGCGATGGCCCTTGAGGCCGTCCATGCCTTCCGCGGCGGCATCCTTCACGAACTTCTTGTCGAGCTCCTCGCTCGGCAGGCGGAAGGAGATGTTCATCCGCGAGCGGCACTCCGGGCGGCTCACGCCGCGGTAGAAGCCGCCCGAGGCGTCGATCGCGTCGTAGATCGGCTTCGCCTTCGCCTCGTTGTGGCGCTCGATCGCGGCGAGGCCGCCCTGGTCGAGGATCCACTTGAAGACGAGGCCCATCATGTAGATGCCGAAGGTCGGAGGCGTGTTCAGGCGCGATCCGTTCTTCGCATGCGCCTCGTAGTCCATCATGGTCATGACCTTTCGGACGCGCTTGGCCATGAAGTCCTTGCGGATGATGACGAGGACGACGCCCGAGGGCCCGAGGTTCTTCTGGGCGCCCGCGTAGATGAGGGCGTGCTTCGCGACGTCGATCGGGCGAGCGAACATCTCGCTGCTCGCGTCGCACACGAGCGGAGCCGAGGTCTGCGGCGGCTTCTCGTAGCGGGTGCCGTAGATCGTGTTGTTCGAGCAGTAGTGCAGGTACGCGGCGTTCGGGGAGAGCGAGAGCTCGCTCGCCGACGGCGTGTGGTCGTAGCCGCACTTCGCGCCCTCGAAGGCGACGTTCACGGTGCCGAAGAGCTTCGCCTCCTTGATCGCCTTGTTCGTCCACACGCCGGTGTCGGGGTAGTCCGCGACGGCGTCGTCGGCGAGGAAGTTCATGGGGATCATGCCGAACTGCATGGTCGCGCCGCCCTGCAGGAAGAGCACCTCGTAGTCGTCGGAGATCGACGCGAGGCGGCGGCAGTCCGCGACCGCCTCGTCGATCACCGCGTCGAAGACCGGACCGCGATGGCTGTGCTCGCAGATGCCGATGCCGCTGCCGCGGATGCTCCAGAGGTCCTCCTGCGCCTGGCGGACGACCTCCTCCGGAAGCACCGCCGGGCCGGCGGAGAAGTTGAGGACGCGTGGCGCGGTCGTGGTGTGGGCGGGGGAGAGGCTGGCGGTGGTCATCGCTTGGTTCCGGTCTTGCGGCGGAGAAGGGTCGTGGTGGCGATCGCGAGCACGTTGGGATTCGTGCGGATCGCGTCGAGGTGCTCCTTCGAGAGCGGCGCATCGAGATGGATGCGGGCGCATGCGGCCTCGGCGCCCTCGTAGATCACGTTCTCCATCTCCTCGACGTTGATGCCCGCCTGGCCGATCGTGTAGAAGACGTGGGCGAGCACGCCGGGCCGATTGAGGTGTCGGATCGAAAGCAGTTCGGTCGCGGGCGTGGCGGCGGCGCGGTTGACGCAGTTGGGCGCCTGGCCGGTCGCGTCGAACACCTCGACGATGCGCACGGTCTCGGCGGCGATCGCGTTCTGGGCCTGGTCGGTCGACGCGCCGACGTGGTGCGTGCCGTACACGCCGGGCAGCGTGACGATGGGATCCGCGAACTGGCCGGTCGCGCCCGAGGGCTCCTGCGCGAAGACGTCGAGGCCGGCGCGGATCTTCTTGTCGCGCACCGCGGCGGCAAGGGCCTGCTCGTCGCAGACCGAGCCGCGGCTCGTGTTGATGAAGGTCGAGCCGTCCTTGAGGAGCGAGAAGAACTTCTCGCCGATCAGCTTCTCGGTGTCGGGCGTCGCGGCGACGTGCACCGAGACGACGTCGGAGAGCTTCGCGACGTTGAGGAGGTTCGCGCACCAGCCCACGCCCGCCTCGGCGGCCTGCGCCTCGGTGAGGTTGCGGCTCCACGCGACGACCGGCATGCCGAAGGCCTTCGCTCGCTTGGCGACCTCGCGGGCGATCTGCCCGAAGCCGACGAGCCCGAGCGTGCGGCCCGCGAGACCCTGGGCCTTCTGGTACTCCTTCTTGTTCCACGTGCCCGCACGGAGCTCCGCGGCCTGGTCGGGCACGCGGCGGTCGCAGGAGAGGATCAGCGCCCAGGTCAGCTCCGCCACCGCGATCGCGTTCTTGCCGGGGCAGTTGCTGACGAGGATGCCGCGGCGGCTCGCGGCGGCGACGTCGATGTTGTCGTAGCCGGCGCCCGCGCGGACGATCAGTTCAAGCGACTCGCTCGCATTGATCGCATCGGCCTTCACCTTGGTCGAGCGGACCACGAGGACCTGCGGCTTGAGGTTCGCGATCGCCGCAGGCAGCGTCTCCGGCGAGAGGTCGGGGTCGACAGAGACCGCGAAGCCGCGGGACTCGAGCGCTGCGACGCCGGAGGCCTCGAACTTGTCGGCGATCAGCACGCGGAGCGGTGCGGACTCGCTCGCGTCGTTCGCGGCGGGGGAGTGGGGCATGGTGGTGGTGGCGGACATGGGTCTTCTCGTGCGTGGCGGTGGGAATCGCTCAGACCATCGCGGTCTCGGGCACCCGCTCGAACTCGTGGACGAAGAGCCCGCTTCGAAGCTTGGGCTCGAACCAGGTGCTCTTGGGCGGCATGATCTCGTTCGCGTCGGCCACCGCGAGCAGCTCGTCGGCGCTCGTGGCATGCATCGAGAACGCGACGCCGGACGTGCCGGCGCGGCGCTCGAGCTCGGCGCATCCGCGGATGCCGCCGACGAACTCGATGCGGGGATCGGTGCGCGGGTCGCCGATCCCGAGGATCGGGCCGAGGACGCGATCCTGAAGGAGCGCGACGTCGAGGCTGGCGATCGGGTCGGTGCGATCGATGGAGGCCTCGGGGAACTCGAGTGCCCACCACGATCCGCCGACGAAGACGAAGACCTCGCCGCGCTTCGCCGGCGTGCCGGCCGCCGCGGGACGCACCGGCCCCACCGTGCGCAGACGTTCGAGGAACTGCTCGCTCGTGAGGCCGCGGAGATCCTTGACGACGCGGTTGTAGGGCAGGATGCGCAGTTCGTCGTGCGGGAAGAGCACCGCGAGGAATCGCCCGAACTCGGCGTCGGCCCCTGCTGCGGGCAACGCGGCAGAGGCCGCCGCAGCCGCTCGATCGGCGCCCGCGGAGCGATGGTGGCCGTCGGCGATGTAGATCCGGTCGAGTTCGCGGAACGCGGCGAGGTAGGGCGAAGGGTCCTGGACCTTCCAGCCGGTGTGGGTCACGCCGTCCGCAGCCTTGAAGTGGAAGATCGGCCGCGTCGCGGTGTCGGCGAGCATGCGGGCGGCGATCGTCGAACCGTCGACCGCGCGGTCGCGGAAGCAGAGGAACACGGGCTCCGCATGGCAGCTCGTCGCGAGCAGGTGCCGCGTGCGGTCGTCCTCCTTGTCGGGACGCGTCTTCTCGTGCTTGCGGATCTCGCCGGTCCGATACTGCGCAACCTCCACGCCGCAGACCAGTCCGAGCTGCGCCTGGCCGTCCATCACCTGCCGGTAGAGATAGACCGTCGGCGACGCATCGCGAACGAGCGTGCCTTCCTCGATCATCGCCTGCAGGTTGCGGTCGGCGACGCGATAGACCTCGGGGGAGTGGCAGTCGACCTCGGGAGCCAGGTCGATCTCGGAGCGCACCACGTGGAGGAACGAGTGCGGCTTGCCGTCGGCACGCTCGCGGGCCTCCTCGGTCGAGATCACGTCGTAGGGCTCGCTCGCGACATCGGCAGCGAGGCTTCCAGGTGGGCGCAGGGCGGCGAAAGGATGGATCCGGATCATCCGGCGGACTCTCCCTGAAAAGGATGGAGGGCTCGATCGCGGCGTTGGGGCCGCGAAGGGGGAATGCTAGCAGGGGGTGAAGCCGGGAAGCCGCCACGGAGTGTGCAGGCAAGACCGGGAAAACGGGCGGTTGCGCTGAAGTGGGCCTTCAGGCGGGTCGAGATTCCCATCGCAGGGCGGGAGAAGGCTGCGGTGCCGGATCGGCCGGCCCGCGGAATGGTCCCGAGACCGGAGTCCGCCATGCGAATCGACGCAGCCAGCAGCCAGCACGAGACCCGCCACGAAGCCGCCGCCGAGACGATCGAAGTGGTGGCGAAGATCGGTCCCGACGGCGTGGCTTCGCTCGAACGTGCTGCGGTCGGCGGATCGCTCTGGGATCTGCCTGGCTGCGCCACCGCGTTCTGCCTCGGCGCCGACATCTTCGGCACGATGTGGCATCTCACCTCGCTGCGGTATGGCGAAGCCGGGCTCGTCGCCGACTGCGTCGAGCCGATCGAGCCTGGAAGCAGGATCTCCCTTGGTTTCGAGGCACCCGGCTACGTCGCCAAGCGCGGCGAAGTGGTCGCGTGCCGCGAGCAGGGCTCGTCGTTCCGCATCGCGGTCCGATTCGAGCAGCGCCTCGCGGCGTGACGCTCGCGGCTGGACGATCGCCGCGTCGCCGGGTTTCGGCGCCAGCGCGCTCGTCGCCGCGTCAATGCCCTATGCCCGATACGTCGATTCGGTTGTTGCGGCGACCTTGCTGGCGTCGCGCTTCGCGTGGGCTCCAGCGAGATCCCGGCTTGTCTGCGCTCGAGACGCGTCGCCTCGGTGGCGGCGGCATCGATAACACCAAGCTTGGTTCGCCCCGGCGCGTCGCTCTGTGCAGGCTCCGTCGATCGCGCCGGTCGTAGGGCCGCGGTCGTGCGTCCGGAGCGGGGTGATCGCTTCACTTGCGTCCTGCGGCAACCGATGACCTGCTTCGCGTGGGAACGCACGCCGCGTTTCGACGGTGCCGACGGAGGGAGGGCACCCGAGGACCGCATGCGATCCGACGCCCGCCTTGGCGTGGTCGAGAGACCTCGCCGGGCTTTCAGACGACGCCAAGGTGGCGCCGTCGTCGGACCGGTCCTTCGCCCGAAGGGATCGGCCGCGGCGTGAAAGACGGGCAGTCGGGAACGTCCAGTTCCAACCCCTTGGAGGAGTCCTTACATGAACGGCAGCAAGATCGTCATTCGGAAGGGCGCGAACCGCGGCTTCACGCTGATCGAGATCCTGATCGTGGTGGTGATCCTCGGCATCCTCGCCGCGATCGTCATCCCGCAGTTCTCGAGCGCGAGCCAGGAGGCTGCGGTCAGCAGCGTCCGCAGCCAGCTGCAGACCCTGCGCAGCCAGGTCGAGCTCTACCGCGTCCAGAACAACGCCTACCCCGCGACGGGCGCGATCTCGTCGGACTCCGCGGCCAACGTGCCCGGCGGCTTCCAGGATCTCGTCGACGGCGGCTACCTGCAGCGCCTTCCCGAGGTTCCCGCCGGCTGGCAGATCGACCTCGCCGACACCGGCGCGATCACCGCGCAGTGGATCGGCACCGGCGTGGCCCCCAATGGGCTGACCGCCGATCAGATCGCCGGCTGGTGATACCGGGGGAATCGCGACGTGCCTGACGACCGGCTTCGGCCGCGGGATCCGACTGGGGTCCCGCGGCCACGCCGGGAGGCACGACGCCCGAGCGATGAAAGGGAGGCGGCACCCATGCGACGAACCAGCGAGCGACGCGGCTTCACGCTCATCGAGATCCTGATCGTCGTCGTGATCATCGGGATCCTCGCCACGATGGTGGTCCCGAAGTTCGCCGACGCGCGACGCGAGGCTTCCGTCTCGAGCGTGCGGAACCAGCTGCAGACGCTTCGAGCCCAGGTCGAGCTCTACCGCGCCGGCAACGGCGGCGTGGTGCCGGCCGCGGCGGATCTCATGCCGGCGCTGGTCGAGGCGGGACAGATCCGTCGCGTGCCCGAGTGGCCGGTGGGCTTCTCGATCGATGGGGCTCACTTCGATTCGACGGGGCTGCTTCGACTCTCCTACGACCCGGGCGAGGGCGGAGACTTGATCGAGCCGGAGATCGTCGCCGGCTGGTGAGTGCGAGGCCGCGTCGAGGCAGGCGACGGCCGCAGGTGCGAAACAGGATTGCAAGGCCGCTCCGCGAGAGCGTCCTTCGAGAGACCGCGACAGGCGTCGCGGTCTCGTTGCGTTGGGAGCCGAGCATGCGAAACGCATTCGAGTCCGGATCGAGCACGACCTTCGGAAACTGGCTGATTCGCCTGCGTCGCGGAGGGATCGGCGCGGCGGCGATCCTGGCGATTTCGCTTCCCGCCGCAATGCGAAGCACGCCGGCGGCGGCCGCGCCGCAGCAAGCGTCGATCGCGGCGCCGCTCGAGTCCGTGACGGGCGATCTCGATCCGAACTTCGATCGAGGGCTCGCAGCGCTGAGTCGAGGCGAGATCGATCTGGTCGCGACCTATCGGACCTCGTCCGAGGATCCGTGCATGGTGCTTCGTCGTCGCGACGCCGCCTCGGACGGAGACGACGACGCCTCGAACATCGCGATGCTCGTACGGCTCAAGCACCTGGACCTCTGGGTGCTCTACGTCTCGACCGCGAGCGGATCGACCTCGCCGCGATCGCTGCACGAACCCAAGGTCCGCATGCGCTGGCGAGCGAGCCGAGGCGTGATCGCGATCGCCCTCGATCCGAAGACGTTGCGACCGGTCGAGGCGGCGGCTTCGGCGTGGTACGCGCATCGGCCGCCGGCTTCGGAGGCTTCGATGATGACGAGCGCGGATCGGACCGAAAACCCCTTCGAGTCGCGGCGATTCGCCGCGCGGAGGACCGCTCGATGAACAGCCATCCGGCCGAGGTCGCGACCGTCCGTTCCCGCTTCACGATCCACGCGCTGCTCGCGGTGAACGCCGTGCTGCTCGCCGCCATCCTCTGGGTGCTTCGGGGTCAGGTGTACGCACCGGCCTCGGCGTCCGCGCAGTCGGCGCAGGCGGCCCGCGACTACGCCAACGAAGGCGTGTCGAACGTCGGCCCGCGGCAGCGGCAGGGCATGCTCGAGGGCATCGTGTCGATCGACGAGCGTCTCGCCGCGATCGAGAAGCTCCTGCGCGAGCAGCCGCTCTCGGTCCGCGTGGTCGTCGACGAGGACCGTTGAGATGGATCGCCACCGCGGGTACACGCTGCTCGAGCTGCTGCTCGTGGTCGCGATCCTCGGGATCGCCGCGATCCTGCTCGTGCCGAGCCTGGTGAGACGAGACACCTACGCCGTCGAGGCGGCGCTTCGGCGCCTCGTCGCCGACATCACCTTCGCCCAGTCCGATGCGCTCGCGGGGCAGGGCTACCGTCGCGTCTTCTTCGATCCCGAAGGCGCCGGCTGGAGCGTTGCGCGGGTGCCCGAGGGCCTGCTCTCGCTTCCGTTCGATCCGGAGACCGCGGACTACGTGCGCGATCCGCTCGCGTCGGGCGAACAGGCGATGGTCGTCGACCTTGCGGGCGATCCTCGCTTTGCCGGCGTACGGCTCGAGTCGATCCAGCTCGACGGAAGCCGGAACTGGATCACGTTCGACCCGCTCGGAGGCACGATCGCGGAGGCCGGAGTTCCGGGAACCGGAGGCTCGCTGGTCGTGCGCTCGGACAACCTGACCTATCGAGTGGAGATCGACGCGTTCACCGGCAAGGTGAGCATCGCACGGGCCGAGGATCCCCTCGGTCCGTAGTCGCCGATCGGCGTCGTCGGATCGGAGCGTGTGGAGGGAGGCAGCATGGAGGCGAGAAGGATCCGCAGCGCCGCGATGGCGCGCGGTCGAACCATCGGAGCCTGGAGCGTGGTCGCCGCCGCGATGGCGTGCGGCCTGGGGTGGGCGCATCGGCACGTGTCGCACGCCGAAGCGACGCTCGCATCGGCCGAGGCCCGGTCCGCCACGTCGACGACCTCGATTCCTCGAACGGCGCCGCCCATCACCGCGAGCTTCTCCACGATCGCCGCGTGCCGGCCCGAGGAGATCGAGCTCGAGCGATGCTCCTTCTTCTGGCGGCCGGGGACGAGCCTGACGTTCCCTTTGCCTGAACTGCACATCGCGGGCGAGGCCGCCGCCGTCGAGTCGGTCGAACGCTTCGTCGATCGCCTCGGAGAGCACTCGTTCCTCGGCGACGCCACGATCGCGAGCGTTCGCTCGCGACACGACGGCACGGTGGCATTCGAGATCGCCCTCGGTGATGGTCCGATTCCGATCGCCCGATCGATCGTGGTGCAGGGGGCGAGGCGGTGAGCCTTCACGCAAGCATCCTGCGACGCGGCACGCCGCTGGCGCTGGTCGCCTTGGTGGCCGCCGCTGCGCTGCTGCCGATCGCGGCGAGGTCCCGGGAGATCGAGAGCCGCGCGAGGTCGTTGAATGCGAGCTTCGCCGACGGCGGCGTTCTGCACACGGCGGCCGAGCGGCCGGCGACGCAACGCGTCGAGGGCACGCCCCGCGAGGTCTTCGCGTGGCTGCGGGGGATCGAGGCGGCGCCGCCGACGTCGGCGTTCACGGTCGATCTCTCGATCGTGCCATCGCAAGGCGAGGAGCCGACGCTCGTCGCGGAACTTCACACGGGATCGCGGGAGATCGATCGATGACGACCCGACGACTGCTTCACCGCAGCCAGCTGCGGCGCACGCTGATCGCGGCGATGCCGCTGCTCGCGTTCACGACCGTGCTCTGGGTGAAGCCCATGGGGCTGCTGCTCTGGGCGAGGCTTCGCATCCTCACGAACATCCCGCGCACGGCGGTTGCGGAGCCCGAGGCGGAGCGGACCGCGCAGTTCCCGGACGCGCTTCGATCGCACGCGAGCGACGCCGATCCGCCTTTGCGGTTCGAGGCTGAGGGCGAATCGCAGGGTGGGGCAAAGTCCTGCCGCGATCGCGCCGACGACTGCGTGGACCCCTGAGTCCGCGCCGGCCGTTCCGGCGCGTCCGCAGGGGCCTCAGTGCCTGGAGCGGAAGCCGTGACCGACCGACGCCGAAACGAAGTCTCCCGCACGCCGTCGTCCGCGGAGCATGATTCGGCGCGCCGGTCCCGAAGGAGCGGGAATCCGATGCGCATGAACCTTCTTGTGGGAAGCCTCGTCGCCCTCGTCGCGATCGCGACGCCCTCGGCGACGCTCGCGGCCAACGACGCGCAGGACGTCGTGGTCGACGACTTCGGCACCGTGGACATCTCGGTGCAGGACACCGACCTCGCCCAGGTGCTGCAGATGCTCTCGCTGCAGAGCCGCAAGAACATCATCACGAGCAAGCGGGTCTCCGCCCGCGTGACCGCGAACCTCTACGACGTGACGTTCAAGGAGGCGCTCGACGCGATCCTGCACGTCAACGGCTACGGCTACATCGAGCAGGGCAACTTCATCTACGTCTACACGCTCGAGGAGATCGCGGAGCTCGAGAAGGCCGCCCGCAAGACCGAGAGCCGGCGGTATGCGCTGGAGTACCTCTCGGCCGCGGATGCCGCCGAGTTCGTCAAGCCGCTGCTCTCGGACAAGGGCAAGCTGTCGTTCCTCGGCGAGGTCGAGAAGGGCTTCAAGCCCGACGACACCACCGCGGGCGAGGACAGCTGGGCCTACGCGGCCATGCTCGTCGTCAACGATTTCCCGGAGAACGTCGAGTCGATCTCGAAGCTTCTGAGTGAACTCGACACGCCGCCGCAGCAGGTGGTGGTCGAGGCGACGGTGGTTTCGACCGTGGTCAACGAGGACAATGCCTTCGGCGTCGACTTCTCCGTGATCGCGAACTCGAACTTCACCGACTACTTCAATCCTCTCGCGGCGGTCAACGACCTGATCCGCGGCAACAACACGCCCGATACCACGCCCAAGACTCCCGAACAGGGCTTCGTGCCCGGCAACAACCGCGCCGACGCGGTGACCTCGACGGTCGGCAACACCGCCGGACCGGGCGGCCTGAAGGTGGGCGTCATCCAGGGCGACGTCGCGGTCTTCCTCCGCGTGCTCGACGAGGTGACCGACAGCACCGTGCTCGCCCGTCCCCGCGTCATGGCCCTCAACCGCCAGCGGGCGCAGGTCCTCGTCGGCGACCGCATCGCGTACCTCTCGACGACGCAGACCGAGACCTCGACCACGCAGGCGGTGCAGTTCCTCGACACCGGCATCCGCCTGATCTTCCGCCCCTTCATCTCGAGCGACGGCTCGATCCGCATGGAGCTCTACCCGAGCGTCTCCGAGGCGAGGCTCCGTTCCTCGACCGGCGTGCGCGGCACGGGCCAGGAGATCCCCGACGAGCGGACGAGCGAGATCACGACCAACGTTCGGATGCGCGACGGCCAGACGCTCGTGCTCGGCGGCCTCTTCCAGGAGGACACCACGATCAGCCGCTCGCAGGTGCCGTGGCTCGGCGACATCCCGATCGTCGGCGCCGCCTTCTCGGGCCAGACCGACAAGATCACTCGCCGCGAGATCATGTTCCTCATCACGCCGACGATCGTGCACGACCACCTCGTCGACGCGTGGAGCAAGCAGGCGGAGGAGTTCGTCGATGCGGTCCGCGTCGGCTCCCGCGCCGGGCTGCTTCCCTTCAGCCGCGAGCTCATGACCGGCAACCAGAACCACGACGCCTACGCGGCGTTCCAGGCCGGCGACTACGAGACCGCGATGTTCCACATCAACAACTCGCTGCGGATCAATCCGAACCAGCCGGAGATGCAGAAGCTCCGCAACGAGATCTCGAACCAGTCGAGCGACATGCCCACCCGCAGCCTGATGGACCAGATCCTCGAGACCGAGCTCGCCCGCGGCGACCTGCCGCTCGTCGAGCCCGCGGCGCCGCCGGCGAAGGACCCGCTGCTTGCGGCCGAGCCGGTGGGCGGTGCCTCGACCGGCACCGAGCCCTGATCTCGCGGCGCTTCGCCG
>CAZTMB010000051.1:0-7121 GCA_964614695.1 uncultured Isosphaeraceae bacterium | reverse complement strand
AAGAGCCCCGAGCAGGCCGACTATCAGGTCCTGCTCGGCCGCATCCACCTCGAGACGCACCGTCTCGAGCCGGCGATGCAGGCCTTCGACGCGGCGATCGCCCTCGACGAGAACTGCGACGAGGCGTGCTACTACCGCGGCGTGATCTACGAGCGTTGGTCCAACGACGAGGTCGCGGCGGAGAACTTCCACCGCGCCTTCGAGATCGACTCGACCAAGCTCTCCTACCTGCTCGCCGCGGTGGAGTGCGAGGTGGCGCTGGGCCGTCTCGACACGGCCCGGGCGCTCCTCGAGCCGAAGGTCCGCTACTTCGAGAACCACGCGGCGATCCACCAGCTGCTCGGGCAGATCGCCATGATGCAGTCCGATCCCGACACCGCGGTCGAGCGTTTCCGCAAGGCGCAGCTGCTGATGCCCGAGGACCGCATCCTCGCCGAGGAGCTGTTCCGGGCGCAGCTTGCGAGCGGCGACCTCTCCGGCGCCCTCGAGAGCGTGCGGCGGCTGCAGCTTGCCGACGAAGCCCCCGATCGCGATCTGCTGCGGCTCGAGGCCCGTTGCCTGGCGCAGCTTGGCCGCACCGCGGAGGCCCGCGCGGTCTTCGTCGAGGTGACGCGGCTCCATCCCGAGGACGTGACGGCGTGGATCGATCTTGCGATCGCCGCGCACGCGCTCGGCGACCTGCGAAGGCTCGGCCACTGTGCCGCCCGCATCGAGATGCTCGCTCCGGACCGCTGGGAGGCGTCGTTCTTCCGCGGACTCGTCGCCCGCGCCGAGGGTCGCAGCCGCGACGCGATCGCCGAACTGACCGAGGCGACCGAACTCGCCCCCGAGGAGACGCTGCCCCGAATCGTCCTGGGCATGGAGCTTCGCAGCGTGGGGCGCAACGACGAGGCGTACCGCGTGCTCGCCGGCACGCTTCGGCTCGAGCCCGACCATCCGGTCGCGAAGCGGCTCGTGTCGGAGGTGCGGCCGAGCGTCGAGTGAGTCAGGCGATTTCGGCGATTCGAAGACTTCACCGAGGACGGGCTCAAGCCGCTTCGGTCCGGAGTCGAAGCAACCTGTGATCCGGAGCCCCGTGCGCGTCGCGCACGACCGGTCGAACCGTGTGAGAAACCCGAGAGGCGGAGAACGATGACGAACAAGGTCCAATCGAGCACCGAGGCGGGTGTCGCGCAGGACGCCCTTCGCACCCTGCTTGCCGCGGGCTTCGTGCCGATGCGGCTCGAGGCGGACGGCCGGGCGATCTGGCCGCAGAGCACCAAGCCGAGCGAATCGCTGCGGATCGAGCTCTTCAAGCGAAGCCCGATGGTCGCCAAGCGCCTCGAGGCAGCGCGGCGGCGATGGGCGAGTTCCGTCGAGATCGCCTCGGAGGAGATCTTCGAGGGCCTGTGGGCGATCCCGCTTCGCGCGGAAGCCTGCGGCGGCTGGCTCGCGGCGCTCGCGATCTCGGAGACCTTCCTGCGCGAGGATCGCCTCGATGCGATCTGCGCGACCGCCGGCGCGGATCGCCGCGCCATGGAGACGCTGATCCGCCGAGGCGGGCTCGTCGCGGAGGACGACCTCGCGCGGCAGGAATCGCTCCTTCGCAACCTCTGGAACTGCCTCGAGCGGGCGTTCTCGCTCGCGCCCCGCGCCGACGCGCCTCGTCCGGTCGCCCCGCGCGGAACCGCCGGGACCGTGGGATCGGTCGAGGCGCCGATCGAGGCGCTCGTCGGCGGCATCGACCGCCGCGATCCGACCAATCGCGGGCACTCGCGTCGCGTCGCGGTGCTCTGCCGGTTGCTCGCCGAGGCGATCGGCTGCGATGCCGAGGAGATCCGCACCGCCGAACTCGCCGGGCTTGTCCACGACGTCGGCAAGGTCGCGCTTCCGGGCCGCATCTTGCGGAAGCCTGGACCGCTCGATCGCCGCGAGTACGCCGCGGTCCGCAAGCATCCGCAGATCGGCTGCCGCCTGCTGCGAGGGTGGCTCGGGATGCGGAGCGTGCTCGACGCGGTTCGGCATCACCACGAGCGGTGGGACGGCCTGGGATATCCCAAGGGGCTCCGGGGCGATCGCATCCCGAAGCTCGCGCGGATCGTCGCGATCGCCGACGCCTACGACGCCATGACCTCGGATCGGCCCTACCGCGCCGCGATGGGCCGAGAGCAGGCGTTCGTCGAGTTGAAGCGCACGTCTGGAACGCACTTCGATCCGTCGATGGTGCCGGCGTTCCTCGCACTCGACTTCACCGAGTACGACCGGGAGCGCCGCCTCGATCGGCGCTCGACGCCGACTCGAAAGGCCGCCTGACCTCGATCGCGAGGAGGATCACGCACCGCAGCGCTCGCGCTCGGGATCCGCTCTCGAGGGCCGATCATCGGCCCCGACGCGGGCCCGGGGCGGGGTGATCCTGTGCCCGTCGCGCACACGCGCATCGATCCGTGCTGCGCGGTTTCCGAGGAGACTCGCACGGCGCGGGCGGGATCGATCGCGTCGCCGGCGAGGCGGCGACCGGCAGGATCGAAGCGAAGCCGTCGAGAACCGGCGCCGCTTCGAACTTGTGAACGCGGAGGCTTCGCATGATCATTCCGGATCTCGACGGTCCGTCCGTCCCGAGTTCGCACGCCGCCTCCGGAGCGCTCCGCCCATGCCACTTCACGCGCTGATGCCGGTGATCGCCATGTGGTGCGTCGCGGTCGCGGGGGCTCAGGACCCGTCTCTCGCCACCGCGTGCTACGACGTGGGTCGCGAGCTCTACTCGGAGGTCAATCGCCGTTTCGCCGTGCACTGCCAGCAGGATCGTGGGCTCGAAGTCCAGATGTCGCTGTCCTTCGGGGCCACCACCCAGCAGGCCGAGCGGATCATCGCCGGCAGCCCGATCGACGTGGTGTGCTTCAACCAGGTGACCGACATCGACGCCTTGGTGACGGCCGGACTGGTGGCCAAGGACTGGGATCAGCGGCTGGCGCACCGGGCCTCGCCCTACTTCAGCACCATGGCGTTTCTGGTGCGGAAGGGCAATCCCAAGCAGATTCGCGACTGGAGCGACCTGGCTCGTGAGGACGTCTCGCTGGTCTTCCCCGATCCGAAGACCTCGGGGAACGGCCGCTACACCTATCTTGCGGCCTGGCTGTTCGCCAAGGACCGGTTCGGTGGCGACGAAGCGAAGACTCGGGCGTTCGTGGAACGGGTGCTGTCGCGGGCCACGGTCCATCCTGCGGGCGGCCGAGGGGCCACGGAGTTGTTCATGGAGCGGGGCCAGGGGGATGTCCTGATCACCTTCGAGTCGGAGGTGCTGAACTTCGTGTCGTCGGCCACCGAGGACGCCGCGAACTACGAAGTGGTGGTTCCACCGACGAGCGTGCTCGCGGAGTTCCCCGTCTCGGTGGTGGACCGCGTCGTCGACGCCCGGGGTTCCCGAGAACTCGCCGAGGCCTATCTCGCCTTCTTGGAGTCACGGGAGATCCAGGAACTGCTGACGCGGTTCAACCTCCGGGTCCACCATCCCGAGGTGGCGGCCGCGAACGAAGTGCGCTTTCAGGCGACTCGGCTGATCGACCCCGTGAAGTCGCTGGGGTCGTGGAGCGAGATCAACGCGACGCACTTCGCGCCTGGCGCGATTCTCGATCAACTGCAGGCCGACGCAGACCACGCCGACGGTGAGAAGGACCGGGACTCGTCGAGCCCGATCTCGCCTTGAGTTCGAGGTCGCGCGAGCTCTCCACGACCTGGTCGGTGTTTGTCAGGGTCGGTTGCGTGCGCCGCCGCGCGAAGTAGCATCCGACCGGATCAGCCGGCCTCGCCGCTCATGGACGAGCAGCGATCGGATGATCGGGACCTCGGCGACGGCAGGATGCCGTCCCCGCCGGGAGCAGCCCATGATCGGACAGGATGCCACCTTCGTTCGCGAACTCGCTTCGGGGCTCGACCGCGAGGAGCGGCTCGTCGTCGCACTGCGCTACACCGAGGATCTCTCGGTCGCGGAGATCGCGGCGATCACGCGAATCGCCGCATCGGACGTGCAGCGTCACCTCGACGCCGCGGCGACTCGGGTGAAGTCGGCGCTCGCTTCGCGGCGGCCCGTCGCCGCGAACCTTCGCACCGCCTGATCGCGGGCGAGGCTTCGGGATCCGGAGCTCGCCGGTCCGCGACGGCGTTCGCTTGGGAGCAGGATGGTCGCCGGCGTGCGTCGCCGCCGAGGGTCGCGTCGCCTCAGCCGCCGTTGGGCAGCAGACGCCAGTCGCGGGAGTCGGCCTGATCGGCCCAGAGCCGCATGTCGCGGAGCCGATCGATCGGCCGGGCATCGACCTCGCCCGACACGAAGCCCACCACCGCCCGGTCGCCCCAACGCGGTGAGACGTGCCCGAGCAGCGCCGGATCGGACGCGTCGTCGCCATCCTGCCACTGGGCCGACGTGAAGAAGGGGGGCTTCACGCGGAAGTAGCCCTCGACCACCTCCGGAGCGCCGTTGTCGCCGCCGACCGCCGCCGCCGAAGCGCAGACGATCAGCGATTCCGGTCGGGCGATCTCCGAGAGCCGAGTTCGGTAGAAGCGGCCGAACGCGGCCTCGAATCCGGGGTTGAAGCCGCCCGCCCCCTCGTCGCCGCCAACGAAGGTGCCATTGAGACCGAAGCGGGGATAGAGACTCGCCCGGTAGAGGTACTCCGGGTCGCTCGCGGACTCGAGACCCGCGAGATCCTTGCCGACGCCCGGCTCGATAAGTTCGCCCATCGCATGCCCGAGATAGGGCGCGATCCGCCACGGGTACCGCGCGGCCGCGACGCCGATCGTCTGCTCGGCGATCGCGTTCCCCGCGGCGTCGTAGGCGGGCAGGCCGTTTCGATAGCCGGGAATGATCCGGCCATCCTGGCTGAAGGCGTACTCGTTCCATGCGGACAAGAGGCTTCGCGCGGCCGATCGCTCGACGGTCTCGCGAGCCCGATCGCGCACCAGCCCCGCCGCCGGCACGAGCAACGCCGTCACGATCGCCACGATCGCGATCACGACGAGCAGTTCGACCAGGGTGAATCCTGAGGTGCGGGGCGGGGGCATGGCGAGTGGGAGGGCGAAAAGGGTCTTCGATCCGGTCGGGTTCCGCAAGCGGATGCGACGCGCGGCGACGTTGATTCGAACCTCGAGATGCAGCAGTTCGCCGAACCCGTCGCCGCGAGTCGGCGAACCGGCAGGCCTTGGCGAACGTTTCCTTGAATCGCCGTCGGCGGTTCGCCATGCTGGCCGATCCGCGCGATGCGGCGGTCACCCCACTCGGAAGGATGCGGAAGGACCTGCGATGTCCACGAATCGAGTACGCCCCCGACTTCTCGCCGCCGCCTCCGTGGGCGTCGTGGCCCTCTCGGTCACGGCGTTCGGTCAGGGCGATCCGATCGTCGCGGAGTTCGCGAACCCCTCGGCGGACCGCTGGAACTACCCCTTCAATCCGACCCCCGGCACCCGCTGGACCGCCTCGACCTTCGGCAACGAGCCTGGCGCGCCGCTCTTCGACAACCGCGATGGCCAGATGATCGTCGCGTTCGACACGGCGGCGGCGATCCCGGCGGGCCTGGGGGCGGATCGCTACGAAGTGCTCTCGGTCAGGCTCGTGCTCGAGAACGCCGTCGATGGAACGTGGACGTTCGATCCGACTCCGGACCCGTGGCAGAGCTACCTGCCCCCCGACGACCCGCAGTGGATTCCCGACGAGGACGGCGGCGAGGCGATCGAAGTCTTCGGCGTCGGGTTTCGCAACGGCTTCGACGCGGCCTCCTGGCAGGAGAACACGCCGTTCGGCGTGGGCGATCCGCTCGATCCCTCGATCCGCACGGCGTTCCCGATCGACCTCGTCGGCGGCATGGCGATCGATGTGTCCAACAGCGTGCGCGAGCAGTTCGATCCGGCGCCGTGGGCGGTCGGAGAAGCGTTGGGCGTCGCCGCGGGCGATCCGGTTCCGTACGGAGCAGAGGTCGTCTTCGAGATCGATCTGGCTCGGACTTCGGTCGAAGGCTACGTCGCCGACGCGCTCGATCGCGGTCGCCTGCTCCTCGGCGTGACCTCGCTAGCCAAGGTCGTGCAGCAGGGGAGCACCTTCCCCGCGTTCCATTGCAGAGAGAGTCCGCTGGTCGCGGCGGGCTTCGCGAACGCGGCGCGGCTCGAGGTGGTCGTCCGCCTGTCGAACGCGGGCCGGGCTGCGGATCTCGATGGCGATGGTGCCGTCGGCGGGGCCGATCTCGCGGTCATGCTCTCGCAGTGGGGCGGCGCAGGCTCGGGCGATCTCGACGGCGATGGCACCGTGGGCGGCGCGGATCTGGCGATCCTGTTGTCGGACTGGGGCTGAGCACGATCGCCGCGCTCGATGCGGCGCGAAGCGATCGCGGTGGTCGCCGCATCTTCGCGGGACGGTCTTGCGAAAGAGCGGCGAGTCAAGGTCGTCCGGGGCGCGGCGAGATCAAGGTCCTCGTCGATTCAGAGGAGAAGGAGACCCCATGACGATGATTCGAGTTGCCGCGGTCGCGGCCCTGGCGTTCGCCGCGTCGGCCAGCGTGTCCGCCCAGATCGTGGGCTTCGTCGAGGATTTCGCGACCGGCGATGCGAACTGGCGAGGCGACTCGCTGGCGTCGACGCTCGACTGGTCGGTCGGCGGCGGCCCCGGCGACGCGGCGTTCGTCACGAGCGTCTTCAACCTGAGCGGCACGACCGCGGGCGGATTCCCGGCGACGGTGATCCGCGCGGCGAGTTCGGTCGGTTCCTCCGACGGTGCGTACGTCGGCGACTGGATCACCGCGGGCGTGACCGGCGTGTCGTTCTGGTTCCGCCACGATCTCGCCGAGTCGATCCAGATGAGCATGCGGGTGGCGCCGGCGACGAACTTCCCGGGCGGCTCGGCCTACGGCGCGATCGTCGCCGCGAACGAGTGGACGCAGGTCCACTTCGACCTGACCCCGACGAGTTCGCAGTGGGTCTCGTTCTCGGGGACGAGCTGGGCGGCGGTCATGCAGTCGATCGCCAACATCCAGATCGGGTTCCTCGTGCCCGAAGCCCTGGCCGGGCAGGACGTCACCGGCCGCTTCGACATGACGGAGTTCGCGATCGTGCCGGCACCTGCCGCGGGAATCGCAATGCTCGCGTGCGGACTCGGTCTCCGG
>CAZTMB010000050.1:0-20547 GCA_964614695.1 uncultured Isosphaeraceae bacterium | reverse complement strand
TCGAGCCAGCCTCGAAGGCTCGTGACGAGCAGTTCGCGAGCAAGCATCGAGACCGCCATCCAGGCTGCGACGCCGGTCGCGATCGGACCCCCGAGCGGACCCTCCGTGAAACTCGGCATCGCGGCGAGGTAGACGAACGCGCCAAGCACCAGCACCTTGTCGACGAAGGGATCCATCACGCGTCCAAACGGCGTGACGGCATTCCAGCGGCGGGCAAGCCAGCCGTCGAGGATGTCCGTCAACGCGCCGGCGATGAACAGGCCGACCGCGATGTTGCCCCAGTCGCCGCGAAGGTTCGCCGCTGCGGAGGGGATTCCGAGGCCTACGACGAGAAAGAAGGCCACCGCCATCGCGAGCCGCAGCATCGTCAGCAGATTTGGCACGCGACGCCTCCAACCCGTGGCTGGCGGCGAGGCGGAAGCGGCGGCGTCGCTCATCACGAAGAGATCGTACGGGCGACCTTTCCACGCAACTTCTTCGAGGCGGTTGCGGGTCCGGCACGCCGACTCTATCCTCCGCCGCTTTCCCGGACCGGATCGCGGAGACGGACCTCCCCGAACGGTCGGGAATCGCCTCGGAAGTCCGTGCTTCGGCGAGTTCGATTCGCCGAGACCGCTTCGGATCGTTCGCGCCGCATGATCCCCCTCGACACCCTGTACTTGGCGGCCGTGGCGGGCGCTGTGGCGATGGTGCTGATCCTGCGACCGCGTCGGGGCGCGATGAGAACCGTCGCCGTGCTGGTGGCGATCGGCGCCTTCGGCGCGATCCTCGCCGCCGGTCTCGGTCAGCTTGCCCCGGGCGAGCCGGGCGTGATCCTTCCCACGGTCTTCGGGGCGATCGCAGTGATCGCCGCCGTCCGCATGATCTCGCTGACCCGACCCGTCCTGGCCGCGTTGCACTTCGTGCTCGTGGTCCTCGCGAGTTCGGCGATGTTCCTGCTGCTGCAGGCGGAGTTCATGGCGTTCGCCCTGATCATCGTCTACGCCGGCGCGATCCTGATCACCTACCTGTTCGTGTTGATGCTCGCTCGGCCCTCGCCGACCGATGCGTCCGAGGGCCCGTTCGACTACGACGCTCTCCCGCGCGAACCGGTTGCGGCCTGCGTGGTGGGTTTCGTCCTGCTCGCGACCGTCTCGGGAGCCATCGTCCGCGACGCCGACGAGATCCGCGGCGTCCTCGAGTCGCCGATCGTCCGATCGGCGGCCGCCGTCGAGGCGTTCGGGGATCTCGAGTCGATGCCCAAGCTGCTCGACTCGATGGCGAAGGACCGCTTCCCGGGGAGCCTCGGCGTCGCGAGCTTCGAAGGCGCCGACGGCGGCACGCGCCGCCTGCGGGTCCGCGAGGCGATCGAGCAGGACGAGCAAGGCGTCGAGCGAACCGTGGTCGTGGCCGACGCAGACGTGCTCTTCCCCGAAGGAGAACCCGCCGCACCGTGGACGCTGACAGTCGACGACCTGCCCGGCAACACGCGGCTCGTCGGCATGAAGCTCGTCGCGAGCTTTCCGATCAGCCTTGAACTCGCTGGCGTCATCTTGCTGATGGCGATGTACGGCGCCGTGGTGCTCGCACGGCGGCAGATCGAGCTTGGCGAGGACGAGCGACGAGAGGCCGCCGGTCTGCGTCCGCTCAGCGTCGAGGAGCACGAGGCATCCGGACCCGCGGGAGGTGCCGCATGAGCGCTGCGCTTCCGGCACCCATGCTGGCGTCGATGGAAGCCGCCCTCCCCGGCGCCGTCGGCGGCGTGCTGCTCGTCAGCGCCCTGCTCTTCGCCATCGGCATGGTCGGATTCCTCGTCCGGCGCAACATGATCATCATGTTCCTCTCGACGGAACTCATGTTCCAGGCGGCGGCGCTCGCGCTGGTCGCGTTCGGGAGGATGCATCTGGACCTCTCCGGGCAGGTCTTCGTGATCTTCATCCTCACCGTCGCCGCCGCGGAAGCGGCGCTGGCCCTCGGGCTCGTGGTGCTTCTCTATCGCCGACGCGAGACCCTCTCCGCCGACGCCTGGTCGGAGCTTCACGAATGACGACGCTTCCGACGTTGCTCGCCGCCGCCGGGGCGGTCGAACCCGCGCAGATCCCGCTCGCGGCGAACGCCGAGGGGCTCTCGTGGACCGGCCTGATCCTGCTGCTTCCGCTCTGCTCGATGCTTCTGTGCGCGGCGCTCGCGGCGCTGCGGACCCGCAGCAAGTTGCCCGCGCTCGTCGCGATCGCCTCGATCGGCGGCGCGTTCGCGACCGTGCTCGCGATGGCGTTCAAGCTCGATCTCGCCGAGGCGCCCGTCGTCGTCCACCTCTTCGATTGGATCAACTTCGGCTGGACCGCCTCGACGCCGGGCCCGGTGCGAGACGGCGAGATGCTCTGGCGCGGCATCGTCGCGGACTTCGGCTTCTACATCGACTCGCTGACCATCTTCTGGATGCTCTTCGTGACGGGGCTCGGGACCCTGATCGCGATCTACGCCAGCGAGTACATGGAGCAGGACCGCGGCGTCGGCTACTGCCGGTTCTTCTTCGGGGTGAGCCTGTTCATCCTCGCGATGAGCGCGCTGGTGATGGCGGACAACCTCATCCTGCTCTACCTCGGGTGGGAAGGCGTCGGTCTCGCGAGCTATCTGCTGATCGGCTACTACTACAAGACGCCCGCCGCGGTGGCTGCCGCGAAGAAGGCGTTCATCATGAACCGCATCGGAGATGCCGGGCTCGCGCTTGGCATCTTCCTCACGTGGGTCAACTACGGCACCGTCGAGTTCGGTCCGCTGTTCGCGGCCATCCAGGACGCCCCGAGCGGCGCCGGCGGCTGGGACGCGATGGCGATTCCCTTCTGCCTCATGCTCGGCGCGTTCGGCAAGAGCGCGCAGGGACCGCTCTTCACCTGGCTTCCCGACGCCATGGAAGGCCCGACTCCGGTCTCGGCGCTGATCCATGCCGCGACGATGGTGACGGCGGGCATCTATCTCATCGCCCGGACCTATCCGCTCTTCACGGCGGTGCCCGCCGCGATGGAGACGGTCACCTGGATCGGCGCCATCTCCGCGTTCGTCGCCGCGACGATCGCGATGACGCAGTACGACATCAAGCGGGTCTTCGCGTACTCGACGATCTCGCAGCTGGGCTACATGTTCCTCGGGCTCGGCGCGATGTCGGCCTTCGGCGGCGCGTACCACGTCTTCACGCATGCGTTCTTCAAGGCGACGCTCTTCCTCACCGCCGGCGCCGTGATGCACGGCTTCGCCGGGCAGCTCGACCTTCGGAAGATCTCCGGACTGCGGAGGATCCCCGGCTGGCGGATCGTCTCCTGGACCATGTTCGTCGGATGCCTCTGGCTCGCCGCGTTCCCCTTCACGAGCGCCAACTTCTCGAAGGACGCCTGCCTCGAGGCGGCGTTCGTGATGAACACGCCGAGCTACCGCGCCGCCGCCTGGGTCGGGTTGATCGCCGCCGGCATCACCGGCTACTACAGCTTCCGCGTGTGGTTCCGAGTCTGCTGCGGACCGACCTTCTACTCGCCCGGCGAACACGGCCACGGCGCGAGCCACGACGATCATCACGGTCACGACGACGCGCACGCGTCGCATGGACACGACCACGACCACGGTGGCGAGTTCCATCCTCACGCCCCGCGGCTTGCGATCAACGGCGTGCTGCTCCTGATCGCGACCGGCGCCATCCTGACCGGCATTCCGGCCTACATGGCGCTCGCCGGCGGCGAGAACTGGGCGCAGCAGTCGATCGCCCATTCGAGCGCGGTGCAGGGCGACTTCCTCGGCGATCACGGCGATGCGACGGTGCTCGGCATGAACCCGCACCTCGGCGTGATGGTGCTCGGCGGGGCGTTCGGCATCGGCGGCATGATCCTCGCCGCGTGGTTCCATCTTCTGAACCGGCAGGCGGCCACGAACCTCCGCACCGCGCTCCTCGCCTCCCCGGCGACGCGATGGCTGCCGACGCTGTTCGAACGCAAGTGGTACGTGGACGAGATCTACCACGGCCTGATGACCCTGCCGGCGTGGTTCACGAGCCACTTCCTGCACTTCGCGGACAAGCACTTCATCGACGGCTTCCTCGTGAACGGGCTCGGACGCATCCCGCCGCTCCTGGGACGGATCTTCCAGCCGCTCTACAACGGCCGCCTGCAGGGCTACGCGGTCACGATGTCGATCAGCCTCGGACTGGTGCTCGCGTGGGTGCTCTGGACCTGGCTTGCGGGTGATGCGGCGGCCGCCGCGGAGGCGGTTCGGTGACCCTGCTTGCCCTTCTGCTCGTTCCGATCGCCGCCGCGCTCGTCATCGCGTTCGCGCCGCCGCGTCTCGCTGCGGCGATCGCCACCGCCGGCTCGCTCGCCGCGGCCGCGGTCGCCGTCGTCGCCGCGGTGCAGTTCCCCTCGTGGACGAGCGAGACCTTCTGGCCCGACGTCACCGGCCCGGCGGTCTTCGAGGCGCTCGGCGTCACCCTCGAACTCGGGCTCGACGGCGTCAGCATGCTCATGGTGCTGCTGACCGTCCTGCTGGTGGTCGTTTCGGTGATCGGCTCCTACACCGCGATCGACCACCGTCATCGCGAGTACTACGCGTGGTTCATGGTGCTCGAGAGTTGCCTGCTCCTCGCGTTCATGGCCCGCGACGCGGTCGTCTTCTACATCGGGTACGAGTTCACGCTCGTCCCGATGTTCTTCCTGATCTCGATCTGGGGCGGCCCCGATCGCCGGCCCGCCGCGATCAAGTTCTTCATCTTCACCTTCCTCGCGTCGGTGCTGATGCTCGCGGGCATCGTCTTCGTCGCGAGCCGCCGCGCCGAGTGGATCGGCGAGTGGTCCTTCCGCATTCCCGATCTGGTCGAGTACGCCTCGACCCATCTCTCCGCGGGCGAGCAGTTCTGGGTGTTCGCGGCCCTGATGGCGGCGTTCGCGGTGAAGACGCCCTTCTTCCCCGTGCACAGCTGGCTTCCGCTCGCCCACGACCAGGCTCCGACCGCGGGCAGCGTGATCCTCGCCGGCGCGCTCCTCAAGCTCGGCACCTACGGCGCGTTCCGCATCGGCCTTCCGATGGCGCCTCTCGGCGGCGCCGAGCTCTGCAACTTCTTCGCGATCCTCGCGATTCTCGGCATCGTCGCCGCGGCGATGATCTGCTGGGTCCAGAAGGACGTGAAGAAGCTCGTGGCCTACAGCTCGGTAAGCCACATGGGCATGCTGATGCTCGGCATGTTCGCGCTCAACCCGATCGGCCTTCAGGGATCGGTCCTCTACTTCGTGAACCACGGCCTTTCGACCGGCGCGCTCTTCCTCCTGATCGGCATGGTCTACGAGCGTCACCACACCAAGGACATGGACCAGCTCGGCGGCCTCGCCTCGCACATGCCGATCTGGTCGGTCTTCATGGTGTTCTTCACGATGTCGAGCATCGGGCTGCCCGGCCTGAACGGCTTCGTCGGCGAAGTGCTCTGCCTCTGGGGCTGCTTCACCGCCGAGCATGATGCGATCGCGGGCTATCCGGGCCTGCTCGGACCGTGGTACGCGATCATCGCGATCGTCGGCCTCATCCTCGCGGCGATGTACATGCTGCGGATGGTCGGCAAGATGGTCTGGGGCGAACTTCGCCTGCCGGCGAGCCATGATTCGCACGGGCATAGCCCGCTGCCGAAGGATCTCAACGCCCGCGAGATCGGCATCCTGCTGCCGCTGGCCGCGCTCTGCCTCTTCATCGGGCTCTATCCGAAGCCGCTGCTCGAGTCGATCGATCCGGCGGTCCGCTCGGTGCTGTCGGGCTATCCGTCCGCGGTCGAGAAGGTCATCGCCGCCGAGAGGGAGCTCGAGGCCGAACTCCGCTCGGACGCCTCGGCGCTCCCGATGACCGTGACGCTCGTGGAGGGCGGCTCGCGATGATGCCCACCGCCGAACGGCTGATGCTCGTCGTCCCCGAGATCCTGATGCTCGCGGGCGCCGTGATCGTGAGCGTGCTGGGACTCTCCCGTGCCACGGTGCTTCGGGCCGCGGTGCCCTTCGTCTCGATGGCGACGCTCGCTGCCGCGATCGTCGCGGTCTCGATCGTGCACACGCCGGAGCGAGCCGCGGAGGCGGGGCTTCCGATTCCGATGCTCGGCCTCTACGGCCGGAGCCTGATCGCAGCGATCGGCATCGGACTGGTGGCCGTGTCGATCGGTTCGGTCGATCGGCGCCTCGAAAACGCCTTCTCGAAGGGGCTGGCCCCCTTCGACCCGATCCGCGTGCTCGGCGGCGAGTTCCATGCGTTCATGCTCTTCAGTCTCGCGGGCGCGATGCTCGTGACCGTCGCGAGCGACCTGATCTGGCTGTTCCTCGCGATCGAGCTCTCGTCCCTGCCGACCTACATCATGGTCGCGACGAGCCGTGGCGACCGCCGCGCCCAGGAAGCCGCCGTCAAGTACTTCTTCCTCGGGGCGATGTCGACCGCGGTGCTTCTCTACGGCTTCGCCATGCTCTACGGCGCCTGCGGCTCGCTCGAGCTTCCCGCGATCGCCGCCGCGATGCTCGAAGGCGCCTCCGAGAGTTCGCTCGGCATGCTCGGCATGGTGCTCGTGATCGTCGGGCTCTGCTTCAAGATCACCGCGGTGCCGATGCACTTCTACGCGCCCGACGTCTACGAGGGCGCCTCGATCCCGACGACGAACTTCCTGTCGTTCGTGCCGAAGGCGACCGGCTTCTTCGCCTTGATGAGCCTGCTCGCCGCCTTCGGCTGGTCGGCGTCGGTGGAGACGCCGACGCTGCCGCCGCGGATCGAGGCGGTGCTCTGGATGATCGCGGCGCTGACGATGACGCTCGGAAACGTCGGGGCGCTGCTGCAGCGGTCCGTCAAGCGGATGATGGCGTACAGCTCGATCTCGCACTCGGGGTACATGCTCGTCGGCATCGTCGCGGGCCCCCAGTTCGGCGGATTCGATGCGGTGCTGCTCTACCTGCTCGTCTACGGGCTCACCAACATCGCGGTCTTCGGCGCCATGGCCTCGATCGAGCGCAAGGGATTCGAGATCGATTCCTTCGACGACCTCGCGGGCCTGCGCATCCGGCACCCGTGGGCCTCGGCGATGCTTGCCATCGGAGCAGGCTCGCTGATCGGCCTTCCCCCGCTCCTCGGGTTCTGGGGCAAGCTCGATCTCTTCGCGAGCGGCGTGAGCGCGGGACAGGTTCCGCTGGTGGTCATCATGGCCCTCAACAGCGCCGTCAGCGTCTGGTACTACCTGCGGCTGGCTGGATTGCCGACGATTGCGCCGGCGGGCCCTCGCGCCGACTCGATCGAAGCGGTTCCGAGCCGTTGGCCGCTTGCCACGGCGGTCGCCGCCGGGTTCGGGATCTTCCTCCTGCCGCTGACGCTTTCCTCGATCTCCGCCGCCTCGTCGGTCGCGGGTCCTGATGCGATCGATGCGGCGGAGGCTGCGGCCGACGTCGCCTCGAGCGAACCGGTCGCGCCGCCGATCGACGTCGTGGCGACGGCCTCCCTCCGCGACGACTCCTGATCGACGCGGGCCCCGGATCGATCCGCTTGGCGTGTCCGGCCCTTGGGATGAACGGTGTGGCGAGAGCGACTTGCGTCGCTATACTTCCGCCCCTTCGCGAGTGTAGCTCAATTGGATAGAGCTCCGGTCTACGAAGCCGGCGGTTGAAGGTTCGAGTCCTTCCACTCGCGTTGCACGCCGGTTCGCGGTCCCCGCCGCGAGCCGGCTTTTCGTTGGAGCATCGCCGAGTTCCGGCGCCGGCAGAATCGTCTCCGCGCGGCTTCGGCGGTCGAGAAGAGGCACCCGCGATGAGCATCCGAATCGGCGTGCTGTCGGACAGCCACGGTCGGCGAGAGCGCACCGCGCGTGCGGTGGCGCAGTTGCGGGCCGCCGGCGCCGATCGTCTGCTGCATCTTGGCGACTTCGAGGATCCCGATCTGCTCGAGGAGCTTCTCGTCGCCGACGACCTTGGCAATCTGCTCCCGGTCGATCTCGTCGCCGGCAACATGGACGATCCGCCGGAACTCGCCGCCGCGGCGCGGCGGCTCGGTCTCGCGTTCCATCATCCCGGCGGGGAGATCGAGATCGCCGGACGGCGGATCGCGTTCACCCATGGCGACCGGCCGCGAGAGGTCGATCGCCTGCTTGCCTCGAAACCCGACTACTTCCTCCACGGACACACGCACCAGGCCTTCGACGGCCCGGTGCGTGGCGTGCGAACCATCAATCCCGGCGCCTTGCATCGCGCGGCGACCTACACCGTCGTGCTGCTCGATCCGGGCTCCGGCGCCGCGAGATCGCTCGAGATCGATCGTGAACGCTGACGCGTCGATCGCAAGACGGGTTCTCGCTCGATCGAAGCAGTCCCGGCGAATCCCCGCCCGCGGAATGCGGCGAAACCCAGCCTCATGACCGCCCTGCTTGCCAACGCCGCCGCCACGCTCTTCATGACCGGACTGATCTGGTTCGTGCAGGTCGTGCACTACCCGCTCTTCGCACTCGTCGGCGAGCCGGGCTCCGCGGCCTACGCCGCCCGCCATCAGGCGCTGACCACGCTCGTCGTCGGGCCGGTGATGCTCGTCGAACTGGCGGCGTCGGTCTGGCTCGCGATCTCGCCGCCGGCGGGCGTCGCCGCCTGGATCCCGCGCACGGCGCTGGCACTCCTCGTCGCGATCTGGATCTCGACCGCACTCTGGCAGGTGCCGCTCCATCAGAAGCTGCTCGCCGGCCACGACGCCTCGACGATCGGCGCTCTCGTCGGCGGCAACTGGCTTCGGACGATCCTCTGGACCGCGCGGGGCGCGGCCGCCCTGTGGATGATCCAGATCGCCTTCGGGCTCGCCCGCGAAGCGACGTGAGGGGTCCGCCGCGACGCTCCGCTATTCTCGCGCCATGAGCCGATCCCATCGCGCGGGGCGAGCCGACTCGCCTGAAGTCGACTCCGCGACGCAACGCCGCCGACGCTCCGGTCACCGCCATCCTGCTCCGAGCCTGCACTCGCCTCCGGGAAGCCTCGAGTTCGATCCGCACGCGCTGCCGGCCTCGATCGACGTGATCCGCTACAGCGCGACCGGCTTCTCGGAGACGCGCCTGCCCGACGCCTCCTCGCTCGCCGGACTCCCCGCGCACGAAGGCGTGACGTGGGTCAGCGTCACCGGGCTCGGCGATTCGGAGACGCTCAAGTCGATCGCGGCGACCTTCGGCATCCATCCGCTCGCGATGGAGGACATTCTCGACATCACCCAGCCCGCCAAGATGGAGCCCTTCGAGGACCGGGTTCTGTTGGTGCTTCCGCGGATCCATGACGGGCCGGAGGGCCTCCACACCGAACAGCTCTCGATGCTGGTGGGTCCGGGGCTCGTGGTCACGTTCGAGGAGAGTCCCGGCAGCGACACCCTCGATCGGATCCGCACGCGGCTCCGGGAGCATCGCGGACGCATCCGCGACCTCGGCGCGTTCTTCCTCGCCTACGCGATCCTCGACTCCTCGATCGACAGCTACTTCCCGATCCTCGCCGAGATCGGCGAGCGGCTCGACCGGCTCGAGGACGAGGTGGTCGTCGCGCCCCGCGCCGCCCACGTCGGCAAGATCCGCGAGATCCGTCGTGAACTCATGCTCCTTCGGCGGCTGGTCTGGCCGATTCGCGATCTGGTCGCCGGCGCCATCGGCCTCGAGCATCTCGGCAAGCCGGAGATCCGCCCCTACCTCCGCGACGCCCTCGACCACGCCACCCGGCTCATGGATCTGGTCGAGATGGACCGGGTGATGGCGAGCGAACTGATGGAGCTCCACCTCGCCGCCACGAGCAACCGACTGGGCGAGATCAACCGGTTCCTGACGATCGTGGCGACCATCTTCATCCCGCTCGGGACGATCGCAGGCATCTACGGGATGAACTTCAACACCGAGGACTCCCCCTTCAACATGCCCGAGCTCGACTGGCGGTACGGCTATCCGTTCGCGCTGGGCGTGATGGCCCTGACCGCCCTGGCGTTCCTCGCCTACTTCTGGCGGAAGGGGTGGCTCTCGAAGGATCCCGCGACTCCGCGACGCCGGTCGTCCGCCGGCCGTCGCCGCTGATCCGAGCCGGATCCGAACGTTTCGTTCAAGTCGGTTGCCGGTCTTCGCGAAGGTCCGGATACTGCCGGCTTCGCGCCGACGGAACGCGCGACCCCGCCGCCCCGGAGCCCGCCATGCCTCGCGACCGCCGCACGCACGCCGATCGGCTCGACCCGATGGAGAACTCCTCGATGCTCGCCTCGAACGTTTCCGAAGGCGTGCGCGCCTCGGACCTCTTCGGCATCCTCACCTTCAGCGGCGACGTGATGCTGAAGCGTCTGCCGTCGGACGTCTTCGCCAACCTGCAGCGCACCATGCGACTCGGATTGCCGCTCGACCCGGCGATCGCGAACACCGTCGCGAGCGCGATGAAGGACTGGGCGATCGAGCACGGCGCGACGCACTACTGCCACTGGTTCCAGCCGCTGACCGGCACGACCGCGGAGAAGCACGACGCGTTCCTCTCGCTCACGTCCGAGGGCGGCGCCATCGAGCGTTTTTCGGGAAGCCAGCTCATCCAGGGCGAGCCCGACGCGAGCAGCTTCCCCTCCGGCGGCATCCGCGACACCTACGAGGCCCGCGGCTACACCGCATGGGACGCGACGAGCCCGGCGTTCCTCATCCGGACCGAGTCGGGCGTGGTCACGCTGTGCATCCCGACGGTCTTCGTCTCCTACACCGGCGAGGCCCTCGACAAGAAGCTCCCGCTGCTCCGCTCGATCGATGCGGTGAACACCCAGGCGATGCGGGTCCTGCGGATCTTCGGGACCGACGCGGGCGTCTCCCGCGTCATCTCGACCCTCGGCGCCGAGCAGGAGTACTTCCTCGTCGACGCGGACCTCGCGGCGGAGCGGCTCGACCTCCGCATCTGCGGGCGCACGCTCATCGGCGCTCCGCCGCCGAAGGGCCAGCAGCAGCACGACCACTACTTCGGGGCGATTCCCGATCGCGTCATGGGCTTCATGGCGGAGACCGAGCGACGGCTCTTCGAACTCGGCGTGCCGGTCAAGACCCGCCACAACGAGGTCGCCCCGTCGCAGTACGAGATCGCCCCGGTCTTCGAGAACGCGAACGTCGCGGTCGACCACCAGATGCTGACCATGCACGTGCTTCGCGCCGTGGCGCCGCGCTTCGGCTTCGAGTGCCTGCTGCACGAGAAGCCGTTCGCCGGGGTCAACGGCTCGGGCAAGCACTGCAACTGGTCGATCGCGACCGACACCGGCGTCAACCTGCTCGACCCGCGCGACGAGACCCACACCAACATGCAGTTCCTCGTCTTCCTCTGCGCGGTGATCCGCGCGGTGGATGTCCGGGCCGATCTGCTTCGAGCCGCCATCGCCTCGGCGGGCAACGACCATCGTCTCGGCGCGAACGAGGCGCCGCCGGCGATCATGTCGGTCTACCTCGGCGAGATGCTCACCGACATCCTCGACCAGCTCGAGAGCGGCAAGACCACCAAGACCCGCAAGGGCGGCTCGATGGATCTCGGCTCGAGTTCGCTGCCGCAGATCCCGCGCCACGCCAGCGACCGCAACCGCACGAGCCCCTTCGCCTTCACCGGCAACAAGTTCGAGTTCCGCGCGGTCGGATCGACCGCCGCGGTGGCGTGGCCGGTCACCGTGCTCAACGCGATCATCGCGGAGAGCCTCGACGTCGTGGCAGGCGAGCTCGAGAAGCGAGCCGGCCGCAACGCGACCCGGGCGAAGCTCGAATCGGCGGTTCGTGCGCTGCTCAAGGAGATCGTCAAGAAGCACCGTCGGGTCTGCTTCGACGGCGACGGCTACAGCCGCGAGTGGCATGCCGAAGCCGCGAAGCGAGGGCTTCTCAACACGCCCAGCGGCGCCGATGCGTTGTTGGCGCTTCGCTCGAAGGCCGCGAAGGACCTCTTTGCGAAGTACTCGATCCTCTCGCCCCGTGAACTCGAGGCTCGCTTCGAGATCCTCGCCGAGCAGTACGCGACGGTGGTCTCGATCGAGGCCCGCACGCTTGTGGCGATGGTCCGAACGCAGGTGCTGCCGGCGGCGACTCGCCATCAGGCCGAACTGGCCGACGCCTGCGCCGCCACCGAGGCGGCGGGCGTCGACTGCCCCGAGACCTCGCAGGAACTGCGGGAGATCGTCGCCCTCGTCGGATCGCTTCGTTCGGCGGTCGCCGAGATCGAGACGGCCGACGCCAAGATGCCCCACGGCGGCGAGAAGGCCCTGAAGCACACTCGAGACGCGATGCGTCCGGCGATCGAGGCGACGCGAGCGATCTGCGATCGGCTCGAGCCCCGCATGCCCGCGGATCTGTGGCCGATCCCGACCTACGCCGACCTCATCCTCCGCTGAGATCGCGGGCCCCGCGTCCGCAAGGCCTCCGACGCCCCGCTCCGAGCCCGCTTGCCGTGGTCTCGGGGCGGGGCTCCTGCTATTCTCGGCGGCTTCCGCCCGATTCCGCGGCACGTGGCCGTGGAACAGGCGGTGCCACGAGCCCACGACATGAGCGATTCCAGCACCGACACCCTCTCTGCTCCCGCCGAAGGCCTCGCCGTCGAGGTCCGGATGGAGAGCCCCTCCGCCTGCAGCCGTCGCCTCTCGATCACGATCCCGGCCGCCGAGGTCGATCGTCGCATGGAGGAGGCGTTCGTCTCCGTGCAGCGCGACACGGTGCTGCCGGGATTCCGGCGCGGCAAGGTTCCGCGGGCGCTCCTCGAGCGGCGAATCGGTCCGGAACTGGCCAAGGAGACCCGCGACCGCCTGCTCGGGGAGGCCCTCTCCGCGGCGGTCCGCAAGGAGAGCCTCAAGCCGCTCGGCGATCCTGAACTTCCCGAGAACATGACGCCGCCCGACCTCGAGCGAGGCAAGGACTACACCTTCGAGATCGAGATCGAGGTGATGCCCGAGTTCGAACTTCCGGCCTTCGAGGGTCTCAAGATCCAGAAGCCCGTCGGCGAGGTGCAGGAAGACGCGGTCGATCGCGAACTCGATCGCCAGCGTCGGTGGTTCGGCAATCCCGAGCGCATCACGGGCCCGTTCGAGACGCTCGACCGGATGATCGGCGAGGTCAAGGTCTTCCGCGAGGACGCCACCGAGCCCTTCTTCACCGCCGACGACGCGCTCGCGACGGTTCCGAGCGACGACGACGGCGGACGCGGCCAGTTCCTCGGCGTGCTCGTCGAAGGACTTGCCGGCCTCATCAAGGGCCGCAAGGTCGGCGACGAAGTCGTCATCGAGACGGTGGGCCCGGAAGGCCACGAACTGCCCGAGGTGCGTGGTGCGAAGCTTCGCATGGAGTACCGCATCCGCGACGCGGAGCGGATCCATCCCGCGAGCGACGAGGAGGTCGCGGGTGCGATCGGGGTTCCGTCGGTCGAGGACCTTCGCCCGCAGATCCGGCTCGCCCTCGAGGACCGCATGGCGGCCGAGCAGCGTGGCGTGATGCGGGAGCAGGTCGCGGAGCAGCTCGTCAAGAGCGTCTCGATGGACCTGCCGGAGAAGCTCTCCTCGCGTCAGGCCACCGCGATCGTCGAACGCCGCCGCGCGGAACTGCTCGGCCGCGGTCTCGATCCCGAGGCGCTCGAGACCGAACTCGCGAGGTTCCGCGAGACGTCGTCCGCCCGCTCGCGCGACCAGCTGAAGCTGTCGCTCGTCCTCGCCAAGGTCGCCGAGACCTTCGGCGTCTCGGTGGGCGAGAACGAGGTCAACAACCGCATCGCCCGCATGGCTCGCCAGCGAGGCGAGCGCCCGGACCAGCTTCGCGCGGAACTCGCCAAGAGCAACCGGATCGCGTCGATCGCCCTCGAGATGCGGGAGCAGAAGGCGCTCGACCGGATCATCGACAAGGCCGAGGTCACCGAGGTCTCGCTCGAGGCGTGGAACGAGTCGGTCAAGAAGCGTCAGGGCAAGTGAACGTGACGCCCGGCGACGGGAACTCCGCTCCGACATCCCTCGCGTTGGCCGCGGCGCCCGCGGCCGAGTCGCTCGCCTCGGAGACGCTCCCCTGGCTCGGTTTCTTTGCCGGCATCGCCGTCGTCGCCTGGCTGGTCGCCCACCTGCTTCGGCGAATGCTGCGTCGCGAGACGAGGGGTCCGCTCGGCGGGTTCGGCGCCGAGGAACTCGAACGACTGCGACGCGAAGGCGAACTGACCGAGGAGCAGTTCCGCGCGATCAAGAGGGCCTCGGCCATGGCCGCGGCCCGATCGGCTGCATCGGGACCGGAAACCCCGGCTTCGGGACCGGGAACGGATCGGTCTCGACGCGAAGAACCGAAGGGTCCACCCGCCCCTTGACCTTGGACCACGCGCTGTCATCGTGACCCGTCCGCCGGTGCTCGACGCTCCGACAAGGTGGGATGGCACGCCCGATAGACTCCCCGCTCGCCTGCGGCGAAGCGTGGAGAGGAAGGAACCCGTCAGGAATGTCCCGAGAGCCCGCCCGCCGATCCAAGTCCGTGTCGCCCGAGATCTCCGCTTCCCGAGGCGGCCCATCCGAGTTCGGCGGTCGCCGCGGGTCGGGCCGAGGCGATCTCGGAGGCGGAGGCGGATCGGGTGGAGGGTCCGGGTCGGGTGACGGAGGCAACGGCGGATTCCGCGGCCGGAAGGTGACCACCTGCTCCTTCTGCGGCAAGACCTCTCGCGAGGTCGGCCCGATGGTGGAAGGTCCGGGCGAGGTGTACATCTGCACCAACTGCACGGACCTCTGCCAGAACATCTTCAAGCAGGAGCGACGTCGCACCTCCGGCAGCCGGCCGCTCTTCGAGACGATTCCCGCGCCGCGGCAGATCAAGGAGTTCCTCGATCAGTACGTGATCGGGCAGGACTCCGCGAAGCGCACGCTCGCGGTCGCGGTGCACAACCACTACAAGCGGCTTGGCGAGGCACGCAACGAGGACTCGCCGGTCGAACTCGACAAGAGCAACGTGCTGCTGCTCGGATCGACCGGCACCGGGAAGACCTTGCTCGCCAAGACTCTCGCGAGGATTCTCGACGTTCCCTTCGCGATCGGCGACGCCACGACGCTCACGGAGGCCGGCTACGTCGGCGAGGACGTCGAGAACCTCCTGCTCAAGCTGCTGCAGGCCGCGGACTTCGACCTCGAGCACGCGCAGCGCGGCATCATCTACATCGACGAGATCGACAAGATCGGCAAGACCTCGCACAACGTGTCGATCACTCGCGACGTCTCCGGCGAAGGCGTGCAGCAGTCGCTTCTCAAGATGCTCGAAGGCACCGTCGCCAACGTGCCGCCGCAGGGAGGCCGCAAGCATCCCGAGCAGCAGTACATCCAGATGGACACGACGCACATCCTGTTCATCTGCGGCGGCTCCTTCGTCGGCATGGACGAGATCATCCGGCGTCGGCTCGGCAAGCGGCGAATCGGCTTCGCGGGCGACGAAGCCACCGGCAAGGCGCAGGAGCATGTGCTGCGAAACCTGCAGCCGGAGGACCTCGTCGAGTTCGGACTGATCCCGGAACTCGTCGGACGCCTTCCGATCGCGTGTCCGCTCGATCCGATCGACGCCGACGGCATGGTGCGCATCCTGACCGAACCACGCAACGCGATCGTGCGGCAGTACCAGCATCTCTTCTCGCTCGAGGGCGCCGAACTCGAGTTCACGCGGGATGCGATGCGGCTGATCGCCGAGCGGGCGATTCGCCGCCAGACCGGCGCTCGCGCCCTTCGCGCGGTCATGGACGAAGCGATGCTCGACCGCATGTACGAGTTGCCCGAACTCGACAACACGAACACCACCTACGTGATCGACGCCGCGGCGATCGAGGCGGGCACGCCGCTTCCGAAGCTCGCGCAACGTCTCGCGAAGGAGTCCGCCTGAGGTGACGCGACCTCCTCGCCCGTGGGCGACGATCGTGGAGGAGATCCGGCTCGCGCGGCGCCGGACGCCGGAGGGTCTGTCGCATCGGGCCTTCGTCGACCTCCTCTGGGAGCGCCTCGCCGAGACCGGGGTCTCGTGGCTCGGGATCTACCTCGCGGACCCGCTTCCCGAGATCGCCCCGGCAACGGCCATGGTGCTTGGCGCCCGTCGTGACAAGCCCGCCTGCAGCCCGATCGGCCTGCATGGCGTCTGCGGCCGGTGCTTCGTCGAGAACCGGGCGATGGCGATCGAGGATGTCCTGTCGCTCGGCGAGGCGTACGTCGCCTGCGATCCCCGGGACCGTTCCGAGGCCGTGGTCCCCCTGCGGACCGCGGCAGCGGTCTGGGGGGTGCTCGACCTCGACAGCCACGAAGTCGGAGCGTTCTCGGACGACGATCTGGCGGGTCTTGCCCTGGCGGCGGAAGCGGCCGGGCTTCGCCCGGACCGTCCCTGAACCCGTCGGTCCGGCTCGATCCCGAGTGCAGACCGGGCAAGGCCGTTGCAGCCGGGCGGGGCCATGGCTAAACTTCGTGGTTTCCCCTTTTGGGTCCGAGCGAGCCGATCTGCCATGCCTCGAGAATGCTTCTTCACCGGTGCCCGCACCACCTTCGGCAACAAGATCCGCACCCGCGGTCGTGCGAAGTACCTCGGCGGCGTCGGCACCAAGGTGACCGCCTGCACGCGACGGACCTTCAAGCCGAATCTGCAGACGGTCACGGCGCTCGTCGATGGCGCTCCGAAGCGGATCAAGGTCTCGACGCGTGCGATTCGCCAGGGCCTCCTGGTCAAGCCGCTGAAGCGCAAGTTCTCCCGCCCGCAAGGCGCGTGACCTCGCGGCGTCCCTTCGCGGACGACGATTCGGGTCAAGTGCCCGCGACGAAGTCAAGGGCTTGTTGCTTGAAATTCGTGGTCCTTGGTTGACCGTCCTCCGCTGCGGTCTACTCTTCTGCCGAAGCGGTCCCCGGACCGTCGAGTCGCTCCGATCCGACTGAGAGGAACTCCCTCGAATTCCCTCCGATTCGGGCGTCTCGCGCTCCGCGTCCCGCTTCCGTCGTAGTCGCTCGTTCGCTCCGACGCCACAACTTGACGCTTGCTCGATCGGCGCGGGAACGCACCCGCCTCAGCCGGTCCGGGAGTTGGACGTCGACCGCAGGGACGCGGAAGACTCGTCGGGGCAGGAACCCACCAAACTCGTGTCGAACGCTGCCGCGAACCTCCGTGGTCTTCGGAGGCGGTGGTCTGTTCGTCCCGCGTCATGGGTGCCTGCCAGTTTCGTGTCGATCGCTTCGCCTCGACTTCCACCCGAAGTCGTTCCAGGTCTCCCGACGCCGCCATGTCCGCCGCGAACGACGATCCCTGCCACCACGCTCCGAGCCCGACGGCCGCCGACGTGGAGGTCCCGCGATGAGCGGCCTTGAACGAAGCGATCGCGACCGTGTGCTCGAGGCGACCGATCTCGTCTCGCTGATCGGAGAGCACGTTCGGCTTGTTCGCAAGGGTCGTGAGCACCACGGGCTCTGCCCCTTCCACGACGACCATCGCCCCTCGATGGCGGTGGTGACGCACAAGGGCATTCCGTTCTTCAAGTGCTTCTCGTGCGGCGCTGCGGGCAACGCCATCGACTTCATGATGCGGTACCACCGCCTCGAGTTCCCCGACGCCTTCCGGCAGCTCGCGGAGCGGGCGGGCATCACGCTCGCCGCGCGGCGTCCCGCCGAGGCGGCCGAACGCGATGTCCGCGGGGCGCTGCTGCGGGCCAACGAGATCGCCGCCAAGGCCTTCCGTCGCTTCCTCGACGACACCGAGATCGGCGCCGCCTCGCGGGCGATCCTCGATCGTCGCGGCGTCGCCGCCGCCGAGCGGGAGTCGTTCGGTCTCGGTGCGGCGCCGGATGCCTGGGATCGTCTGTCGTCCGGACTGGAGACGTGGATCGCCAAGCAGGGCCGCGGCGACGGCGATCGTCAGCCGCTTCGCATGGAGGACTTCGCCGAGGCGGGTCTCGTGCGCCGCAGTTCGCGCGGCGGCTGGATCGACGGCTTCCGCAACCGCGTGGTCTTCCCGATCCGAAGCGAGATGGGCCGCGTGGTCGCCTTCGGCGCGAGGCAGATCGATCCGGAGGATCAGCCCAAGTACCTCAACAGCCCCGAGAGCGCGGTCTTCGACAAGTCCGCGACGCTCTACGGTCTCGACCTCGCGAAGCAGTCGATCATCAAGCGCCGCGAGGCGGTCGTGGTCGAAGGCTATCTCGACGTGATCGCCTGCCACGCGGCGGGCTTCGACCAGGTCGTCGCCACGCTCGGCACCGCACTCACGCCCGACCACGCGCGGCTGCTGCGGCACAAGGCCGAGCGGGTGGTGCTGCTCTTCGACGGCGACGAGGCCGGCCAGCGTGCCGCCGACCGCGCGGTCGAGGTCTTCTTCGGCGGATCGCTCGACGTGCGGATCGGCGTGCTTCCGGGTGGACTCGATCCCGACGACCTGCTGAAGCAGGAAGGCGGACGCGAGTCGCTGCAGTCCTCCATCGACGGCGCGATCGACGCGATCGCGTTCCTGCTGCGTCGATTCCGCGCCAACTTCGCGTCGGCAGCCGGAATCTCCGGTCGCCAGTCGGCGATCGAGGCGTTCCTGCGACGGCTGGCCGATCTCGGCTTTGCCCGCATGCCCGCGGTCCGGCGGAGCCTGGTGCTCGATCAGCTCGCGCAGTTGACTGGACTCTCGATCGGCGATCTGCAGAAGTCGATCCCGGCGGTGCGTCCTCGCGTGGCCGCCGGCGACGGGATCCGCACCGCCGACGTGGCGGCCGACGAGGAAGCCTCCGTTGCGAAGTCTCCCGAAGCGCCGGTTCCGCCGGCGGTTCGTCATGCCGAACGCACCCTCGTCTCCGTGCTGATCGCGTGGCCGACCTTGCTCGACGAGGAGATCGCCGCGGCGGATCGGGACTTCCGCGATCCGATCGCCCGTGCCGCTGCGGCATGGCTGCTCGACGGGCGTGATCGAGGCGGCGAGCCGGCGCTCTCGGATCTGCTCGTCGCGATCGACTCGTCGCAGCGAGAAGCCCTCGATGAACTCCTCGCCCTTGCCGATCGCCGCCCTTCGCTCGAAGGCACCTCGGCCGAGCAGCTCGCCGCGGCGATCGACGACCTCGAACGCCTTGAACGCCGCGAGAAGCTCGAGGCCGATTCCCAAGCCGCCGAACCGACTCTCGATCCGGAGGACGTCCATCGCCGGCTCGAACGGCTGCGCGAGATCGGCCTTCGCCCCACCGCCATCGGAAGGATTTCCCGAACCGCCTGACCGGCGCCTTCTGCGCCGCCATGTTCCCAGGAGCATCAGCCCCGTGAGCCTCGTCATCTCCGAACTGCATCCCGTGCTTCGAGAACTCGTCGAGATCGGCGTCCAACGGACGTGGATCAGCTACGAGGAGCTCAACACCTGCCTTCCCGACGACTTCGTCGATCCCGAGCGGCTCGACGAGCTGCTCGTGCTGCTTCGCCACCACACCGTGCGGCTCATCGACGAGCCCGAGGTCAAGCGCGGCGGGCTCACCTGCTTCATCGCCCCGCTGCAGACCGAGCTCAAGTTCCAGCGCGACGATCCCCGCAAGCCCGCGAAGGCGCCGAAGGTCGAGATGATCGACGAGCTGCCGCCGCCCGACGCGGAGGAGATGGACGAGCCGGCGATCGCGGAGAACCGCGAAGCCGAGTCCGACGGCGAGGCTGCGGAGACGCCCGAGGCCGCGGAGACCGACGAGGAGATCCTCGACGACGCCGAGGCGCAGGCGGTGGTCGAGCAGGCGATCGCCGAGCAGGGCTCGCGGCGGATCGACGACCCGATCCGGATGTACCTGACGCAGATGGGCACGATCCCCCTGCTCACCCGCGAGGAGGAGATCCGCCTCGCCAAGAAGATCGAGACCACCCGGATGATCTTCCGGCGCAAGGTGCTCGAGAGCGACTACGCCGGCAGCTGCGCGATCGAGATCCTCAAGCAGGTCAACGAGGGCAGCCTGCCCTTCGACCGGACCATGCGCATTTCGACCGCCGAAGTGAACGCCAAGGAGAAGATCGCCGCCCGCATCCCGGTGAACGTCAAGACGATCGCCCGGCTGCTCGAGCAGAATCGGGAGGCGTGGGACGCCCTTGAAGCCGGCGTCTCCGACGCGCAGCGGGCCAAGCTCGGCGAGGAGATGCTCAAGCGCCGTCGTCGGGTCGCGACGCTGCTCGAGGAGTGCTGCCTGCGGACCGGCCGCATCCAGCCGCTGCTGCGGAAGCTGCAGGCGATCAATCGCAAGATCCAGCAGCTCGACGCGACGCTCGCCCGAGCCGACAAGCATCCCGAGCGCTACGACGCCGAGGACCTGATGGTGATGCGCGAGGAGCGCGACGGTCTCGTGAGCCTCGTTCTCGAGAGCGGTTCGGACCTCTCGGCGCGGGTGCGTGACATCGAGAAGGCCTTCGGCGAGTACGAGCAGGCGAAGCGCGACCTCTCGGGCGGCAACCTGCGGCTCGTCGTCTCGATCGCGAAGAAGTACCGCAATCGCGGCCTGCCCTTCCTCGACATCATCCAGGAGGGCAACACCGGCCTCATGCGGGCGGTCGACAAGTACGAGTACAAGCGCGGCTACAAGTTCTCGACCTACGCCACCTGGTGGATCCGCCAGGCCATCACCC
>CAZTMB010000049.1:17373-20688 GCA_964614695.1 uncultured Isosphaeraceae bacterium | reverse complement strand
TGGCCAGTTCGACCGAGATGCCGTCGTCCGCCCGAAGCCGGTACGGGCTGCGGGGGGTTCGCTCCGTGCCGGTGATGACTCGGTAGTTGGTGACCAGGCTCGGCCAGGAGATCGAGGTGAGGGTCGCGGTCGCGGCGCTCACGATCTCGGGGAAGCGGCCGAAGTTCCCCGGATCAACCGGGTCCTGCCCAATGCGGTGGCGGGTCTCGGCACCGTCGCCGACGATCACGTCGCCCGCAGCCGGGCACTCGTCGTTGCCGGGGAAGTTTGGGCTACCGTACGCGATTGAGCACTGCTGGAAGCCGCTGCCCTTGAGCACGGTGCCAACCTGCTCGGGGGAGAGGGGCATGTCGCCGTAGATCTGCTTCGCCCAGCCCTGCAGGCAGGCTACGAGACCCGCGATCATCGGCGTCGCACCGCTGGTTCCGTTGAAACCGCCGGTGTAGTCGCGAAGCCGATTCGCTTCGAGCGGCGGGGTATCCGGAGCCGTCTGGCCGTTGAAGGTCGCTCCGTAGCCGGTGGTGGCGATGCCGGTTCCCCACGACATCAGATCGACCACCGCGAGTTCGTCGTCGCCCGCGTGCCAGCAACTGAACGCAAGCCGGCAGTAGCTTCCGCCCGGGTTGATCGGGAAGAGCTGCTGGCCCGGCCACGCAGCGCCGACGATCAGAGCGCCAGAACGAATCTCGCCGCCCTCGGCCTCGACCGCCGCGGAACTGTTGCCCGCCGCGATGCAGGAGGTGATGCCCAGATCGGTGCCGAGACGAATCAGCGTCCAGATCGCCGGATCGGAGACAAGCGTCGGATGGGTGCCGGCCCCGCAGAAGGGACCGCCACCGGGCCCGATCGAGAAGCTCATCACGTCGCCCGCATCGAAGGTCTCGAGTGCGGAGACGATCGCGGTCTGCAGACGCGGGCCCTCTTCGATGCTGACGATCGGGAAGAACCAGCCCTGCGCCTCGTGGGCGATGCCGGTCACGCCGAAGCCGTTGTCGGCCGCGACGATTTCGCCAAGGCAGGCGGTGCCGTGGTCGGGCTCGGTGTCGGCCTGCGGGAGCAGGATGATCGTCTGCCCGGGCTCGGCGATGACCTTGGGCTGCTCGAGCGGTGTGCCGCCGGTGCCGTCGGCATTCGACGGCGTCGCGAGCACGAAGTCCTCGTGGTTGACGAAGGCCCCGAACTCGATCACCGCGACGTTGATCGTGCGACCGTTGACGATCGGCTCGACGCCGCCCTGGTAGTTCAGGCTGAACTGCTCGGCGAGGTCGCGAAGTCCGGCGAGATTGAAGCCACCGCCTCGGAAGCCCGACTGCAGGAACTCGAGGCCCGGCGCCGGAGCCGGCACGACTCCGGTCGCGCCAAGCACCGGCTCGATCACCGTGTAGGCCTGCAGGCCTCGCGCCCGCGGAGCGGTGATGGTCGTTCCGAAGATCGTCTCCTCCTGCACCTGCGCGACCGTGGCCGCGAAGTTCGGGGTTGGCGCGACTTCGGCGGTGCCGGAGCAGGTGTCGGGATTCTGGGCTGCGAGGCTCACGCAGTAGCTGTCCCACGAGACCGAGCAGCAGGTCGGGTCGGTGAGGCAGACCGAGTTGCAGCAGTCGGGCTGATTGCAGCCGCCGAAGACGTGGGGCTCGAAGCAGCCGGCGGAGATGAGCGGGATGTACGCCGCGAAGATCGGATCCGGGCCGCCGTTCTCCTCGTCGCGGAGACACGGGTCGTAGCGGTCGGTCGGCGGGAGCTGGGCGTTGTTGCTGTCGTAGATCGTGCCGAAGCAGTAGACGTTCGCGATCGCGGCGCAGTAACTGTCCCAGCCCCGTGCCGCATCGACGTCGATGCAGTCGGGCAGGATGGAGCCGACGAGATCGCAGCAGTTCGCATCCGCGCAGCCGTACTGGTCGTTCGGCGGATCGCCTTGGGCGCCAGGGTCGGGATTGCAGTTACCAAACTGAGGCGGGGGGCACTCCGGGTTGGGGGCGTTGCAAATGACGGGATTCTGCGGATCGCAGCCCTGTTGCATCGTGGTCATGCGTCGCTCGATGACCACCCAATCGGTCTCGTCGAGCTCGTTGAGGGCTTGAGCGACATCGACCAGCGACTTCGCCGGCGGATCCACGAAGACGATGCTGGTGAGATCGGGCTGCGGGCGGCCGCTGTAGGCCTCGGCGCGGGCGGCGAGATCCGCCAACTGGTCAGGCGTTCGATTGATCCACTGCTGCACGGTCGATCCGGATTGGATGAGGATCCGCTCGGCCTCGGCGATGTTCGACCCATTGAGGCTCACCGGAAGCGGCGACGGCGTGCGGGTGGCCCGCACGCCGAGTTCATCGCGGAACTTCACGATCAGCCGACCGGTCGACCAGTTCTCGCCGGTGACCGGATCGATCGGGAGCACGAGGCTGTCGGTCGGAAGCTTCCGTCCCTTCACCTTGCGCTTGGGCTGACCGATCGGCTCGAGCGTCCACGTGAGACCCCGCTCTTCAAAGGATGCTGGGGATCCCGGCTGCGCGCCGCCCGGCACCGCCTGGGGCACCGCGTAGGAGGGGATCGAGGCGAGACCGAACACCGCGGCGGAGAGGCTGGTGGCGGCGAGCAACTGGACCTTCATGCTCCGGGCTCCGGGACATCGGCGGGCGGGACGGCCCGCATCGGGTGAGCGTTCGCCCTTCCTTGGCGCGAACGGAGTGGCGATCGGAGGTCGCGCGGTTGGCAACCGCGATGAATCGACCGAAGTGCAGACGTGCGTTGCGGACGGACCTTCGCGAACCTCTCCCGAAGGGTTCCGGCGCAGTGATGGAGAGTAGCACACGCCTTGGGGACCTGCTACCGATCGAAGCCCTGCCGGAAGTTCTGAGCGAGGGATTCGTCGCCGCGACGCCTCCCGCGATGACTGCGGCCGATGATCGCTTCGCGACCGGTCGCGATCTCACACTGCCGTCACGGATCCGCCGGACACGCCGCTTCGCTTCGTCCCGAGCACCCGCTCGGCGAGGTCGTTTCGGAAAAACGCGCCCTCGAAGCGGATGCGGCCGGCCGCTTCCCGGGAGAGATCCCGGGCCCGACGCAGGTCCTCCGCGAGGGCGGTCACGACGAGCACGCGGCCACCCTTCGTCACGATCGATCCCGCCGGGCCCGAGGCGTCGGGGGCGGTCCCGGCCTGGAAGACCACGATCTGCTCGCCCGGGCCCGCAAGCGCTTCGGCTTCCGCGATGCCCTCGATGCGATCACCGGTGCGGGGCTTGCCCGGATAGCCCGCGGCGCAGACGACCGTGCCGACCGCCGCACGCGGGTCGAAGGCGATCTCCGCCTCGTCGAGGG
>CAZTMB010000049.1:3210-17273 GCA_964614695.1 uncultured Isosphaeraceae bacterium | reverse complement strand
GCGCCCATGCCGCCGGTGTTGGGGCCGGTGTCGCCTTCGCCGACCCGCTTGTGGTCCTGGCAGGCGTCGAGCACCCAGAGCGTGCGGCCGTCCACGAGCGCCATCACGCTGAGTTCCGGTCCTTCGAGCTTCTCCTCGACGACGATCGTCCGGCCCGCCTCGCCGAAGACCTTGTGCTGCATCGCGTCGCGGACCGCGTGCTCGGCTTCCTTCGCGTCTTCGCAGACGACGACGCCCTTGCCGGCGGCAAGGCCCGCGGCCTTGACCACGCACGGCTCGTCGCGGACCGCGACATAGGCCAGCGCCGCGTCGAGCGAAGTGAAGGTGCGTCCTTCCGCCGTCGGCACCGAGGCCGCCCGCATCATCTGCTTGGCGTAGGCCTTGTCCCACTCGAGCCGCGAGGCCTCCTTCGAGGGCCCGAAGACCTTGCGATCGCCTTCCGCGAGCAGATCCGCGAAGCCCTCCGCGAGCGGTGCCTCCGGCCCGATCACCACGAGATGGATCGACTCGCGATCGCACCAGCGGTTCAGTCGGAAGATCTCCCTCGCCGTGATCGGCTCGGGGCAGGGGCGCCCGAGCGCGAGCAGGCCCGCGTTCGCATTCGGCTCGACCCAGAGGTTCCCGATCCGCGGCGACTGTCGAAGCTTCCACGCGAGGGCGTGCTCCCGACCGCCGGTTCCAAGGAGCAGGATGTTGCAGCGGTCGGGACAGGGCAGCGGCATCGGGCGTTCTCGGGTCGGGTCAGGCGAAGAGCGGCGTGTAGGGGAGGTCGTGGGCTTCCGCGACCGGGAGATTCGTGAGGCGGCCGCGATCGGCGTTGACGGCGTTGGCGAAGTGGTGGTCCTTGCGGGCCAGCGCCTCGACGCCGTGCTTGGCGATCTTGAGGGCCCACGGCATCGTCACGTTGGTCAGTGCGATCGTCGACGTCCGCGCGACCGCGCCGGGCATGTTGCCGACGCAGTAGTGGACGACGCCGTCGACGGTGTAGACCGGGTCGCGATGCGTGGTCACCTTCGCGGTCTCGACGCATCCCCCCTGATCGATCGCCACGTCGACGATCACCGAGCCGGGCTGCATGTGGGCGAGATCGGCCTTGCGGATCAGGTGCGGCGCCTTCGCGCCGGGAATGAGCACCGCGCCGACCACGAGATCCGCCCACGCGAGCCGCTCGCGGATCGCCTGCGGATCCGAGTACACGGTCGTCACGTTCGCGGGCATGAACTCGTCGAGCCGCCGAAGGCGCTCGATGTTGATGTCCATGATCACGACGTCCGCGCCGAGGCCCGCCGCCATCCACGCCGCGCAGGTGCCGACGACGCCACCGCCGAGGATGAGCACATGGCCCGGCGCGACGCCCGGCACGCCGCCGAGCAGCACGCCGCGGCCGCCGAAGGGACGCTCGAGGAACTTCGCGCCCTCCTGCACGGAGAGCTTGCCCGCGACCTCGCTCATCGGCGTGAGCAGCGGCAGCGTGCCGCGGTCGTCGGTGAGGGTCTCGTAGGCGACGCAGATCGACTTCCGCTCGAGGCAGCCGACGGTCAGCGACTTCTCCGCCGCGAAGTGGAAGTACGTGAAGACGATCTGCCCGTCGCGCATCTGCGGGATCTCCGCAGGCTGGGGCTCCTTCACCTTGACGATCATGTCGGCCTTCGACCAGACGCCCGGCGCGTCGGGGACGATCGTCGCGCCGGCCTTCCGGTAGAGCTCGTCGTCGAATCCGCTGCCCAGTCCGGCGCCGGCCTGCACCAGGACCTGGTGCCCGTCGCGGACGAGCATCTCCGCACCGACCGGACGCATGCCCACGCGGAACTCGTCCGTCTTCACCTCGCTCGGCACTCCGACGATCATCGAACACTCTCCATGAATAGGTGACCCGATCGGGCCTTCACGCGGGGGCGCCGTCGAGGCCCGAGGACGACGTCGGCCCCACTCGGGGGTCCGATCGTTCGTTGCCCGCGACCGTCGCGGGAAGTGGGCGCCGCGGCCGGCGCCGCGCGAAACCGCGATCATACGTCAGGCTCGCGTCGCGCACGGGTCCGCGGAGCATGTCTGCTACATTCCGACCCTTCGTCGCCGAACGGGTCGGGACCCCGGCGACGACGCCTGGCTCGAGTCCCGACGCGTCCCGGAGTGCGCCATGGTCCCGGCTTCGGCCCGTTCGATCCTCCTCGCCGCCCTCGCCTTCGTCGCCCTCGTGCCGGCCCCTCGCGCGGTCGCCGACGACGCGGCGCTCCTCAAGAAGCTCAACGAGCCCTTCGCCCGCATCACCGAGGGCAACCGCAGCTGGCGTCCGCTCTTCGACGCGCTCGCGGCGACGACGCCTCCGCCCGTGGCGATCGGCCCCGAGTTCAACCAGACCACCATCTGGCCTGGCATGACGAACTGGTCGGAGGTCTCCGCGTGGGCCGCGTCGAACTCGGCGCTCGGCACCGCGATGAAGGAGGTCCAGGAACGGCTCGTGCTTGGCCTTCCCTACGGCGAGGACGCGGTGCCGGCGAACCTTCGCGAGAAGGGGCTCTGCACGCGGATCTCGGTGACCGAGGACGCCCGCATCACCGAGTTCCCGTACCTCGATGGCGTCGCGCTCATGAATGCGTGGGCGACCGCCGAACTCTACCGGCTCTGCGAGGCGGGCTCGTTCAACGACGCCTTCGCGATCGGCTTGGCGCAGGTCAAGATCCTTCGGCAGATCGCGGACCGTCCGATGCTCGTCGAGAAGTCCTTCGCCATGGAACGCATGTGCGAAGCGCTCTCGATCCAGCGCGACGCGATGTGGCGCTACCTCGACCGCATCCCGGCGACGACCTACCAGCAACTCGGCGTGAAGGAGTACCCCTTCCTTCGCCCGACCGACAACGAGCGGCTGAAGCGGCTCGAGATGCCCGAAGGCGACCGGCTCGTCGCCGAAGCGACGATCGCGCTGGGCTTCGACGCGAACGGCCAGCCGGTGGCGGACCGCTTCGAGGAGATCTTCGCGGAGATCCAGTCGGCGAAGAAGCCGCTGACGAGGTTCGGCGCCGCGAAGCGTTGGCAGGCGATCGCCGCGGTGCATGGCAGCCTCGACGCCTCGAACACGAAGCTCGTCAACATCTACGACGATTGGTGGCGCCGTTGGCGCATGCGTCAGTACGACGCGATGCAGGACCTCGCCACCGAACTCTCGCGCACCAACGAAGTCCGCTACGCCGCGGTGGTGCTCTCGATCCTCGACATCCAGTCGCTCTTCTCGCTTCGCAACCGGCTGATCTGCGAGATCAACGGCACGATCCTCTCGGCGGGTCTCTGCGGCTACCGGGCGACCTTCAACGCCTGGCCGGACCTGCCCGCGAAGTACTACGCGGTCTTCGCCCCCAAGCGATTCGACTACGACCCGTACGACAAGGGCTACGGCTCCTTCGTCTACCGCTACTTCGGCAACGATCGCCGCCCGATCGACACGCCGTACGGTCGCGTGTGGGCGACCGGCTGCGTGCTCTACGCCCGCGGCGGCGACCACGCCGACGACGGCTTCACCGAGCACGATCCGACCGGCGAAGCGGGGGATCTGGTGCTCTGGCCGCCGGTGCGGGCGCTCGCTCGCGAGGAGGGGCTCATCCCCTGACGCGGCGGCGCGAGAGCGGGGCATCCCGAGCGGTCCCCGAGCCATCATGGAACAGAAACCGCCGCAGGCGGACGGCGGACCGCCGTCTCCGCGGCACGAGACGAGAGGAGTCGGAACGTTGACGACGAGCGAGCAGTCGAGCGGACCCAAGGACGGCATCGAGCGCGTGGTGATCATCGGCTCCGGCCCGGCAGGCTGGACGGCGGCGATCTACGCGGCGCGGGCGAACCTCGATCCGATCTGCCTCATCGGCGTCCCGAAGAGCGATCCGGCGCCGGTGCTTCCCGGCGGGCAGCTGATGCTGACGACCGAGGTCGAGAACTACCCGGGATTCCCCGAGGGCGTCACCGGCCCCGAGATGATGGCGGCCTTCCAGAAGCAGGCCGAGCGCTTCGGGACCCGCATCGCGCACGAGGACGTCGTCTCCTGCGACTTCTCGAGCAAGCCCTTCACGCTGAAGACCTCGGATGAACGCGAGATCCGCACGCGGTCGGTGATCATCGCGACCGGCGCCGTCGCGAACTGGCTCGGCCTCGCCAACGAGATGCGACTCGCCCGCTCGGGCGGCGGCGTGAGCGCGTGCGCGGTCTGCGACGGGGCGCTGCCGGCCTTTCGCAACCAGCCCCTCGCCGTCGTCGGCGGCGGCGACACCGCGATGGAGGAGGCGGCGTACCTCGCCAAGTTCGGCTCGAAGGTCCACGTCATCCACCGCCGCGGCGAACTGCGGGCCTCGAAGGCGATGCAGGACCGCGTGGCGGCGCTTCCCAACATCGTGTTCGAGTGGCACTCGAAGGTCGCGGACGTGCTCGGCGGCGACAAGATCGAGGCGGTGCTGCTCGAGGATGTCCGCACCGGCGAGCAGCGCCGGCTCGACGTGGCCGGCCTCTTCATCGCGATCGGCCACAGCCCCGCGACGGGATTCCTCGCCGGCAGCAACGTCGAACTCGACGACAAGGGCTACGTGCTGCTCCGCCATCGCGACAGCCGCACGAACCTCGAAGGCGTCTTCGCCGCGGGCGACGTGGCCGATCAGCACTATCGCCAGGCGGTCACCGCGGCGGGCATGGGGTGCCAGGCGGCGATCGACTGCGAGCGCTGGCTCGCCGCACAGGGCGTGCACTGACGGAGCGTGTCGGGGCGTGGATCGCGCCTGCGACAGGTCGTCCGTCTCGCGGTCCTACCGAGGTGAGGAGAGCGGGGGAGCCGCAGTCGTTCGAGAGCGAACTGAACGCCTTCTGAGTCCGGACGGCCTCGCCGTCTCGCTCGCGGCGCTCGCGATCCGCCATGCCCCTCGTCGCGGCGCTCCGTCGAGGTGGACCGCGGGCGTCTCGCCCGCATGACGCCGAACGGGTCGTTGGCCGACCGGCTCGTCCGTGGTTCGCCGGTTGCCAAGGAGGAGACGCCGCGACCGGAACGGCCGTTCGCCGCCCGACCCGCCTCGACGTGCCTCGTAGACTTCCCGCATGAACGGATTCGGAACGCGCGTCGTCGCGACGCTGACGGTCTTCATGGCGTTGCTCACGGCGTGTTCCTCCGGACCCACCCGCATCGCGGATCCCGCCGAGACGATCGGTGACCCGAGCAAGCCTGCACGGCGACAGCTGCAGGCCATGAATCAGCTCGATGCGACCCCGGAGGACCCCGACTACCTCCGCAGCCTGCTTCGCCCGATCACGCTGCCGGGCTACTCGCTCGACGTCCGCAAGGCGGCGTTCGAGCGCCTTTGGGAGTACGACCGGGAGGGGCTCAAGAACCAGCTGGCCCTCACCCTGCCCAAGCAGCAGGACGCGGCGTGGCGGCTCTGGCTCTGCGAGCGGATCGCCGAACTCGACTGGAAGGCGATGACGCCGACCTTGATTCGCGCCTGGGCCGCTCCGACCGTGCCGTGGGCCGACCGCAACGCGCCTCGACCCGAGCGGCTCGCCCTCGAACGCATGTACGGCGCGGATCGGCTGACCGCGGTGCTGCTGCGGGAACTCGTCGAGAGCGACCCGGTCGTGCAGGCCAACCTCCGCATGCGCTGCTGGGAACTCCTGATGTCGCTCGGCCAGGAGCAGACGCTTCGAACGCTGGTCGTCGAGGGCGAGATCGGACCGCGCGATCCGCTGCTTCGCGAGATCCGGACCGTGGTCTCGGAACTCGGCGTGCTGCCGCGGACCCGCGAGGAGATCCTCTGGGCTCGCCGCATCGGGAGCCCCGAGAACCAGCCCTACCGCGCGGAGGCGGTCGCGGCCCTCGCACTGCTCTCGCCCGATCGACGCGAGAACCTTCGCATCCGCGACCTCAACGTGATCGTGGTCGCGGCGAAGGTCGATCCCTCGCTGCTTGCGGAGTCCGAGGACTCGCTCTTCGAGCGGCTCGAGTCGAGACTCGAAGCCCGCGATGCGGGCAAGCATCGCGCCGACTTCGAGGGCTACGGCCCGGAGAACTTCACCGAGTACCTCCGACCGCAGCGGAAGGAGCTCGACTGGGCCGACTACGCCGCGATGCATCTGGCGATCGATGCCGTCGACGTTCCCCAGGTCCGCCGCCATCTCTTCGATTTCGCCGAGCGCGACATGCTCGATCGCACCACCGAGTTCGGCGGCATGATCTCGCTCGACGCCGCGGGCCGCTTCGAACTGGTCGAGTTCCCGCCGCGATCGCGCAGCGGCGACCTGCGCTACGAGGGCCCGCCGGAACTCTTCGAGGCGCTCGCGACGGGGCTCTACCACGTCCACCTGCATTGCCAGAAGTTCGAGAACGGCCGCTACGCCGGTCCGCATCTGGGCGACTTCCAGATGGCCGACGCGAGTGGGGCGAACTGCCTGGTCTTCACCTTCATCGATTCGAAGACCCTCGACGTCGACTGGTATCGCCACGGGCGGGTTGCGGTCGATCTCGGCGTGATCGAGCGCCCGGGTTCCTGACCGGACGCCGACCTCTTTGACCGATCACGAGAGCCGGGACCACGCATGCAGCTTCTCGTCCTCGCCCTCGTCGCCACGGTGCTCCTGCCCGCGGCGCTGCCGTTGCCCGCGGAGATCCCGCCCGCGGCGACGGTGCTCGCGGTCGCGCTCGCGCCCGCGGCGATGATCGCGACCGCGGCGTGGTACGCCTCCTGGAGCGCCTTGCGCGGACTTCGGTCGGGCCGCGGATCGGCGCCGCAGCTGCTTCGCGTGCGCCTGCGCGGGCTGCAGTGGGCGGCGGTGGTGGCGCAAGCGGTCGCGGTGTTCGGATTCGGCTGGCTCGACTGGATCCGAAGCGTGCTCGGCAACTTGCCGCTCCTCGATGAACTGGTCGCGCTTGCGCCGCCGATCGCGGCGATCGGCGCGTGCTGGTGGGCGGCCCATCCGATGGAGCGGGTGCTGCGGGGCGGATCGCTCTCGCGAGGCCGCTTCGTGTCGACGGAACTGCGAAACCAGCTTGGGCTGATCGGTGGGCCGGCGCTTTTGGCGATCGGCGCCGCCGAGGCCGCGACGATGCTCGCCTCGGCGTGGTTCGGCGAAGGCTCGACGGCCGAGATGCTCGCGGCGCCCGCGGCGGTCGTGGCGGTGATGCTCGCCGCGCCGAGCCTGATGGTGCGGATCCTCGACACCGAGCCGATGCCTGACGGGCCTTCGCTCGAGGTGCTCGAGCGCGTGCTCGCCGACAACGGAGTCCGCATGAGCCGGATTCTCGTGTGGCGCACCGGCGGGGTGATGCTCAATGGCGCCGTCGTCGGCTTCGTGCCGGCGGCGCGGTATCTCCTGCTGACCGACGCGGTGATCGAGCGGATGCCGATCGAGAGCCTGCGGGCGATCGTCGCCCACGAGGTCGGGCATGTGAAGCGCCGGCACGTGCCGTGGATGCTGCTGACGACGCTTGCGGTCGTCGCCGCCGCGGCGATCGCGGTCGAACTGGCGATTCCCTCGGTCGTCGCCGCGATCGAGCCACCCCCGGTCGATCCGGTCCTGCTCGCGGCGGCCGGCGTTCCGAAGGAATCCGACGAGACGCTCGGCGTCGTCGAGGCGGCCGCGGCGGTGGCGGTGCTCGCGATGGTGCTTCCCGTCTTCGGTTGGGTGTCGCGTCGTTTCGAGCAGCAGGCCGACGCGTTCGCGGCGCAGTACCTGAGCGTGGTCGGCCCGTCCTCCGCCTCGTCGTTCGTCGATGACGGCGAGTCGCGACGGCTCAAGGCGCCCGAGGCGGCGCTGGTCACGCCAAGGGCGGTGCTGGCGATGTGCCGAGCGCTCGGGCGCGTCGCCGAACTCAACGGCGTGAGCCCCGCGGCGCCGAGTTGGCGGCACGGCTCGATTCGCTGGAGGCAGCGGAACCTCGTGCAGCTGGTGTCGGTGCCGATCCTTCGACTTCCGATCGACCGCACGGTGCGATGGATCAAGGCCGTCGGCGCTGGGCTGCTTCTGCTTTGCGTCCTCGCCGAAGGCGCCAGAGCGATCGCGGCTCGGCACGACGACGCAATCTGGACCTCGACCGATCTTCTCGGGGCGACCGGGGGCGCCACGAACCGGCGGTAGCATCCGAACCATGTCGAGTCCGACTGCCGAACGCATCGACCCGATCGCCGAGGCCGCGGGAGAGCCCCGCGTCGAAGTCGCGCTCCACGCCAAGACCCGTGCCTCGAGCGACGCCGAGACTCGCTCCGAACTCGTCGCGTTTCGCCGCATGCACGGGCTCGGCAACGACTACGTCTTCCTTGCCGAATCCGACGCGGCGAGGTTCGATCGTCGCACGCTCGCGATCGGCCTCTCCGACCGGCACTTCGGCGTGGGCGGCGATGGCGTGATCACCGTGGAGCCGCTTGAAGGCGACGACGCGGCGCTCCGCATGCGGATGTGGAACGCCGACGGATCCGAGAGCGGCATGTGCGGCAACGGGTTGCGGTGCGCCGTGCGATTCGCGATGACCGGCGGACTCGGCGAGCGGATCGCGGAGTCGCTTCGCGACACGCTTCGCGCGGGCAAGCCGATCCGCGTGCGGATCGGGCGGGGGATCGTCGCGGCCAGGCCGTTCGAGTCGCCGGAGGGCGCCTTCGAAGTCGAGATCGACCTGGGCGTGCCCACGCTCGCGGCGGGCGAGATCCCGGTCGTGATCGAGGGAGTGGACGCTGGTGCGCTGGTCCTGGGTCTTGCGCCGAACCGGCTCGAGGCGTGCCGTGCGGCGATCGATCTCGCTCGCGAACAATGCCCGGGTGGCTCGCTCGCGGATCTCGTCGCGTGGAGCTGCGTCTCGATGGGCAATCCGCATCTCGTGCTCGAGTTCGCGTCGGTAGAGGCGGTCGAACGATTCGATCTCGCGCGGCTCGGCCCGGCGTTCGAGCATGCGGGGGCCTTTCCGCAGCGGATCAACGTGCACGCGGTGGCGGCGATCGATCCGCAGCGATTCCGCATGCGGACCTGGGAGCGGGGCAGCGGGATCACCATGGCCTGCGGCAGCGGGGCGTGCGCGTCGTTCGTCGCGCTGCGCGATCGCGGCTCGCTTGGCGATCACGCGATCGGCGAACTGCCGGGAGGGCGGCTGCGTCTCGCGGTCACGCCAGAGGGATCGATCCTGATGCGGGGCGAAGCGTTCGAGAGCTGCCGCGGCACCGTGGCGCCGAAGGCGATCCTCGACCGGCTCGAACTTCGCGGCGCGGAGCACGATCGATGAGCGGCGCATCGCTCGACGCCATCGAGGCGAAGATCCTCGAGCAGGCGAAGGCTCGCGATGCGGCGATGCGACGCGATCTCGCCGCGTGGGTGGCGATCCCGACCGGCCGCGGCCACGTCGAAGGCGTCGAACGATTCCGCGCCGTCATGGCCGAGCGACTGACGCGACTCGGCGCGACGCGCCGCGACGTGCCGGGCGATCCGAGGCCGGCGTGGCTTCCGGGTGACGCCGCCGCAAGCGGCGAGGCGATTCCCGTCACGAGCCTCTTCGAGCACGTCGGCGATGGCGTGCGCTTCCTGCTCGCCGGGCACTTGGACACCGTGCACGATCCGCACGGGCCGTTCCAGCGCCTCGAGCCGATCGGCGGTGATCGCGCGACCGGGCCCGGCGCCGCCGACATGAAGGGCGGGCTGCTCGTCGCGATCGCAGCGCTTGAACTGCTCGCGGAAGCCGGCGAGTCGGTCGCGTGGACCTTCGCGCTCAACGCCGACGAGGAGACCGGATCGTTCCACTCGGCGAAGGCGCTCGATGAAGCCGCGCGGCGGCACGACGTCGGGCTCGTCTTCGAGCCGGCGTTGCCGGGCGGGGCGCTCGCGATCGAGCGCATGGGCGCCGGGCAGTTCCGCATCGACTGCTTCGGGCGCTCCGCGCACGTCGGCCGCGACTTCACGCAAGGGGTCTCCGCGGTGACGGCGCTCGCGAAGTGCCTCGTTCGGGTCGGTGAACTTCCCAATGCCGATCGCGGCGTCGTCGCGAACGTCGGGCCGATCTCGGGCGGCGCGGCGACCAACATCGTGCCCGACCGCGCGACGGCGTGGGGCAACGTGCGCTTCCGCGACGAGGCGGGCGCGACGCATCTCGGCCGCGAGATCGAGGCGCTTGCGACCGCGGAGGGCGCGATGCCCGGCGTGCGCGTCGAGTACCTCGCGAATCGCCCTGCGAAGCCCTGCACCGCGGCCGTCGAGCGCCTGGCGCGCGAAGCGAAGGAAGTCGCCGCGGCGATCGGCTTCGAACTGCCCTTCGCCTCGACCGGCGGCGTCTGCGACGGCAACATCCTGCAGTCGGCGGGGCTGCCGACCCTCGACAATCTCGGGGTGCGGGGCGGGAACCTGCACCGGCTCGACGAGTTCGTCGAACTCGACAGCCTCTCCGAGCGGGCGGCGCTCGCGGCGATCCTGATCCGACGGCTCCGGCGACGCCGATAGCATGCCCGTCCGCGAGGATGGAGCCTCGCACGGCCGCACGCGTGGACGGAGCCCCATGAGCCAGTCAGCGACCCATTCGGCAGCCTCCGCGGGGGAGGCTCTTGCCGCCTCGAGCCTGCTCGCCAATGCCCGCATCGACGCCGCCGTCGCGGCGATGGTCGAGGAACTTCGCGGCGCGCAGGCCCGCCTGACCGGCGCTCGCCCGCCGAAGGCGGAGCTTGCCGAGACCTACAAGGGCTGGCTCGACCGCAATGCCGCGGTGCGCGGACGCGCGAGCTGGTACCCCTACGTCGGCAGCGGGCTCGGCAACGGTCCGCTCGTCGAGCTGCTCGACGGCAGCGTCAAGTGGGACATGATCTGCGGCATCGGCGTGCACCTCTTCGGCCACGGCGATCCGGACCTCTGCGAGGTCGCGATCCGCGCGGGGCTCTCCGATCTCGTGCAGCAGGGCAACCTGCAGTTCAACGCCGACTCGATCGAGTTCGCGGAGCTCCTCGTCGCCGAGGCCGAGAAGTCCTCGAACCTCGCCCACTGCTTCGTGAGCAACTCCGGCTGCATGGTGAACGAAGCGGCGCTCAAGGTCTGCCAGCAGAAGACCGGCGGAGCGCCGCGGATCTTCGCCTTCGCCGGCTGCTTCATGGGCCGTTCGACCACGATGAGCCAGATCGGCGACGCGGCGGGCTACCGGCAGGGGATCCCGCTGAACACGCTCGTCGACTATCTGCCCTTCTACGACGCCACGCTCGGCGAGCGTTCGATCGAGATGACCCGCTGGCATCTCGAGCAGGCGATCCTGCGCTACCCGAAGCAGCACAGTTGCCTCATCGTCGAACTGGTGCAGGGCGAGGGCGGATTCAACACCGCGCCGCGGGAGTTCTTCGTCGCCCTCTTCGAACTCGCCCGCAAGCACGGCATCCCGGTGTGGGACGACGAGGTGCAGACCTTCGGCCGCACCGAGCGGATGTTCGCCTTCGAGGCGCTCGGTCTCGGCGAGCACATCGACGTGGTCACGCTCGGCAAGATGAGCCAGGCGTGCGCGTGCCTCTACACCGCCGACCTGAATCCGGGGCCGGGGCTTCTCTCGGGCACCTTCAGCGCCGCGACGAGCGCGTTTCGGGTCGGTCGGCGCATCCTCGAGCGCATGCGCGACGGCGGCTACTACGGTCCCGACGGGCGCATCGCCCGCCTGCATGCGGCGTTTCGCCAAGGCGTCGACGGGATCCGGGCGCGGCATCCGGAGTGGTTCCCGCCGGTCCGCGAGGCGTTCGGCCGCAGCCACGAGCGCTTCACCGGCGGGACCGGCGGCATGATGCGCTTCACGCCGTTCGGCGGGGCGAAGGAGAAGATCATGCGCCTCATGCACGTCCTCTTCGAGGAGGGCGTCGTCGCCTTCTACTGCGGACACGACCCGTACCACGTCCGCTTCCTGCCGCCGGTCGGCGTGATGCAGCCCGAGCAGTTCGATCCGGTGATGGAGATCGTCGAGCGGGCGCTTGCCCGCGTCGCGGCGGAGTGATCCTCCGGGAGCCAGCATGTTCTTCATCCGACCCGCCACCGCCGAGGACCTGCCGACGCTGCTCAAGTTCGCGCGGATGGTCCACTTCATCAACCTGCCCGCCGATCGCGATGCGCTCGCGGCGAAGATCGTCCGCAGCCGCCGCAGCTTCGCGGGCGACGCCGAGGATGCTCGCGACCGCGAGTTCATGTTCGTCCTCGAGGACGGCTCGACCGGCAACGTCGTCGGCACGAGCGCGATCATCAGCTGCATCTCCTGGCCGGGGCATCCGCACACCTTCCTGCACGTCCGCAAGAAGTCGCTCTTCAGCCACGATCTGCAGACCGGGCAGGTGCACCTGACGCTCGAGTTCGGCACCGACGAGAGCGGGCCGAGCGAACTCGGCGGGCTGATCCTCGCGCCGGGCTACCGCGGCCATGCCGAGCGGCTCGGGGCGCTGCTGAGCCTGGTCAGACTCCACTTCCTCGGGCTGCATCGGGAGCTCTTCGCCGAGACGGTGATCGCCGAGCTGATGGGCGCGGTCACGCCCGACAGCCGCAACCTGCTGTGGGAGTACCTTGGCCGACGCTTCATCAACCTCTCCTACAAGGAGGCGGATCTCTTCTGCCAGCACTCGAAGGAGTTCATCACGAGCCTCTTCCCGCGCGGCGAGATCTACGCCTCGCTGCTGCCGCCCGAGGCGCGGAACCTCATCGGCAAGGTCGGCGACGAGACGAGGCCCGCGAAGAAGATGCTCGAGGAGCAGGGATTCCGCTTCGAGGATCACGTCGATCCCTTCGACGGCGGTCCCTACATCACCGCGAAGCGCGACGAGATCCCGATCGTGCAGGCGACCCGCACCATGGCCCTCGAGATCGCCGAGGGCGATCACGGCGAGACCGCGTTCCTCTCCTGCGACGGCGATCTCGGCTACCGCGCGATCCGCGGACGATGTCGGATCGACGGCGATCGCGTCGCGATCACCGCGGCCGAGGCTGAAACGATCGGCGCGGAGCCGGGCATGTCGATCGGCGTGACGCCGGTCAAGCCGCATGGCTCGCGCCGGCGGCACACGAAGGCCGCGTCGGCATGAGCGAGGTCGGCGCCTGCGGCTTCGAGGCCGCCAATCTCATCGGCGGCAAGTGGCGATCGATCGCCGGCAGCGGGCTGCGTTCGCACAACCCCTCGAATCCCGAGGAAGTCGTCTGGTCCGGCTCGCCGGAGGCGAGCGCCGTCGACGAGGCGATCGCGGCCGCCCGCGCCGCGCAGCCGGCGTGGGCCGCGACGCCGCTCGAGACCCGCGTCGAACTCCTGCGGCGGTTCCAGGCGCTCGTCAAGGAGGAGGGCGAGACGCTCGCGCGGTTGATCGGCCGCGAGATGGGCAAGGTGCTTCCCGAGGCGAGGCTCGAAGCCGCGGCGGTCGCGGGCAAGGTCGACATCACGCTCGACGATCGCGTGATGGATCGGGTGCGGGGCTTTTCGGTCGGCGCGACGTCGGGCGTCGAAGGCCTCTGCCGATTCCGCCCGCACGGCGTGATGGCGGTGCTTGGTCCGTTCAACTTCCCGGCGCATCTTCCCAACGGCCATCTCGTGCCGGCGCTCGTGCTCGGGAACACCGCGGTCTTCAAGCCGAGCGAGAAGACGCCTGCGGTCGGTCAGATGCTCGCGGATCTCTTCCATCGCGCGGGTCTTCCCGCGGGCGTCGTCAATCTCGTGCATGGCGGGGCCGACGTCGCCGCGACGCTTGTCGCGCACGAGGATCTCGATGGCATCCTCTTCACGGGCAGTTGGCCGGTGGGCCGGCGGATCATGGAAGCGAACCTCGATCGGCCGGGCCGCCTGCTCGCCCTCGAGATGGGCGGCTCGAACGCGATGGTGGTGATGCCGTCGGCGAACTTCGAGCGGGCGATCGTCGAGGCGGTCCGGGCCTCCTTCGCGACGACGGGCCAACGCTGCACGTGCACGCGGCGGATCGTGGTGCACGAGGCGATCGCGGAGCGGTTCCTCGCGACCCTCGCCAAGGTCGCGTCGACCGTGCTCGTGGGGCCGTACGACTCCCCAACGCCGGTCTTCATGGGGCCGCTCGTCTCGGAGGCGTCGCGCACCGCGGCGATCGAGTTCCAGGCGGATCTCGCGA